>JAWLFM010000070.1:0-12240 GCA_041685565.1 Thioalkalivibrio sp.
GCGTCGCGGGCAGCGTGCCCTCGGCCCTGAACGCCCTGCACAATACCGCCAACGCCCTGCGCGACCGGCTTTCCGCGGAAAGCGTGCGCGTACTGACGGGACTGCGGGAGGTCGGGCAACCGCTCGCAGGACTACGCGATCCGCTGGCGGCAGAGGGCATCCTCGGCGATCTCACGGTGCATCTGCTGGCCCTTTCGGGACTGGCCCATGAGAGCATGCTGCGGCATCACGGCTGGCGCTTCATGGATAGCGGGCGGCGACTGGAGCGCGGCCTGATGCTGGTGAACCTCCTGCGTGCGACCCTGGTGGTGCCGCCGGAGCCGCGCCAGGCCGTGCTCCTGGGCGACATGGTACTGGCCTTCGCCGAGAGCCTGTCCATCTTCCGTTCCCGGCCGGCGAACCGGCGCAACGCCCTCGGGTTGCTGGATCTGCTGTTGCTGGAGCCGGAGAATCCGCGGGCCCTGATCTATCAACTGGACCGCCTGGTGGAGCACGTCGAGCAGTTGCCGTGTCTCGGGCACGGCGAACGCCTGCCCGAGCATGCCCGTCACCTCGAGGAGGCCCGTTCCCGACTGCGCCTCGCCGTGGTCGCGGACTGGGCCGAGCCCGAGGGAGGCCTGCGTGCAGGCCTGGACAGCCTGCTGCTCCAGCAGCAGCAGGCGTTGGCGGCCAGCTATCAGGCGATGTTCGCGCATTACCTGGCTCCAGCACCGACCCTGCCGCTTGCGGGGCGCGCGGTGTCATGAGATACCGCATCACCCATGTCACCCGGTATCGGTATCCGTACGCGGTGCATGGCAGCCTCAACGAACTGCGGCTGAAGCCGCGATCCACGCCGCTGCAGCGGTTGCACGCCTTCCGGATGGACGTGGTTCCGCAGGCAAGCTACCTGGCGGAGTACGTGGATGCCTTCGGGAACCCGGGCAGCATTCTGGGTATCCAGGAGACGCACCGGGAGTGGAGCGTGACCACCGTATCGGAGGTGGGCCGGCTCACGGTCGAGGCGGAACTCCCGTTCGATCCGCCGCTCCCCCTGGCCGCGGCCCGTGAGCGCCTGCGCAGCGATGCCAGGCCTGCCGCGCTGGAGGCCCGCGGCTTCAGCCAGGCATCCCCGTTGCTGCCCGAATGGCCGGACCTGCTGCAGCGCCTGGGTCTGACCGTGGATCCGGGGCAGGGCGTCGAGGCGCTGGGCCGGCAGCTGTCGCGCTTCATCTTCGAGGCATTCGACTACCGGCCGGGGCAGACCGAGGTCAGCACGCCATTGAGCGATGTGGTCGAGAAACGTGCAGGCGTCTGCCAGGACTTTGCCCATCTCGCGATCGCATGCAGCCGGGCGTTGGGTATCCCGGCACGGTACGTGTCCGGATACCTTGAGACCAGGCCGCCGCCCGGGGCGGCGAGGCTCGTCGGCGTGGACGCCAGCCATGCCTGGTTCGCACTCTATGACCCGACCCGTGGCTGGCTCGAATTCGATCCGACCAACGACACCGTACCGGATCAGCGTTATGTCACCCTGGCCTGGGGTCGCGACTACGGCGACGTGGCGCCGATCCGTGGGGTCGTCCGCGGCAGTGGCGCACGGCACACGCTGACGGTCTCGGTGGATGTGCAGCGCCTCGAAGAGGCGCTGCCCGCGAACCGTTGAGACCAGGCCCGCGGGGGGAGACCCGCGACCGTGGGTCGCGCGGCGACCGCCTGCCGGCGCAAGGGATGGCGGTGCCGGAATCCTCAGCGCGACGTTTTCGACGCCTGCTTGGATGCGCGGGCGTGGAACAGGGTGCCGCGTTTCTTGCGTCCCTTCGTCGCCTCCCAGTCGAAGCGCGGCAGATCGATGAAGGCCTTCTTGATGTTGTCGTCCCAGGCGTGGGTCAGGGCGTGCAGATAGTCATTGTCGGCGTCCAGGCACAGGTAGTGTTCGAAGGCATAGGAGCCGCCCTCGTAGACGAAGACCTCGATCGGGGGACCGACCGTGAGGTTGGAACGAATGGTGGAATCGATGGACACCAGGGCACAGCGTGCGGCATCGCCCAGTGGCGTGGCAGGGGTGATGATGCGGTCGAGTATCGGTTTGCCGTATTTGCTTTCGCCGATCTGCAGGAACGGTGTATGGGTGCTGGTGGTGATGTAATTGCCCTGGGGGTATACGCGAAAGATCTCCGGCTCCTCACCCTGGATCTGGCCGCCGATGATCAGCGTGGCCTCGGCGACGATGCCGGACTTGGACAGGGCCTCCGAGTGTTTCTCCTGTTCCTCCCGGTTCACCCGGCCGAGATACTCGGCTGCCTCGGACATGTGGGTGACGTCGGCGAAGCTGCCCTCCACGCCCTCCTCCATCTCCCGCTTCAGCCGGTTGACCACGGCCTGGGTGGTTGCAAGATTGCCGGCGGTGAGCACGACGAACAGACGCTCGCCCTCCGTTTCGAAGGTGTGCATCTTGCTGTAGGTGCTGACCTGATCCACCCCGGCATTGGTTCGCGAGTCGGAGGCGAACACGAGGCCGTCGTCGAGCTTGATGGCAACACAGTAGGTCATTGGCGGGGGACGTCCGGGGCCATGCGGACCCGGAATACTAGGACCGGGCATCGCCAGCGTCAACGAAAACCGTGGGCAACGCGCCCCAGGGTGCGCCTGCGGGGAGCGAATTGCATCGGCCGGTGGTCGGGGCCGATGCCGGCGTGTCCGGCCGTTCCGCTACGCTTCGGCTGTGCCTCGCGGCATCCGGTGCGAAGCGAAAACCCCCGGCCGGTCACCTTCAGGGCTTGATCACGGTCAGTCCGAGCAGATGCCAGAGCTGCATGCCACCCCGGTACCACTTCAGTCGATCCGCCGGGTAGCCGAGGGTGGTCAGGGTGCGCAGGTTGGTGGGCGACTGGCCACACCATGGGCCGTTGCAGAACAGCACCAGCGTCTTGGCCTGGCTGAAGTCGTAAAAGTCGCCATCGAAGGTCACCCGGAAATCCTCCAGGTAGCTCTGGACCCGTTCCGGGTCCGCGCCGGAACCGAAATGAAGCTGATCCCAGGGGAGATTGATCGCACCCGGGATGGTCCCCCTCGCGTACTCCTCGGGGGTGCGCGAGTCGATCACGACGATGCTGTCATCCTCGCCGGTGCGCTGCAGGTAATCGATGAATTCCAGTTCGCCCAGTGTCTCGATGCCCGCACCGGCCGTCATCGGCTGGATGCAGTACGGAGGGCAGGGCCGGGAGGTCATGCTGAAGTCGGGCGTGACGGTATTGAACGTATCCTGGTCACGCTGAATGACCACCGGTTCACCCTGATGCAGGACCTCGACGCGATCCATGGTGGCGGTGATGCCCACCTCCAGGGATTCCGCCTTGCTCAGGGCCGGCAGCAGGGCCAGGGACAGCACTGCTGCGATGATGGATCCCTTCATGATTGAAGCACGAGCCGACATGGTTTCCCCCGTATCCTGGTGGCGTTTGTCCGCGATGTCCCCCGAACATAGCAAAGCCTCCGCCGACTGGCGTGACAAGCGGGTGGTCCATGGGGTTTGCCGGGTGGGTGGCCTGCCGCCGGCGGGATGCGGGAGCAAACGCGGTATTGCCACTGCTGCGCCAGGGCCTGCGTGGCACTCCTGCGCCATGCATAAGGTTCAGTCCCGGATCGGTTCGCTCGTGGGCCATGCAGACGGAAGCGGCCCCACCCCGGTCAGGCTGGGGTGAGGCCGTGACCGGCCTCAGGCCCTGCCCTGAAGCTGCGAGACCACGCCTTCGTTTTCCAGGGTTGAGATGTCGGAGGTGATCTCCTCGCCCTTGGCGATGGAACGGAGCAGCCGGCGCATGATCTTGCCGGAGCGGGTCTTCGGCAGACCGTCGGCGAAGCGGATGTCGTCCGGCTTGGCAATCGGCCCGATGTGGTCGCTGACCCAGTTGCGCAGGGTCTTCACCATCTCGTCGGCTGCCGCGCCCGTGGGACGATCACCCTTCAGGATCACGAAGGCGACGATGGATTCGCCCTTGACGTCATGCGGGCGGCCCACGACAGCGGCCTCTGCCACCGCCTCGTGCGCGACCAGGGCCGATTCGATCTCCATCGTGCCCAGACGGTGGCCGGACACGTTCAGCACGTCGTCGATGCGCCCCATGATCCAGAAGTTGCCGTCCTGATCGCGGCGCGCCGAATCCCCGGCGAGATAGTACTTGCCATCGAACTTGGGCCAGTAGGTGGACTTGTAGCGCTTGTCGTCCTGCCACACCGTGCGCAGCATCGAGGGCCAGGGCTTCTTGATCACCAGAAGCCCACCCTGATCGGGTTCCAGGCTCTCACCTTCCTCGTTGACCACGTCGGCGATGATCCCCGGCAGCGGCCGGGTGCAGGAACCCGGGGTCGTGATGGTGACGGCCGGCAGCGGTGCGATCATGTTCGCGCCGGTCTCGGTCTGCCACCAGGTGTCGACGATGGGGCAGTGCTCCCCGCCGATCTTCTTGTGATACCAGATCCAGGCCTCGGGGTTGATCGGCTCCCCCACGGTTCCGAGCAGGCGCAGCTTCGAGAGGTCGTACTGGGCGGGCAGCTCGTCGCCCGCCTTCATCAGCGCGCGGATTGCGGTCGGGGCGGTGTAGAACACGGTCACGCCGTGGTCCTGGCACATCTTCCACCAGCGCCCGGCATCCGGGACCGTGGGCACGCCCTCGTAGACGATCTGGGTTGCACCGACGGACAGGGGGCCATAGGCCACATAGGTATGCCCGGTGATCCAGCCGACATCGGCCGTGCACCAGAAGACGTCATCGTCCCGCAGGTCGAAGACCCACTCGTTGGTGATCACGGCATTCAGCAGGTAGCCGGCGCTGGCATGCTGGATACCCTTCGGCTTGCCCGTGGAGCCGGAGGTGTAGAGGAGGAACAGCGGGTGCTCGGCCTCGACCCACTCGGGCTCGCAGTCGTTCGACTCCCCGGCAACGGCGTCGTGCCACCAGACGTCGCGGCCCTCCTGCATGTCCACGTCATTGCCGGCACGCTTGCAGACGATGACCTTCTTGACCAGACCCTCGCTGATTTCGAGTGCCTTGTCCACGTTCTTCTTCAGGGAGACCACGCGGCCGCCGCGGGTCCCGCCGTCGGCCGTGATCATCACCCCGGCGCCGGAGTTGTCGAGCCGGTCCCGCAGGGCATCGGCCGAGAAGCCGCCGAACACGACCGAGTGGATGGCGCCGATCCGCGCGCAGGCCTGCATCGCGATCACGGCCTCGGCGATCATCGGCATGTAGATGACCACGCGGTCACCCTTCTTCACGCCCATCGAGCGCAGGGCATTGCCGAGCCTGCCGACCTCGTTGTAGAGGTCGCGGTAGGTGTAGGTCCGGGTGTCGCCGGACTCGCCCTCGAAGATGATGGCCGGCTTGTCGCCGCGTTCCTCCAGGTGCCGGTCGATGCAGTTGTAGGAGACATTCATCACGCCGTCGGTGAACCAGGCGAAATGCGGTGCGCGGCTGTCATCCAGGCCTACGCTGAATTCCTTCTTCCAGGTGATCTTCTCGCGCGCCAGGTCGCACCAGAACCCCTCGTAGTCTTCATCCGCCTTCCTGTAGAGGGCCTCGGCATCCGCAGGCTTCAGACGCGCCTTCGCCACGAAGTCCTCGGGCGGGGGAAAGTGGCGGTCTTCATGCAACGCGGATTCGATGTTGTCGCTCATTTCTTGCCTCCAAATGGTCCAGGTCATGGTTGTTCGAGGGGCCGTCACCGCGACCCCTGGCTGCTCGCTGCACTGGCACGCCCCAGCGGCCCCCCGATGCCGCCATGCAGCCCTTGAGAATAGCATGCAGCCGGAAGTCTGCCCGCCGATTCCCTGGTAGCCCAGCCGGTATCACCACAGGGCTCCGGGGCGGTGCAGCACCCGGTGCAGTGGCAGCGGACGTCCCTCGGCCCGATGCGTGATCTGCGCGGCGAACAACTCCGCCGCCGCCAGCGCATCGAGCAGGGCATCGTGCCCACGATAGCGCGGCAGATTGTACTGCTGCCGCAGGGCGTTCAGTCGGAGCCCCCCTGAGCGAGCGGTCTCCTGCCGTCGCTCGAGTTCCTCGCGGGCGAGATGGAGGGTGTCCACGGTGGGGATCATGCAGCGATGACCGTACTCCGCAAGGCAGGCCCGGTCGAGGAATCCGGTCTCCACGGCGGCGTGGTGGGCGAGCATCACGCGGCCGGCCAGTGCGCGGAGAAGATTGGCCAGGGCATCGGCGAGCGTTCCCCCTTGTGCGGCCGCATCGTCGGTGATCTGGTGAATCACCGCGCTGGATTCCGGGATGTCCCGGCTTGGACGCACCCGGCATTGTTCGGCCGTCGCCAGACGAATCGCGAGGCCGTCCATCGCGACCCAGCCGATACTCAGGATCTGGTCCTCCCCGGGGTTGAGTCCGGTGGTTTCCAGGTCCACGGCCAGGAACGGGGTGTCCCGGCAGTCCCCGTCGGGATCCGGCATCCCCTGTCTCAGATAGTCGCGCAGCGGATTCTCGGGCAGTCGTGCCGCAAGGCGGCGGCGGCGCCAGGAGAATACCCAGGGGCCCGGGCGGATCACAGCGATCCCGTGCCCGCCAGCTGCACCCGTAGGTTCTTCTGCATGGTTGCGATGACCGCGAAGGCGTCCTTGAGGTGCCCGCGTTCGAGCGCCGAAAGCGATTTCGGGGGAACGAAGTTGTCGGGGCGCAGACCGCCCTTCAACTGATTGACCTGGTGCCGGGTGCGCAGCGTGGCGAGCGTCTCGTAGGCATCGCAGAGGTTGGCCCCGGCATCGCGGTTGATGATCCCCGCTTGTACGGCACCGCGGAGTCGCTCCAGGGTATGCATGCCCGTCAGCCGTCCGAGCAGTGCGTAGACCTGCGCCAGGCTCGAGACGAGCAGCAGGCCCTGCTTCTTCACATCCAGCGTGTCGGCCTGCTCACCACCACGGACCAGCACCAGTTGCCGGAAGAATCCCAGGGGCGGTGAATGGCGCAGGGCGTTAGTGACCATGTGGTTGATGAACGGGCGGCGCACGCCGCTCAGGAGGGCCTCGGCACGCAGCGGATCGAACAGCCTGGCGTCCCCGTGGATGACGCGTAGATCGAAGTAATGCGCGGCAAGCATCGCACCCTTGAGATCCGGATTGTGGGTCACCCTCGAGAACGCCTTGCGCCAGCCACTGACACTACGGCGCCAGTCGGCGTTTTTGGGGCTCACTCCACCCGGGCAGTGTGGCAGCCCGCAGCGGTCGAGCCCGTCGGTCACGAAGGTCGCGAGGCCGATGAAATAGTCATCGACATCCTGCTCGGAGTCGGCGTGGATCAGGGCATTGTCCTGATCGGTGTGTACGGTCTGCTCGCGGCGTCCCTGCGAGCCGCAGGCCAGCCAGGCATAGGGGACCGGCGGCGGACCCAGTTCCGCCTCGGCCAGTTTCAGCAGGCGCCGGGTCAGGGCGTCGATCACCGCCGTGACGGCCTGACCGAGATGGAAGGCGGTGGCCCCGGACTGCACCAGCTGGATCTGCAGTTCCGGGAGCGATCTGGCGACTCGGGACAGGGCGGCGACCGACTCGCAGCGGCGTATGTCGCGCACCAGGTAGACGGCGTTGGTGCCCTGGTGGCGGATGAGGTCCGTGGTCGATATCAGCCCCACCGGACGCTTGCCGGCCAGTACCGGCAGATGATGGATGTCCTGGCGGGACATCAGCAGCAGCGCCTCGAAGGCCGGCGTTTCCGGGGTGACCGTCTCCAGCCGGCTGCTCATGATGTTGCCTACGGGTTCCTTGCGCGACCGGCCGGTCGCCAGACAGCGCTTGCGCAGGTCGTGGTCGGTGACGATCCCGACCAGCTGCCCGTTGGCCATCACCAGCAGGGCGGAGACATTCTGCTCGCTCATGTGCTGCGCCGCGGATTGGATGGTGGCGTCAGGGGAGGTGGTCTCGGGTGCCCGCGTGATCAGCTCGCCGACCGAGACGGTCAGTACACTGTCTCCCTGGCCGCCGCCCTGCAGTGCGGCCAGGGCCTTCGCCTTCGCGCGACTGCTGGCGCGGTCGAAGCGCTCCGCGAATTCGGGGTGTTGCTGGCGCAACTCCTCGGATGCCGGTGCCGGCAGCATGTAGAAGAGGCTGTCCTCGACGACCCGCCCGATCACGGGCGCGATCGGATCGCCGTCCGCCGGCGTCGCGAAGACGTCGCCCTCGCCCAGCTTGTCCAGCAGTTCGTCCTGGCCGTCGCGCAGGTCCACGGCACCCGCACGCACCACCCAGAGGTCCGCCGCCTCCGTACCCTCGGGCGGAAAGCGGCTGCCTCTGCGCAGATAGCGCACGACCAGTTGCTTGGGGAGGCGGTCCAACGCAGTCTCCGGCAAGACCGTGAAGTCAGGGCTTGCGGCGAGAAAGTCCCGAATCTCCTGCAGTTCCGCGTCCATTGCTGACTCATTACCCCAGATGGAACCGCTAGCGCAACGCTGCACTGCACTAGCTGCACTGCACTAGGGAAGCGCTGATCAATCCGTCATCGCGAGGAGCGCAGCGACGCGGCGATCCATAAGCTGCTGATCCGGCGAGCTTCGCCTGGATTGCCACGCTTCGCTCGCAATGACGAAGGCTTTTGTTCAGCGGTTCGCTAGCGGTTCGATCCGGAAGAAATCAGGCCCGCCTTGCGGCGGGCCTGAATGCGTGCAGGTTTGTTAACTCGTACCCACGCGCGGTACCCGGACTTCTTCGACCAGGTGCTGGATGTGCTCCGGCGGGGCCTTGGTGACCTTCATCACCAGATAGGCCGCGATGAAGTTCAGGATCGCGCCGATTACGCCGAAGCCGGTCGGGTTGATGCCGAACAGCCAGTACTCGGCGGTATCCGGGAACACGTTGGTGCCCGGGAAGAAGAACCAGCCCTTGAACAGGAAGATGTAGAGCAGGGTGGCTCCCAGACCGACCAGCATGCCGGCGATCGCCCCTTCCCGGTTCATCCTCTTCATGAAGATGCCCATCATCAGGGCCGGGAAGAGGCTGGCCGCCGCCAGACCGAAGGCCAGTGCCACGACCTGGGCCGCGAAGCCGGGTGGGTTGAGGCCCAGATACCCTGCCAGCAGAATCGCGGCGCCCATGGCGATGCGTCCCGCGAGCAACTCCCGTTTCTCGGTGATCCTCGGCATGAAGACGCCCTTCAGCAGGTCATGGGATATCGATGACGATATCGCCAGCAACAGACCTGCCGCCGTCGAGAGCGCCGCGGCGATACCCCCTGCCGCGACCAGCGCGATCACCCAGTTCGGCAAATTGGCGATCTGCGGGTTTGCGAGCACCATGATGTCGCGGTCGATCTTGGTAAACTCGCTGCCTTCCCAGCCGTACTCCTCGCGCGCCATTTCGGCGAACTCGGGGTTGTTGTCGTTGTAGTACTGCAGACGGCCATCGTCGTTCTTGTCCTCAAACTGCAGCAGGCCGGTCCGTTCCCAGCGCAGCATCCAGTCCGGACGCTCCTCGATCAGTACATTGCCCTGTGGAGACCCGATCTCGCCGGGTTGAACGGTGTTGATAAGGTTGTACATGGCCATCGCGCCCACGGCGGGAGCGGTGGTGTACAGGATGCCGATGAACACCAGGGCCCAACCGGCGGACTTCCGCGCATCCCGTACCCGCGGCACGGTGAAGAAGCGGATGATCACGTGCGGCAGGCCGGCAGTACCGATCATCAATGCCAGGGTCAGCAGGAACATGTTCAGCATGGTCATGCCGGCAACCGAGGTGTAGGCGGCGAAGCCCAGGTCCATCAGGGTCTGATCGAGTGCCGTCAGGAGATGGGTGTCCGAGCCGGTCAGTGTGGAGCCCAGACCGATCTGCGGCAGGGCAACGCCGGTCAGCTGGATGGCGATGAAGACGGCCGGGACCGTGTAGGCGAAGATCATGATCACGTACTGGGCGATCTGGGTGTAGGTGATGCCCTTCATGCCACCGAACACCGCATAGATGAAGACCACCGCCATGCCGGTCAGCAGGCCGATCTCGAGCTTCACCTCGAGGATGTTGGAGAAGGCGATACCGACCCCGCGCATCTGCCCGATCACGTAGGTGATGGAAATCACCAGCAGGCTGATCACCGCCACGATGCGCGCGGTCTTGGAGTAGAACCGGTCACCGATGAACTCGGGCACCGTGAACTTCCCGAACTTGCGCAGGTAGGGAGCGAGCAGCAGCGCCATCAGCACGTAGCCACCGGTCCAGCCCATCAGGTAGGCGCCACCGGTGAAGCCGAGGAAGGCGATCAGACCCGCCATGGAGATGAAGCTGGCCGCCGACATCCAGTCGGCCGCCGTGGCCATTCCGTTCAGCACCGGATTGATGCCCTTGCCGGCGACGTAGAACTCGCTGGTGGTCTTGGCCTTGGCCCAGATGGCGATGCCGATGTACAGGACAAAGGTCGCACCAACGACCAGAAGACTTAGTGTTTTGAGATCCATGGTTTCCTTACTCCTCGTGTACGTCGAACTTGCGGTCCAGCACGTTCATGCGCCAGGCGTAAACGAAGATCAGGACGATGAAGGTGTAGATGGATCCCTGTTGCGCGAACCAGAAGCCCAGCGGGTAACCGCCGAGGCTGAAGCTGTTCAGCGGCTGTGACAACAGGATGCCGAACCCGAAGGAAACGACGAACCAGATCGTCAGCAGTATGGCGAGCAGCCGCAGATTCGCACGCCAGTAGGCGGCTCTGCTTTCCTCTTGTGTCATGGGAATTTCTCCTTAGGTCTTGGTGTGAAAGGTCTCCTCCGACACATGGTCAGAGCTGGTACTGAACCGCAAGCTGCCCCTGCAGCTTGCGGGCCTGCCGGAAGGCCTCCTTGAGCACACGCGCCTCAAGGGTGCCGAGTTCCTCCGGTCGGATTCGGTTGCCGTCCTCGCGCCCCGCTTCCACCGCGCGCTGCTGGCTGCGCAGACGCAACATCTGAAGATAGCGTAGCGCCGCATGATAGTCGCGGGCGTCGTCCTCGCGCAGCACCTCGCTGGCCACGGCCTGGTCGAGCCGCTCATGCGAACGCGTCGCAGGCAGCTCCGCGGCAAGCGCCATCACCCGGGCGCCATCGACGAAGGGCGTGAGGCCCTGGAGCTTGATGTTGATGCCGTCGGCGCCGCTGCGGATCTCCCCAAACAGGCCCAGCGGCGGGCGGATACTCATCTGGTTGGCGGCCATCTGGCGCCGGAAGCGGCTGTTGAAGGCGGTCTTGCGCAGCATCTGCGAGCGCAGGACCTCCACCGGTCCGGCATCACCGTCGATGGCACGCAGGTCGAAGAAGATGGAGCTCTTCAGCAGATGCTCCGGCGTGCCCTGTTCGATCCAGCGGCTGAAGCGCCGCTCCCATTCCGGGCCGCTCAGGCAGCACTCCGGATTGCCGGCCATGATGTTCCCGGGGCACAGGTCGAAGCCGCACGCATCGAGGGCCTTGTTCACCTCCTGGGCGAAGGGCAGCAGCCGCTCGCGGGTCGCCTCCTCCCGGCCCCGCTCGCATTGGAACAGGATGCCGTTGTCCTGGTCCGTACGCAGGGCCTGTTCCTCGCGCGCCTGCGAGCCGAAGGCCAGCCAGGTGAAATCGATATCCCCGATCTCGTGCTGGCGGCGAATGAGGGCCAGCACCCGGCGGGTGGCGTGATCGTTGATGCGGGTGATCAGGCGCAGGATCTGGTCGGCCTCCGCGCCCTGGCTGATCACGGCGCCGATCAGCCGTGGAACCTCGCGCAGGTGCTCGGCGATGGTGTCAACCGCCTCTGCCCGGAGGATGCCCCGCACCATGCGGTCCAGCGTCAGTGGATTGGCCGTCAGCAGATCGCGTTCCCCGAGCACGCCCACCAGGCGTCCCTCGGCCAGCACGCAGATGTGCTTCATCCCGTGCTCGGCCATGACCTCGATGCCCTCGAAACCCAGGGCCGATTCCGGGAGCGCGATCGGGTCGGGGGTCATCACCCGCCGGAGCGGGGCGTCGAGGCCCACCTCCTGCAGGGCCACCCGGCCAAGCAGGTCGGTCATGGTGAAGATGCCGACCGGCCGCTGCTCCGTATCCACCGCGACGATGGAACCCACCCGCTGATCGCGCATCGCGGTCAGGGCCTCGCGCAGTGGCGTATCGGGTCCGCAGGTGACCGGCTCCCGGGCGATGCGTGCCCCGAGTGCCGTATTCAATTGCCCGCTACCGGTGCCCCCGTTGCCGAGGCCCTGGCTCAGAAGCCCCTGATGGACCCGATCCAGCAGGCTGGCCAGACGGCGCGAGCAGAAGTCGTTGAAGACCTGG
>JAWLFM010000004.1:0-43451 GCA_041685565.1 Thioalkalivibrio sp.
CGCAAGAACGCCAACAAATCTTTTTTTACCCTTTTTTTACGTCGGATGATCGGGAATTGATAGGTCGGGCACCGCGCGCGGACGGGATCGTCGACCAGCAGCCTCCCCGGCGTTGCCGCATGGCCTGCCAATGATTCCGGGCGCAACCGCGTTGTTGTCACTGCGGACGGTGACCGGGCGCCGGCGCTATCATCGAAGCCGATGCCATACGCGCCCCTGCAAACGTCCCTTCCACGCCGCCTGATTGCATTGACGGACTCCGGCAGGGCCCGCGCACGAGCCACGATCTGGCTGCAGGGACTGACCGGAAGGGAGCGCGTGGCCTGGTTCGGCACCCATATACCGCCCGGGGTGGACGGGGTGCACCCGGCGCAGGCAGCCCATTGGCTCGGCCGCGAACTGGATGCCCTCGTGTTCGAGACGGGTCGCGACCTCCCTGCCGATGCCCTGGCGATCGCGGCGGGTCTGCTGAGGGGTGGCGGTGTGTTCCTTCTCCTGGTCGGGCCACCCGCGACCACGCCGTTCGCACGGCGCCTGCAGCGGTTTCTGGCGGAGGCCATTGTCGAGTGGCCGAGTGCGCAGCATTCGCTCCCCGTACCCCTTTCGATCCGGCCCGCCGGGGCGTTGCGCCTGAATGTGGGCCAGGCTCGCATCTTCCGAGAGCTGGCGGCGCTGCCCGTCGGGGAAGGGCGGTCCAGCGTGGTGATCACCGCGCCCCGAGGCAGGGGCAAGTCGACCCTGCTGGGCGCCCTGGTCGGTCACTGGCAGAGCCGCGGCGATCTGGATCTGCGCGTGACCGCGCCGAATCCCGCCGCGATCGGGCCGTTGCTGGCGGGGTTGGGGACCTTCCCGGGTTCGCATCGCCCCGGCAGTCCCGGCGTCCCCGATGTCTACGTGGCCCCGGCGCCGTTGCTGGCGCTACCCATACAGCCCGATGTCCTGGTGGTGGACGAGGCCGCGGCGCTTCCGGTGCACCGCCTGCTGGAACTGGCCGCACTGGCGCCGCGGTCCATCTTTGCGACGACCACGGCGGGTTTCGAGGGCAGCGGTCGGGGGTTCCGCCTGCGTTTCCTCGAGGCCCTGCGTCGGCGTGGTCACCGGCTGCGCGAGTTCCGCCTGCAGCAGCCGGTACGCTGGCCCGTGACCGATCCCCTCGAGGACTGGGTCAGCCGGCTGTTCCTGCTGGATGCGGAGGCGGAGGCCAGGGTTTCCGAAAGACCCCCTGCCGGGCGCATGCGCTGGCTCTCCGGAGGTCGGCTGGAGCGGGACGAACGGCGCCTCGCCGCGGTCGTCGGTCTGCTTTCGGACGCGCATTACCGCACCCGTCCATCGGACCTGCAGCGCTGGCTCAGTGGTGAGGGTTGGTATATCGGCCTGCTCGAACCCGTGGGCGGCGGGGCGCTGATGGGCGTGATCCTGGCCCGGTCGGAGCCCGGGCTCGATGCCGCGATGGCGCGAACGGTCTGGCGTGGCGAGAGGCGGCCGCCCGGGCATTTTCTGCCCTGCGTGCTCGCCGGCCATGGGGCGCTGGAGGCGGCCTGTCGGGCGACGCTACGGGTGGCGAGGATCGCGGTGCATCCGTGCTGGCAGCGGTGTGGCTTGGGCGCCCGCATGCTGCGCGCCGTACAGCATCTTGCCCGCCGTCGCGGGTACGCCATGGTCGGCGCGAGCCTTGGGGCGCGACCCGACCTGCTGCGGTTCTGGAACACCGCGGGGTTCCGTACCCTAAGGATCGGGTTCCGACGCGAGAGCACCAGCGGGCTGCATGCAGCGGTCGTGCTTCGCGGTCTGGATGCCGGAACTCGTGCGGAACTGGGCTGGCTGCGCAGGCAGATCGCGGCGGATTGGCCGATCTGGCGCCGGGGTCCGTTACGTGAACTCGAGCCGGACACGGCATCCGCCGTGGAGCAGGATCTGCCGATGCCGCGCTGGCAGGGCGTCGAGGCCGACACCGAGTCCATCCTGGGCTTCGCCGGTGCCGGTCGCCCCTTCGAACTGGCCCTGCCGGCGTTGTATCGCTGGCTGCGGGCCGAGCCCGCGGTTCTGGACCGCCTGCACGTGCGTGATGCGCGGCTGCTCGAGGCGGCGGTACTGGATCTGCGCGACTGGTCCGAGCTATCGGCCCTGGCGGGCGAATCGGGGCGAGCGGGGGTGATCCGCGCGCTGCGCAGGGTGGTGCGGGCGATCCATCATTCCGGGGCCTCGAGCACCTCCCAGCGCGCGTAGGCCGCCACCAGTTCCTGTTCCAGGGTCTCCAGTTCCCGCTGCAGTTCCTGCACGCCCGCGCCGTTGCCCCGAAACAAGGCGGGGTCCGAGAGCTGGGACGCAAGCCTCTCGCGTTGTCCCTCCAGTCTCTCGATCCGTGCCGGGAGCTGTTCCAGTTCGCGCGCGTCCTTGTACGACAGCTTGCGTGTGGTGGCTGCAGCGCTGGCTGTTGGACGGGGTTCCGTGGCGGCCGGGACCGGCGGCGAGGTCGATCGCTCGGGTGCCTGGATCCGCGTCTCCAGCAGCGGCGCAGTCACGCGCGGGGGCAGCTCGGACCAGCCTCCGACGAATTCCTCCGCGCCACCGCTGCCGTCCAGCACCAGGGTACTCGTGACGACGTTGTCCAGGAAGGCGCGGTCGTGGCTGACCACGATCACCGTACCCGTGTACTCGATCAGCAGGGTCTCCAGAAGCTCCAGGGTCTCCACGTCCAGGTCGTTGGTCGGTTCGTCCAGGATCAGCAGGTTCGCGGGGCGCAGGAAGAGCTTCGCCAGCAGCAGGCGGTTGCGCTCCCCGCCGGAGAGCGCGGAGACCGGCTGCCGGGACCGCGCGGGGGGGAACAGGAAGTCCTCCAGATAGCTCAGGATGTGGCGGGTGTTGCCGTTGACCGTGACCCGGTCGCGACCCTCGCCGACGGCGTCCTGCACCGAGGCGCCTTCATCCAGTTGCGCCCGGGTCTGGTCGAAATAGGCGATCTCGAGCTGGGTGCCCAGGGTCACCGTCCCGGAGAGGGGGGGCAGCTGTCCGATCAGGCCGCGCAGCAGGGTGGTCTTGCCGGCGCCGTTGGGTCCGATGATGCCGAGGCGGTCGCCGCGCTGCAGAAGCAGGTCGAGCTCGTGAACGACCGTGTTGCCCGGGTAGCCGAAGCTGGCCTTCTCCGCCTCGATCACGCGCTTGCCGGACCGCTGTTCCGGGCTGAGGGCGAGGCGCACCTGTCCCTGCCGCTCCCGACGCTCCGCGCGCTGGCGCCGCAGTTGTTCCAGCGCCCGCACCCGGCCCTCGTTGCGGGTGCGCCGCGCCTTGATGCCCTGGCGGACCCAGGTCTCCTCCTGGGCCAGCTTCTTGTCGAATTCGGCGCGCTGCCGGATCTCGGTCTCCAGACGCTCGGCCTGGCGCTGCCGGAAGGCCTCCAGGCTGGGCGGATGCTCGTACAGGTGGCCGCGGTCGAGTTCCAGGATGCGCGTGGCCAGGCGCTCCATGAAGCTGCGGTCGTGGGTGATGAAGACCACCGTCATGGCAGTGCCGGCCAGCATGCCCTCCAGCCAGGCGATGGCGGCGATGTCCAGATGGTTGGTCGGCTCGTCGAGCAGCAGCAGGTCCGGTGCCCTGACCAGCTCCCGGGCCAGCCAGACCCGGCGCCGCAAGCCGCCCGAGAGCTCGGCAAAGGGCTTGTCCGCCGGCAGTTCCAGGCGCGACAGCGTGGTCTCCACGCGGTTCTGCAAGGACCAGCCGTCCACCGCGTCCAGTTCAGCCTGTACCCGGCCCATCGCCTCCAGGGCCTTCATGTCTCCCTGGGCGGCCTCCAGGCTCAGGTGATGGAAGCGTTCCAGCAGCAGTCCGTTGTTGCCCAGACCCTCGGCCACCACGTCGAAGATGCTGCCGTGCACGTCCTCGGGCAACTCCTGGGTCAGGTAGGCGGTGACCAGACCGTCGCGACGCGTGACCTCGCCGGAGTCGGGCTGAATCTGGCCGGCCAGGATCTTCAGCAGGGTGGATTTTCCCTCGCCGTTGCGCCCGGCCACACAGACGCGTTCGCCCGGCTCCAGGCTCATGTCGATGCCATCGAGCAGCGATGCCATGCCATAGGCCAGGCGGATACCCTTCAGAGTCAGTAGTGCCAATGGGTCATACCTCGGACATGCGCCAGGCGCTGATCGCGCCGGCGAGACTGAACAGGGCGAGCAGCAGGATTGCAAACTCGGTGCCGGCCAGTTGCGCCACCAGGCCGAACAGGCCGCCGATCAGCAGAAGGACGCCGATCACGGTATTGCTGACCGCGGTAAAGGCCGCGCGGGTCTCCGGGGTGGCCATGTCCACCAGGTAGGTCTTCCGGCCAAGGCGCACACCGGCGTGGCTGACCCCGAGGATGAAGAACAGTGTGGCATAGAACCAGCCGTCCAGGGCGTAGGCCAGTCCGGCCCAGCTCATAAGCGCCAGGCCGATGCCCAGGCATCCGGCGATCACTCCGGAGACGATCAGGACCCAGCGTGACGAGCGGTCCGAGGCCCGGCCCCAGATCGGCGCGCTGAGCGCGGAGGCGAGGCCGGTGGCGAGGATCAGCAGGCCCAGCGTCACGAAGCTGCCCGAGGTCGCATCCTCCGCCAGAAGGACATAGAAGGGAAGCGCCAGGGCGGTGCTCATCAGCAGGGCGCGGGTGAGCACGAAGTGTCCGAAATCGCGGTCTCGCCAGAGCAGGCTGAGGGAGTGCAGTGCCTCGGCCACCGCGTTGCCACCGCCTTCGGTGGCGCCCGCCTGTTCACGAAGGCCGGCAAAGGTGAGTGCGGAAAGCCACCACACCCCGGCCGCCGCCGCGAGCAGGGCGACGAAGACCCCGACGCCGGCATCTTCCAATTCGGCGAGGCTCAGATAGAGGCCCAGGCCGAGGGTCGCGAATCCGGCCGCGGAGGCGGCGTAGCCCATCACCGTTCCGCGGCGGGTTTTGGCGATGGTCTTGCCCAGGACGTCCTTCGAGGCCACCGAGTTCACACCCCGGGACAGCGCGAACAGCGTGAGCAGGAGGAGGATTGCCCAGCCCGCCGCCGCGCCTTCCAGGGTCAGGGCGACGATGGCCATCAGGGCGACGGCGAGCCCCTGCGCGACACTCCCCGCGACCCAGAACCACTTGCGTACGGGCTGCCTGCGGATGGCTGCGGCCACGAACAGTTGCGGCATCAAGGCACCGGACTCGCGGATCGGCACCAGGAACCCGGCGAAGGCGGCCGGGACCCCCAGGGCGCCGAGCATCCAGGCCAGCACCAGTCGGGCCGAGGCGAGCTCATCGCCGATCTTGCTCAGGGTATTGGCAACCAGATGGATGAAGAAGTTGGCCGGCTGGACATCGCAGGCCGCGTCCGGGATGTCCTTGCAGACCCGGGCGTCCTCGTCGCCCGCGATGGCCTCGTACAGGCCGATCAGCGGTCTTTCGGTGGGATGGGATGGTTGCACGTCTCTCTCGATCCTGATCCAGCCCGGGGGACTGGTTGCGGTTTGCTCAGCGGCGCCAGCCGAGGGGGTCGTCGGGATCGATACTCGGGCGGAAGGGTATCCGGCGATCGACGTTGGTCAGCTGGTAGACATTGCCGATCCAGTTGTTCACGACGGCCAGCGCGCTGTCGTGCCAGGTATTGTCGAGCCGATCCAGCAGCAGGGCCTCGGGCAACTGCGGCGCCGGCGCGCGCCGCAGCAGGGCCTGTTCCACCCGTTCGCGGTGTTCGTCCAGGATCGCGGCCGCCTGCGGTGCCAGGTAGTTCTCCGGCAGCGGGGGGAAGTCCTCGCGCTCCCCGTTGACGAAGCGGCCGACCTCGCGCTTGTATTCCTTGAGCAGGCTGATGCTGTCGTACTCCGGGTGGCCCTGGAAGAAGACCATGCGGAAGCCGTCCCGCGACACGGCGAGATGTACCCCGGCACGCTCGCTCTCGACCAGGACCTTCAGCCCGTGACGTTCGAACTGCTCGCGGGAGATGTCGTTGAAGCGGGAATGGGGCACGTCGAAGCGCGTGTTGACGCCCGCGACCAGGGGATGCCCGCGGTCGACCACGCGGTGATCGAAGACGCCCCACAGCTTGTTTCCGCGGTGGCGGCGCCGCTCGCCGTGGCGTGCCTGCATCACCGCATGCGTCGCCAGGCAGGAACAGAGGGTGGAGGTCACATGGTGCCAGGCCCAGTCGACCACCTCGGCCAAAGGTTCCCAGAACGGCTCCATCGCCAGATCGGGCTGGTTGACGTTGGCTCCGGTGATGATCAGGGCGTCGAGCCCGGACTCCTTGATGGTCTCGAAGGTCTCGTAGTACTGCTCCACATGGGCCTGTCCGCCTGGCCCGCGCGGCAGTTCGTCCAGGGTGAAGGGGTGCATGTAGAACTGCGCGATCTGGTTGCTCTCACCGACCAGGCGGAAGAACTGGCGTTCGGTGGCCGCCAGCGCCGGGTCGGGCATCATGTTGAGCAGGCCGATGTGCATGGCGCGGATGTCCTGATGCAAGGCGTAATCCGAAGGCAGGACGGTGCCACCCTCCTCGCGCAGCCGGTGGAAGGCGGGCAGGTCGGTGTGCGCGACCAGTGGCATCAGCTCGCCCCCTTGCCTGCCAGCGCCCGCTCCACCAGCACGTCGAATTCGGCTGCCGTGCGGATCCGCGCCAGTTCGCTGCTCAGGATGGTGTAGCCGTGGTCCCGGGCAATGGCCTCGTAGCGGGGAAGGCGGGCGCGGAAGAGGTGCGGGAAGACCCAGCGCACGAAGTCATCCGGGTCGATCTGCGCCACGTATTCGAGCTCCAGTTCGGCCATGTAACGGGTCAGCTGCTCATCCAGGAAGGCCTCGCGATAATACAGGGGCTTCGGGTCGCGCTCCGCGCGCGCGA
The DNA here is from genome assembly GCA_041685565.1 of Thioalkalivibrio sp. Classification (GTDB taxonomy): domain Bacteria; phylum Pseudomonadota; class Gammaproteobacteria; order Ectothiorhodospirales; family Ectothiorhodospiraceae; genus Thioalkalivibrio. Next base: position 6,840 of record JAWLFM010000004.1, read on the forward strand.
TCAGTTCGCGCTCGTTCTGTTCGGATGCCTTGATGTAGATGATCAGTGTGTGCCGGGCCAGGGTCTCCAGGACCTCGGGGGACTCCAGTTCGCTGACCGACCCGCCGGCATCGTTGATGAAGTGCGGGTAGCCAAACAGGATGTCGGCCTTGTGGATGAAATCGGGTACGTCGAGCATCGCCTGCACCTCCGCTGCGTGGTGCAGGGCCTGGCGGCGCTTGAATTCCGTCAGCGAGAGTCCGCCGCGCTCCGGATTGCCCAGCTTGCCCAGGAAGCTGGAGACCGGGCTGAGGTTGTCGACGGTGATGTTGTTGATGATCTGGATCGAATCGGTGCGCAGCAGGGTGCGCAGGAAGGGCACCTGCATCGCCTGCGCCTTGATGTTGTCCAGGATCGGCTCGCTCAGATAGCGGGTGCCGATCCGGTAGTCTCCTGAATAGTGGAACCAGTCCTCGCGTCGCAGCATGTTCGACAGAAAGGTCTTGCCCACCCCGGACATGCCGAGCAGGGTAATGCGCCGGTGCGGCAGGTGACGGTACTCCTCGGGTGTCAGGCGCATGTCTCGGTCACGGTCACAGGGTCAGCATGATTTCAGCGAATCAGCCGGCTGACCGCCCGGAACTGCGGGTCGGCGGCATCGCGCAGCCATTCGAACAGGACGGATTCGTGGTTGGTGATCACCGCGCCTGCGGCCCGCATGCGGTCGATGCCATTGGCCTTCAACCGCGGGTCGCGGCTGCACACCGCATCCGCGACCACGAAGACCGTCTCTCCGGCAGCCAGCAGCTCCAGCGTCGTTTGCAGCACGCAGACGTGGGTCTCGGTGCCGCACAGGATCACATCTGCACCGGTGAGCCGGTTGGTCAGGGCATCCGCTGCGCAGCAGGAGAACGCGGTCTTCTCGGTGCGGCCATCTCCGGACCCGAGCAGCAGATCCAGCGGGGCGGTGATCGACCCCAGCCCCCGGGGATATTGCAGCGTGGCCTCGATGGGAACATCCAGCAGATGGGCGGCCTCCACCAGGCGCCCGGTGTTGCGTTCCACCGCCGCACGCTCGTCCTCGGGCATTGCGGCCAGCAATCGCTCCTGCAGGTCGACCAGTAGCAGGCGCGAATGCCTGCGATCGCAGAGCCGGGTGGGATCGACCCCGGCGGCGCGCGGGTTCACCGGCTCATTCCAAGGATTGATTGATGCGCTGCAGGTCGGTGACGCTCAGGGTTCCCACCGCCCGCTGCAGGCGCAGGGTTTCCAGCAGGTAGCCATAACGGGCGTCGGCAAAGTCGCGTTCGGCGCGGAAGACCTCGCGCAGGGCGAGCAGCACATCGACCTGGGTGCGCGTTCCGACCTCGAAACCGGCCTCGGCCGATTCGAAGGCGGCCCGCGTGGACTCCAGGGCCTGCTCGAGGGCCCGGGCGCGGGAGGCGGTCGCAACCACCGTGAGATAGCTGTTGCGGGTGTCCTGCACGGTACGCCGTTCGGTGAGCACCACGCCTTCCTGGGCGGCCTGGAACTCTTCCCTGGCCTCGCGCGTCAGGGCGCTGACGCGGCCGCCGGTGTACAGCGGGATCTGCAGACGCAGGCCGATCTGGCTGTCGGTGCGATCGATGAACTGTGCCCCGCGCTCGGCTTCCAGGCGGCTCACGCCCGAGTAACTCGTATCGCTGACCGATGCCCCGAGGCCCAGGGTCGGCAGGCCCTCGGCGCGCTGGCGTGCGATCTGTTCGCGCGCGGTCTCGGCGGCCAGACGCTGGGCCTGAAGCTGCTGGTTGGCCTCCAGGGCGGCTGCGACCCATTCCTGCGGATCCATCGGATCGGGGCTGACCATCTCCAGGTCTTCGCCCAGCGCCGCCAGGGTCTCGTAATACCGGTCAGTGATCACCGCCAGCTGTTCCTGGGCCAGATCCAGCGCGTTCTGGGCCTCGATCTCGGCGGCACCGGCGAGGTCGAACTGTGCCTGGGCCTCCTTGACGTCGGTGATCGCGATCAGGCCGACGTCGAAGCGGCGCTGCGTCTGTTCCAGTTGCCGGCCAATGGCCTCGCGCTCGGCGATGCGGAACTGCAGGGTCTCCTGGGCGACCAGCACGCCGAAGTAGGCCTCCGCCACGCGCAGGATCAGGTCCTGGCGGGCGGCCTCCAGATTGGCCGCGGCTCGCTCGATCTGCAGGTCGGCCTGGCGCAGCCCGATGGTGTTGCGGCGGTCGAAGAGGCTTTGGTTCAGTTCCAGGCTGAGGGTGCGACTGGTGCCATCACTGGTCGGTCCGGGGTCGGGGTCGGAGTGAAAGGCGCCCAGTTCGCCGTCGGCGGAGAGTTGCGGCAGCAGGGCCGAGCGGGCCAGCGGCCTCGCCTCCAGGATGGCCCGGTAGTCGGCCTCGGCCGCGCGCAGTTCCGCGTCCTGCTGCTGCGCGCGTTCGAAGACCTGAAGCAGATCCTCGGCCTGTGCGGGTAATGCCCACAGGGTGCAGACGAGGGCGGCGGCACTCAGGGTGCGGAGCATCTTCATGGCGTCGATTCCGGTGCGGACAGGATCCGCCTATGCTAGCAGAGCGTGCGCCATATGGGGATGTGACGGACGCATGGGGATGTGACGGACGCGAATCGGCGTTGAGCCGGCGTTGCCGCCGGCGGGTCGGCGCGGGATCCTCAGAACACGAATTCGGGTTTCCGTTCGAAGCCCACCAACGGCCTCAGGCTGGTCTCGAACAGCTTCTCCGTGCGGTAGCTGTCCTCGGCGACCCGGATGATCAGGAGCGCCTCCATGACCGGGGGTGTGCCCACCACGACGAACAGGCGCCCGCCCAGGCTCAGGCGGGCCTGCAGGAAGGGGTCGTATTCGGCCATCGCGCCGTTGCAGCTGATGACGTCATAGCGTCTTCCGGGCGGCGACCAATCCGGGGTCACCGTCCCCGTGCGTAACTGGGCGTTGTCGATGCCGAGGGTGTCGAGGCGGGCCTTGGCCGCAAGCCTGAAGCCGTCGATCCGCTCCACGCTGTCCACGTGCGCCGCGAGCCGTCCGAGGCAGGCAGTGACATAGCCGGAGCCGGTGCCGATCTCCAGCGCCATGTCACTGCGGCCGGGCGCAAGGGCCTGCAGGAGCCGACCCACCACCTTTGGCGCCAGCATGGACTCGCCCTGGCCGAGGGGGATTTCGGTGTCCGCATAGGCCAGGCCCTCGCGGCCCTCGGGCACGAACCGCTCCCGAGGCAGATCCTCCATCACGTCCAGCACGCGCATGTCCAGCACGTCCCAGGGACGAACCTGCTGTTCCACCATGTTGGTGCGCGCCTGGGCGAAATCCATGGGCTGATCCTCGGAAAGCGTGAAACCGGTCGAAGGGTACGGCGGCGGGGCGCGGGAGGCAAGTGGGCAGGCCTCAGCCCTCCCGCGCGCCGGTTTCCTGCTGCAGACCGAGTGCCGCGATCGCCGTGATCCTGGCACGGCGCAGGCCTTCGCCCAGCGCCGCGCCCCGCAGGCCCTCGGCGAGGAGGGGTTCCGGCGACACCGCCGCCACCGCACGGGCGGCACGGCGCACCGCGTCGGCCTGGGGATAGGGTCGTTCTTCGAATCCGGCACGGCCGCGAAAGTCTGCCTCCACCGCCGCCAGAAAGGGCTCCAGACCCTCCGGACGACGCAGGCTGTCGATGCCCTCGAGGAGCTTCAGCACGGTCTTCGGGCGCAATTCGAAGAGGCGGTGCACCAGGCCGTGATACCGCGCGACCTTGATTGCGAGATCCCGGTAGCGCCTGGGAATGCGCAGCCGCTGGGCCAGTTCGCCGATCAGGGTGACACCGCGCTCCTCGTGGCCGTGGTGACTGGGCAGGATCTCGGGCGGGGTATGGCCCTTGCCCAGATCGTGCACCAGTGCGGCAAAACGTACCTCCGGGGCCGGGCTGAGCCGCGTGGCCTGTTCCAGCACCAGCAGGGTATGGACGCCGGTATCCACCTCCGGGTGGTACCTGGGCGGTTGCGGCACCCCGAACAGTCGCGCCACCTCGGGAAACAGCACGTCCAGGGCACCAGTGGTGCGCAGAATCTCGAAGAAGCGGACCGGCGCGGGGCTGATCAGGGCCTTCTCGCATTCCGCCCAGACCCGTTCCGGGACCAGGGCGTCGACCTCGCCGCTGGTCACCAGTTCGCGCAGCAGCGCCTGTGTCTCCGGGGCGATGGTGAACCCGAATGGCGCCAATTGCGCCGCGAGCCGGGCCACGCGCAGGAGGCGCACCGGATCCTCGGCGAATGCCGGCGACACATGGCGCAGCACGCGCGCCTCGAGATCGCGGCGTCCGCCGAAGGGGTCGATCAGGCGACCGTCCTCCGCCTCGGCCATCGCATTGACGGTGAGGTCGCGGCGCGCCAGGTCCTCCTTCAGCGTGACCTCGGGTGCGGCATTGAAGGCGAAGCCGTGATAGCCACGGGCCGTCTTGCGCTCGGTGCGCGCAAGGGCATACTCCTCGTGGGTCCGGGGATGCAGGAAGACCGGGAAATCGCGCCCGACCGGGCGGAAGCCCCGGGCCTCCATTTCTTCGGGCGTCGTCCCGACCACGACGTAGTCGCGCTCATGGATCGGCCGGCCGAGCATACGGTCTCGCACTGCGCCGCCGACCAGGAAGGTCTCCATGCGGTTGCTGCCGCTACTCGCGCTTGCCCATGCGCAGTCGCTGCAGCCGGGCCTGGTGGCCCTCCTGGCCGAGGTAGGCGGGTGCAACGCTCTCGAGCAGGGTTGGGCAGGGCAGGGTCTCGCCGGTACATACGCTGTCGATCGAGAGCGATGCCAGGTTGTCGCGCGACAGCGGCTTGCCCGGCAGGAATTCGAAGACCGAGGCCTGGAGCCTTCCCGCCCAGTCGGGCAGGGCCAGGATCGGACGCCGGCGGCCGGTCAGCCGCCCGGTGTAGCGGACCAGGTCGTGCAAGGTGTAGATGCGCGGCCCGCACAGTTCGAAGCCCTTGCCGTAGGTCTCGGGGTCCTCCAGGCAGTGCACGAAGTGGTCGGCGACGTCGCCGACGAAGACCGGCGCGAAGCGCGCCTCGGCACGCGCCAGCGGCATGAAGGGCGCGATCTTCAGCAGTCCGGCGAAGCGATTCAGGAAGGAGTCCTCGGGTCCGAAGATCACGGAGGGCCGGAAGACGGTCACCGGGAAGGCCTTGGTGGCGAAGACGGCGCGCTCGGCTGCGGCCTTGCTGCGCAGGTAGTGACTGGGCGGGTCCGGCATGTCCGCCTTGAGTGCACTCATCTGCACAAAGCGTCGCACCCCCCGGGCCTCGGCGGCAGCCAGCGCCTGCGCGGTGAACTCGGCGTGCACCTTCTGGAATCCGGAGCCGTCATGGCCCTTTTCGTTCAGGATGCCCACCAGATTGATCACCGCATCGCTGCCGGCGAAGAAACGGCTCAGTGTGGCGGGGTCATGCGTATCGCCCGCCACCAGTTCCACCTGCGGCAGCACCTTCAGGTCCCGATGCCGCTGCGGGTGACGAGTCGGGATGCGTACCCGTATCCCCCTTTCCGCCAGTCGCGAAACGATGTGGCGGCCGACGAAGCCGGTGCCGCCGAGGATGCAGACATGCTCAATCGACATGGTCTTCTCAACCTTCCTGGATTCATGATCGATGGCCCTATAGTAACTTGCCCGGGACCACGCGGCATGGGTGTGCACCCATTTGCCCGTGCGGGCGGGAGGTGTCTGCATTCGGGGTCCCCTATACTCGGGTGACCTGCCAACGCCCTGCGGCGGACATCGCGGCGCAGGGCCGCAATATGCGAGGTATGTCACTCATGGGCGAACTGATCAGCGTGAATCCGACGACCGGCCAGCGTATCCGCGCCTATCCGGTGCTGCCGGCGACGGGCGTCGACCAGGCCGTGGCCCGGGCCTCCGAGCGTTTCCCGGCGTGGTCCCGGCTGCGCGCCGGCAAGCGGGCCGGGTTCCTGGAGGGACTGGCCAGCGCCCTGCGCGAACAGTCGGAGGCACTCGCGCGGCTTGCCACCGAGGAGATGGGCAAACGCCTGGCCGAGGCGCGGGCGGAGGTGGAAAAGTGCGCCGTGGCCTGCGAGTACTACGCCAGCCACGGCCCGGACTTCCTGGTGGATCAGATGATCGCCTCGGACGCCGGCCGTTCGCTGGTGGCCTGGCAGCCACTGGGACCGGTGCTGCTGGTGATGCCCTGGAACTTCCCCTACTGGCAGGCCCTGCGTCAGGCCATCCCGGCGACGCTGGCCGGCAATACCGTGCTGCTGAAGCATGCCTCGAACGTGCCGGGCTGCGCGGCGGCACTGGAGGAACTGTTCAATGAGGCCGGGTTCCCCGAGGGCGTGTTTCGGAATCTCGCCATCGGCTCCGACGCCGTCGAAGCGGTGATCTCCGATCCCCGTGTGCGGGGCGTCAGCCTGACCGGCTCCGAGGGTGCCGGACGCGCGGTGGCTGCGGCGGCCGGAAAGGCCCTCAAGAAGACGGTGCTGGAGCTGGGCGGATCGGATGCCTTCGTCGTGCTTGCCGACGCCGACCTGGATCATGTCGCACAGCAGGCGGTCACGGCGCGCTTCCAGAATAACGGCGAGACCTGTATCGCCGCCAAACGCTTCATTGTCGAAGCGGCGGTCGCCGATGACTTCGTGGCCCGGTTGCGGGACGGCATCGAGCGGCTCAGGGTTGGCGACCCGATGGCCGAGGATACGGATCTGGGTCCCCTGGCGCGCGCGGACCTGCGTGACGATCTGCACGATCAGGTCCGGCGCAGCATCGATGCCGGTGCCGCCTGCCTGACGGGTGGGGAGGCGCTGGATCGCGACGGCTTCTTCTATGCGCCGACCCTGCTGGACCGTGTCCGCCCTGGCATGGCGGCCTTCGACGAGGAGACCTTCGGGCCGGTAGCGGTCGTCACAAGGGCCGCGGATGCCGAGGAGGCGGTCGCCATGGCCAATGCCTCGCGCTACGGGCTCGGCGGCAGTGTCTGGACCCGGGACCGCACGCGTGGTGAGGCGCTGGCGCGCCGGCTGGAATGCGGCTGCGCCTTCGTCAACGGGATCGTCAAGAGCGACCCGCGTCTGCCCTTCGGCGGGGTCAAGGACTCGGGCTACGGGCGCGAACTCTCTGCCCTGGGCATTCGCGAGTTCGTCAACGCGAAGACGATCTGGGTGGACTAGCCGCCGGTCATGGACATGAAGCGGACGATCTTGTCCGGGGCTTCCGTGAACTCGTGGCGTTCGGGCTTCAGCGCGATGGCCTCGTGGATGGCATCCTCGATCTCCGCGTCCGAGCAGCCCGCGCGCAGCCTGGGCCGCAGTTCCAGCTTGTGCTCGTTGCCGAGACAGGTGTAGATGGTGCCGTCGACGGACAGGCGGACCCGGTTGCAGGTGGCGCAGAAGTGCTGCGAGATCGGGGTGATGAAGCCGATGTGCAGATCGCTGCCGGCGACCTGCACATAGCGAGCGGGCCCGCCGCCCGGCATCATCCCGGGCAGGAGTTCGAACCGCCGCGCCAGCCGCGCCTTGACCTGCTGCAGATCGACGTAATGACCGAGCGCCTGGCGCCCCGTGTCACCCATGGGCATGGTTTCGATGAAACGCAGCGTGAAGCCGTGTTCCAGACAGAACGCGACGATGTCCTCGACCTCACCCTCGTTGATGCCGCCCAGCACCACCATATTGATCTTGATGGGCCGGAAGCCGGCGCGCTTCGCGGCCATCAGGCCATCCAGGACCTTTTCCAGTTTGCCCCCGGTGATCTGTTTGAAGACATCCGGCCTTAGCGAGTCCAGGCTGACATTGATGCGGCGCACGCCGGCGGCGAAGAGTTCGTCCGCGGAGCGGGCCAGGCGGGTCGCATTGGTCGACATCGAGATGTCGTCCACCCCCGGCAGGGCCGAGAGGCGCCGGGCCAGCGCCGGCAGGTCCCTGCGCACCAGGGGCTCCCCTCCGGTCAGGCGGATCCGCCGCGTGCCCAGCCGCCCGAAGGCCGCCATCACGCGTTCGATCTCTTCGAAGGTCAGCCAGTGCTCCGGCTCCTCGAAGTCACGGAAGCCGCGCGGCATGCAGTAGAAGCAGCGCAGGTCGCAGCGGTCGGTAACCGACACCCGGACGTACTCGATCCGGCGGCCGAAGGGATCGGTGAGGGGGTTTTCAGTCATGGATTCCTAGCATAGTCCAAAAGCGGATCTGCGCCAGATCCCGGAGGAGGTACCCCTGAATTCCAGCACTTCCGGCCCGGTTGCGGATCGCGTATAGTCGCGAGCGCCTTCGGATATCGCCTCGCGGCGAGAGAATTTCCACATCTTTCAATATCAAGCATAAGACAGGAGGAAGGAATGGCTAAGGTCCTGATCGCCCAGGGTGGCGGCCCCACCGCCGTCATCAACCAATCGATGGTCGGCGCGGTACTGGAATCGCGCAAGTTCAATAACGTGGAACTGGTCTACGGGGCCTTCCACGGCGTGCGCGGCATCGTCGATGAGGAGTTCCTCGATCTCACTCAGGAGACCACCCACAACCTGGAGATGGTTGCCGAGACGCCGTCCTCCGCACTGGGCTCGACCCGGGACAAGCCGGATCTCAAGTATTGCCAGGAGATCTTCAAGGTCCTGAAGGCCCACGAGATCAGCTACTTCTTCTACATCGGAGGCAACGATTCCTCCGACACCGTGCGTATCGTCAGCGAGGAGGCGCACAAGGCGGGCTACCCGATGCGCAGCATCCACATCCCGAAGACGATCGACAACGACCTGGTCGAGAATGACCATACGCCCGGGTTCCCCTCGGCCGCGCGGTTTGTCGCCCAGGCCTTCATCGGCGCCAACCTCGACAACTACGCCCTCCCCGGCATCTACATCGCCGTGGTGATGGGCCGTCATGCCGGCTTCCTGACCGCCGCCTCCGCGCTGGGCAAGAAGTTCCCCGACGACGGTCCGCACCTGATCTACCTGCCGGAGCGGGTCTTTGACGTGGACAAGTTCCTGGCCGATGTCAAGGCAACCATGGACCGTTACGGCCGTTGCGTGGTGGCGGTCAGCGAGGGCATCCACGATGCCGAGGGCGTGCCGATCGCGCTCAAGCTGGCGAAGAACGTGGAGAAGGACGCCCATGGCAACGTGCAGCTGTCTGGCACCGGCGCGTTGGCCGACATGCTGTGTGAGGAGATCCGCGAGAAGCTGGGCGTGAAGCGGGTTCGCGGAGACACCTTCGGTTACGTGCAGCGCTCGTTCATCGGCTGCGTGTCCGACGTGGACCAGCGCGAGGCGCGGGAGGTTGGCGAGAAGGCGGTGCAATTCGCGATGTGGGGCGACCGGGACGGCTCCGTGGTGATCGAGCGCACCGGCTTCTATTCGGTGGACTACCGCCTGGCGCCGCTGGAGGCGGTTGCGGGCAAGACCAAGGTGATGCCCGACGAGTTCATCTCGGAGTCCGGTACGGATGTCACCGATGCCTTCCGGATGTACCTGCGCCCGCTGCTCGGCTCGGGCATGCCCGATGCCTACCGGCTGCGTCAGAACCTGGTGGCCAAGGTCCTGGAAAAGTAGGGGGTTCGGCCGTATTCAGGGGCGGTACGCCCCTGAGGCCGCTGCAGTCGGCCGAGAAGGCAAGGGGCCCGCGCCGGACGATCTCCGGGCGGGCCCTTTGTCTGCACGCATGCTGCCAGGCTGATCGCGAGCCCTGGCGGCCGTCTCCTCAGTCGCCCAGGGCCCTGAAGATGCGGTCACGGATGTCGGTCACCGATCCCACGCCGGCGATGCTGACGTATGTGGGTGCGTTGGGATCGCCGCTCTCGGCCCACTTCGAGTAGAACTCGACCAGCGGCTTCGTCTGGTTGTGATAGACCTCGAGGCGTTTGCGCACGGTCTCGGCGTTGTCGTCCTCGCGCTGGATCAGGTCCTCGCCGGTGACGTCGTCCTTGCCTTCCACCTTGGGCGGGTTGAACACCACGTGGTAGGTGCGGCCGGAGGCGGGATGGACCCGGCGTCCGCTCATGCGCTTGATGATCTCCTCGTCCTCGACGTCGATTTCGACCACGTAGTCCAGTTTCACGCCCTGTTCCCTCAGGGCCTCGGCCTGTGGGATGGTGCGGGGAAAGCCGTCGAACAGGAAGCCATTGGCGCAGTCGGGCTGCTGCAGCCGCTCCTTGATCAGGCCGAGGATGATGTCGTCGGACACCAGGCCACCGGCGTCCATCACCTTCTTGGCCTCGACCCCCAGCGGGGTGCCGGCCTTCACCGCGGCGCGCAGCATGTCGCCGGTGGAGATCTGCGGGATGTTGTATTTCTCGGTGATGTACTGGGCCTGTGTGCCCTTGCCGGCGCCGGGGGCGCCCAACAGAATCAGTCGCATGTGTTCTCTCCTTTTGGGGGATGCCAGTTATGGTATGTTTCCGGGCCGGGCGGCCCTTGCACTTCGGGGCGGTACAGTACAGGGTCTGCAGCGACAGGCACAAGACTCAGGGCAAATCAGGAGCGGCCGTGCGGCCGCTTCCGCCGCAGCCAGGACGAAGAGATCAATGACAACCGGTCCACGTGAAATCACCACTCCCTTCCGCCCGATACCGCTGGACATCCCGGAGGGGATGAAGCCCAACGAGTTCTTCAACAGCACCGAGAATCTCGCCGACCTGGTGCACAACAATGGTCTTCTGGTGAATCCGGAAAACCTGCTGCTCTACCGCAAGGCCCTGGGTCACAGCAACGAGTTCGACTGCTCGATCATCTACAACACCTCCAAGGTGATCCTCGACCCGCTGGGGCGCCCGGTGCGACGCACTCAGGTGCCGGATCGGGTGCTGCATGTCTGGAACCGCATGAACGGGATCATCATCGAGTACATGATGGAGCGTTACCCGGATCCCGCCGAGGCGCTGATCCTGGCGGGGGAGGCCAGTCTGGATGCGACCTGGCCCCTGACCGCGCCGGGTGTGCCCAGCATCCGCATGCTGCACAACCACTTCATGGTCTTCCCGATGCAGGATCTGCGGGCCGCACCCCACGCCGATCCCGGCAATCCCAACCTGACCGACGGCGGGCAGCACAGCCTGTTCCAGGCCTATATGCGGGACGTCTACCGCGAGTTCTTCACCCGCGCCCTGGAGCTTCGGATGCTGCGTCCGGTGGCGGACAGCGACGCCCGGCTGGACCTGACGGGCTACCCGCACGGGCTCCCCAGCTGGGAGATCCTGGGCGGCGTGCGCGCGCTGAAGGACATCCGCTTCTGGCGCGAGTACGACGCGGTATTAAAGGGCTTCCTGGACTTCTATCGCAGCTTCTTCTCGCAGGTGTCGACACGCAACGCGTCGATGCCGGACGGGGTGTATTTCCCGCGTCATGTGGAAGAGGTGCTGCTGTTCAACAACGACTTCCTGAAGACGGCCAGGAAGGTCCGCGACCGCTGCATGACCGATGCCAAGTACGCCAACGCGATCCGCTGGCAACCGGCCTTCAAACAGTTGATCTACCGCAATGACGAGGGCCGGCTCATCGTCACCATCAGCCAGAACTCCATCGGCAACGCGATCACGGAGCTGCTCGGAGTGGTGGTCAACCGCAGGCCCGATGCCGATGCCTACGCGGCGCGCGAACCGGCACTGATCGAAAGGCTCCTGGAGGTGCGCCGCCGCCTGATCGAGGCGGACCTCGGCGACGGCATTGCCACGGGCTACTGGCCGGCGGAATAGGCCGATCCGGAGACCCCTGAAGGCGGGAGCGAGCTCCCGCGCTCCAGGCGGAGTTCAGGACACCGACTGGTAGTACAGGTTCTGCGGATGGTTCGCCTGTGCGAAGAAGAACCAGCGTTCGGCCAGCAGGCCCAGGTACTGGATCACGAAGGCGGCGATCAGCACGCTGGTGGGATCCACCGTCATCATCATGGCCAGCGCAAGCAGGGCTACCGGGATCGCGAAGGCGGCAATCAGGAAGATCCACTTCATCGCCCGCAGGAAACCGGGGGAGCGGTGATGGAAGAACTCGCGGGTGTTGAACGAGCCCCCCATGAAGCCCTGCGACTTCTGCTGGATGGTCGGGTGCTTGACGCCGATTGCCGTCTGCAGGGTCGACTTGGGCTTGATCCGCGCGTTGCGGATCAGCGAGGCGACGCGGCTTCCCAGTCCGAGCAGCGTCAGAATGATCGCCCAGCCGGCCAGGAACGGCACCAGGCCGGTATCGGCCCAGGCGGCGAGGGCCGTGGCGAGGGTGAACCCGGAGGCGGCCCCGAGCAGGGTGTAGTTCACCACCGTCAGCGGTGAATGCCATTCCTGCAGGAACTTCACCGCTGCGTAGATCATCGCCGTGCTCACGAACAGGGCAAAGGCCACCAGGGTGCCCAGGATGCCGAGCAGCACGGTCAGCAGCACGAAGTTGTCGCCGGGAAGGACCGCCAGCGGCGGGTTGAACTGCAGCCAGTGCGCGGCGCCGTAGAGCACGACAATGCCCATGAAGGCCGGCAGCACGATGACCTCGCGGGACAACCAGGAGGTGCGCCACTTGGTCGCGGTGCGCCAGGCCCGTTCCGGCCGTCCCAGGTGGAAGAATGAGGCGAACAGGCCCAGGCCCAGCAGGACCAGCGAGAGCAGGCTGCCGATGGCGAAGAAGTCGGAACCCGGTGCGGGCACGAGGCCGAACTCGCTGTAGGCCTCTACCGAGAACAGGGCAAGGAACAGGCCCTGTCCCGCGCCGATCAGGGTGGTGAGGAAGAGTACGGAAAAGGCAGGATGCATGATGAATTCGTCCGTGGTTACCAGCTGGTGACGTCATCGAGCGAGGGCTCGTCCCGGTCGGGCTTGGGCAGCTGACTGTCGATCTTGAGCGGATTGTCGGCGCGTTCCAGTTCGTCCTCGCGGACGGTGATCCGGGTCTTGCGCCGCGGCAGGTAGTGGTTCGCGGGCTTGGTGCCCCATTCCGGCATCAGCTGATAGCCGCCATTCTCGCGGATGGCCTGCGAGACCACGGAGTTCGGGTCGTGGATGTCGCCGTAGAGCCGGGCATTGGTGGGGCAGGCACGCACACAGGCGGGCTTGCGGTCCCATTCCGGCAGGTTCTGGTCGTAGATGCGGTCCACGCACAGGGTGCACTTGGTCATCACCCTGCGCTGTGCATCGACCTCGCGTACGCCGTAGGGACAGGCCCAGGAGCAGTACTTGCAGCCGATGCACTTGTCATAGTCGACCAGCACGATCCCGTCTTCCTTGCGCTTGTACGAGGCACCGGTGGGGCACACGGGCACGCAGGGCGGCTCCTCGCAGTGCAGGCAGGATTTCGGGAAATGCACCGTCTCCGTATTGGGATACTCGCCGACCTCGAAGGTCTGCACCCGGTTGAAGAAGGTGCCCGTGGGATCCTCGCCGTACGGGTTCAGGTCGACCAGCGGGCCGGCGTCCCCGGAGGTATTCCACTCCTTGCAGCTGGTGACGCAGGCCTGGCAGCCCACGCAGACATTCAGGTCGATGACCAGTGCGAGCTGGGTCATTTCTTGCCTCCTTTGGCAGCGAAGAAGTTCCAGATCCGCGGCCGCTTGGGTTGCCCGGGATACGGCGTCATGGTGTCGAACTGGGGCGAGGTCACCTCGGGTTCCTCGGCTCCGGCCTTGTAGATGCGCACCCGCACGTCGTACCACGAGGCCTGCCCGGTCACCGGGTCGGAGTTCGAGATGGGACCCTGCTCTCCGGGCAGTTCCTCGGAGATCAGGTGGTTCAGCAGGAAGCCCTTGCGGGATTCGTTGGCCCGCGGAGTCAGGTTCCAGGCGCCGGCCGCCTTGCCGATCGCGTTCCAGGTCCAGACGGTTCCGGGCTCCACCGCCTCCGAGTACTTGGCCATGCAGCGGACCTTGCCCCACTGGCTCTCGACCCAGATCCAGTCCTCGTCCTCAATGCCGGCCGCCTTTGCCGTGCGCGGGCTCACGAACAGCAGGTTGTGGGCGTGGATCTGCCGCAGCCAGGCATTCTGCGAATCCCAGGAGTGATACATCGCCATCGGTCGCTGGGTGATGGCGGCCAGCGGATAGGTGTGCTTGTCCGTGGCCTGGCACTCCAGCGGGTCGTAGTAGAAGGGCAGCGGGTCGAAGTACGTCTCGACGCGGTGCGCAAGGTGCGCGGGTGGCCGACGCGAGGGTCCCTTGCCCTGTGCCGCGGCGCGGAACTTCATCAGCACCTCGGAGTAGAGATGGATCAGGATCGGTTCCGCGTAGCGGGTGATCCGATTGCGCTGCGACCACTCGAGGTAGCCCTTGTTCCAGTTGCGCATGTACTGGTAACTCTTGGGCAGTTCATAGTGGAAGACGCAGTTGTTCTTGGCGTACATCTCCCACTGGTTCGGATTCGGTTCCCCGCGCAGTGACTTCTCGCCGCCCTTGCCGCGCCAGCCGGCCAGGAAGCCGATACCGGAGCCCGGCTCGGTCTCGTAGTTGACCACGAAGTCCGGGTAGTCGCGGAACTTGCGCTTGCCTTCCGGGGTGGTGAACGCGGGCAGCTGCAGCCGCGAGCCGAGTTCGATCAGGACCTCCTGGAAGGGCTTGCACTCGCCCTTCGGCGGCACCACGGGGATGCGCACGGAATCGATGGGGCCGTCGTACTCGGAGATTGGCCGATCGAGCATCGACATCACGTCATGGCGCTCGAGGTAGGTCGTGTCGGGCAGGATCAGGTCCGCGAAGGCCGTCATCTCGGATTGGAAGGCGTCGGCGACGACCAGGAACGGGATCTTGTACTCGCCGTTCTCGTCCTTGTCGTTCAGCATCTTGCGCACCTCGACCGTGTTCATGGTCGAGTTCCAGGCCATGTTGGCCATGAAGATCATCAGGGTGTCGATCTTGTAGGGATCGCCGCGCCAGGCGTTGGTAATCACGTTGTGCATCATGCCGTGCACGGCCAGCGGGTACTCCCAGGAGAAGGCCTTGTCGATGCGCACCGGGCCGCCCTGATCGTCCACGAAGAGGTCATCCGGGTCCGCCGGCCAGCCCAGGACCATGCCGTCCAGCGGCTTGCCGGGCTGCACCGCCTCGGGTCCCTTCGGGGGGCGGGCGCAGGGTGGGATGGGGCGCGGGAAGGGTGCCTTGTGGCGGAAGCCGCCGGGCCGGTCGATGGTTCCCAGCAGCGACATCAGGATGGCCAGTGCACGGATGGTATGGAAACCGTTGGAATGGGCCGCAAGGCCACGCATCGCGTGAAAGGAGACCGGATTGCCGGTCACGCTGTCGTGTTCGACGCCCCAGGAATCGGTCCAGGCGATCGGCAACTCGATGCGCTGATCGCGGGCGGTCACGCCCATCTCGTGCGCCAGGCGGCGGATCGTGTCCGCCGGGATGCCGGTGATGCGTGCCGCCCAGTCCGGGGTGTATTCCTGCACCCGGTCCTGCAGCAGCTGGAAGGCCGGCTTGGCCGCGGTGCCGTCCTGCAGTCGGAATTCACCGAGCAGGTAGGGATCGGCGTCCGCGGTGTGGGTCACCACCGGGCGGTCCGACTTCCGGTCCCACCAGAGCTTGTCCTGCGGGTCGTAGCAGCCCTCCGCCTGGTTCTCGGTGCCCTCGGAGCGCAGGAACATGCCGAAGGCGTCATTCGTCTCGTCCACGTTCACCAGCTGCCCGGCATTGCTGTAACGCACCAGGAAGTCGCGATCGTACAGGCCCTTGGCCATGATCTCGTGGATGATCGCCAGCAGCAGGGCACTGTCGGTGCCCGGGCGGATGGGCACCCATTCGTCGGCAATGGCCGAATAGCCGGTGCGCACCGGATTGATGGAGATGAAGCGTCCTCCATCGCGCTTGAACTTCGAGATCGCGATCTTCAGCGGGTTGGAGTGATGGTCTTCCGCGGTGCCGATCATCACGAAGAGCTTGGAGCGATCGAGATCCGGACCCCCGAATTCCCAGAAGGAGCCACCGATGGTGTAGATCATCCCCGCGGCCATGTTCACGGAGCAGAAGCCGCCGTGGGCCGCGTAGTTCGGCGTGCCGTACTGCTTTGCGAACAGGCCGGTGAGGGCCTGCATCTGGTCGCGGCCGGTAAACAGCGCGAACTGTTTCGGGTCGGTTTCGCGTATCCTGCCCAGGCGCTCGGCGAGGGTGTCGAAGGCCTCGTCCCAGGAGATCGGCTCGAACTCGCCGGCGCCGCGCTCGGCGCCCTGCTTGCGGCGCAGTGGCTGGGTGAGCCGGGCCGGGGAGTACTGCTTCATGATTCCGGAGGAACCCTTCGCACAGATGACCCCCTTGTTGATCGGGTGATCGGGGTTGCCGTCGATGTAGCGCACCTCCCCGTCACGCAGATGCACGCGGATGCCGCAACGGCACGCACACATATAACAAGTGGTATTTTTAACTTCCTGCGAGGGGGTCTGTGCCATTATCAACAGCGCCTTGAATGATAAGTAAATTACGATATACTCCGGATAGTATGCAGGCCCGGGATGGGCCCGACAAGGCAATTTTTTTTATCCATCCATAAACACCCAAGGAACGTGGACATGGCCGAGCCGATTCCCGACTTCACTCGACACGAGCGTCACGCCGTGACCCGGAACCTGCCGGCACACGGCATGCACGTGCATCCCGCCCATGCGCGGGCGCGCCACGGCAAGCGGGGCAGCCTATGAAGGTCTGTATCGTATCGGACAGTCACGACCGTGGCCCGATGCTGGCACGGGCGATCGAGGCCGGCGCCGCCGGGGGTGCCGAGGCGGTGATCCACTGCGGCGACCTGATCGGCGGAAACACCCTGAGGGCCTCGCTGAAGCTGGGCCTTCCGATCCACGCGGTGCACGGCAACAATCTCGGTGATCCGGTCGCGATCTCGCGCATTGCCCACCAGTCCAACGGCCTGCTGACCTACTACGGGCACGACGGGATCATCACCCTGGGTGGCCGGCGCATCTTCGTGACTCACTATCCCCACTACGCCCACGCGATGGCCTGCACGGGCGACTACGACCTCGTCTGTTGCGGACACAGCCACGAGCCCGAGATACGCCAGCAGCCCCACGTGCAGAACGGTTCGACCTGGGTCGTGAACCCCGGTACCGTGGCCGGCCTCGGCGCTCCCGAGGCCACCTGGGCCCTGGGCGACCTCGACAGCATGACCTTCGAGATCCTTCTGACGCCGGAAGAGGTGACCGCCGAGGTCTAGATCCGGGGTCGGGGTCTCGGGTGTGGGATTGGAGCTGTGCCGGAGGGTTGGCTTGTCAGCGAGCGCGCAGAAGGGCATCGTTAGCAGCCTTCCCTGGATGGAGAGGACGCGATGACCGCAGAAAACCCGCACAAGCCCCTGCCTTCGCATAAGGCGAAACCCGGAACCGGTCTCCAGCAGGTGACCGAGGGCGCGCCCACCGTGACGATGTCGTCTTCGGCGCTCTGCGTGATGACCGACTTCCGCAAGGTCCCGGTGGCCACCGTCGGTCCCGATGCGACACTCGGTCAGGCGACCGATGAAATGATCGCCCACGGTGTCCGTTTGCTGATCGTGGTGGAGGCGGAGCGCGTGCTGGGGCTGATCACCGCCCGCGATACCCAGGGGGAACGACCCGTCCAGATCGTGCGGGAACGGCGTCTCAGATTCGATGACCTCAGGGTCCGCGACCTGATGGCTCCGCTCGAGACCATGGACCTGTTGGAACTGGGCCGCGTGATGCATGCGGAGGTGGGCGATATCGTCGCGACGCTGAAGAACTGGGGTCGGCAACACGCGCTGGTCGGGGAGACGGACCCGGCGACCGGTGCGACGCGCATCCGCGGGGTCTTCTCGGCGACGCAGATCGGACGCCAGCTGGGTTTGCCGGTGCAGACCTTCGACGTGGCACGGACCTTCGCGGACATCCAGGCCGCCTTGTCGAAGGACTATTGAGGGAGGCGGGATGCCGATGCGGGGGTCGGTAGATCCCCGCATCGGCGCCCGCAGGTTCGCCGGCGCCGGAACGCCTTCTACTTCTTATCGAGGCTCTGGTAGTAGTCCATCAGGATCTGCGCCACTTCAGGGCGGGAGAATTCGGGCGGGGGCGCCTCGCCGCGGCCCAGCATCTCGCGGACCTTGGTACCGGAGAGGAGCACGAAATCCTCCTTGGTGTGGTCGGGCACATCGCGCATCATCACGACCCGGTTGAGCTTCTTGGAATAGGCGGTGTGGTCGGCGCGGAAGATCTCGATCTCAAGTGCGTCGGCAGGCACTTCGGTATCGAAGATGGTCTGGGCGTCGAAGGCCCCGTAGTAGTCACCGACCCCGGCGTGGTCGCGACCGATGATGAAGTGCGTCGCCCCCATGTTCTGGCGGAACAGCGCGTGGAGGACCGCCTCGCGGGGGCCTGCATAGAGCATGTCGAAGCCGTAGCCGGTGATCATCACCGTGTTGGGCGGGAAGTAGAGTTCGGCCATCTTGCGGATCGCGGCATCACGTACGGGTGCCGGGATGTCGCCGGCCTTGAGCTTGCCCAGCAGCATGTGAATCACCACGCCGTCGGTCTTCAGCTGATCCATCGCCATGCGGCACAGCTCCTCGTGGGCGCGGTGCATCGGGTTGCGGGTCTGGAAGGCGACGACCTGGTTCCAGCCGCGCTCGGTGATCTCATTGCGGATCTCGACCGCGGTGCGGAAGGTATCCGGGAAGTCGTCCTGGAAGTACGAGAAGTGCAGCACCTGGATCGGGCCGGAGACGCAGATGCGGCCGACGCTGTTGAAGGCGGCGACACCGGGGTGTTCGGGGTCGGTGGTGCCGTAGACCTTCTGGGTCATGACCTCCATCTGTTCGGGGGTGAACTCCTCGATCGCCTCGACGTCCTGGATCGCGAGGACCGGGTTGCCCTCCATGTTGGGGTCGCGCAGGGCGATCCGCTTGGCCCCCCGGATGGGGTCGGCGTTCTCCAGCAGATTGACCACCGGGACCGGGAAGAAGAGACCGCTGGCGGTTCTCATTTCTTCAGCGCAGCCCATGGCATCAGCGACATTCATGAAGCCGGTGAGGGGGGTGAAGTAGCCGCCTCCCATCATCACGGCGTTTCCGGCAGCAGCGGAGCTGATCATCACGGACGGAAGGCTTTCCGCCTCTTGCATGAGGGCATGATGTTTTTCGGTGTCGTAGACGAATAGCGGCTTCAGGGTATCCGCGCCGTGTGGTTTGATCATGAGCTCTGTCTCCTGCCAGAAATGGGTGTTGAGATTGCGGCATTGCCGTCTTTTGGGTGGTGTCCGGGATACCCCCCTAGTACGGGTTTCACGGGCACGGGCCGCCGTAAAGTAGCACAACACGGGTGGATATGGGCCTCGATTCTGGATCGAAGACGTAAACGACGTTTCCGAATATTCTAATAAACAAAAATGATCCTTCGGTCCATTTGTGCGCGAGGGACCGGTTGACTGACGTGGCCGCGCGCTTGAGGGGAGCATGACGAAACGGACCGGATGCCAGGGTTTGCCCTTCTGCCGCGCCATCGCCAACGGAATGCTGATAAGCTGGGTTTATCGAAACGCAAGTAACTTTGATTTGAATCGAAAATTGGAATGCAACACACTCAGCCGATTCCCGATCCCCCTAGGAGGCCTTAGCCCGTGATTACTAGCAATCCCTTCGCCGAACTCGCTGCCGTCATCCCGCCGGCGGTCATGCAGGCCTACGTCGTGCTCATGGTCATCCTCGTGGCCGGTGGCACCATTTTCGACATGATCCACAAGAAAAACGCGAAGTACTTCTTCGAAAACGCGAAGAAAGCTCAGAAGAACGCCAGCCGCAGCGTCGGCGGCGGCGAGAAACTGGGTCTGATGGTGAAGACCGTCGGTAAGGAAGTGCTGACCGCGGGCGAGTTCGCCAACGCCCAGCGTCGCATCTCCCACCTGTTCATGATGTACGGCTTCATCGTTTTCGTGATCACGTCGGCCATCCTGATCTTCGCCTACAGTGCCCCGGGCACTCAGGCACCGACGCTGTTGCCGCTGCTGTGGCATCTCGGTGCGCTGTCGTTGGCGTTCGGTGGGTACTGGTTCTGGTTCGCGATCCGGGTCGATCTGTCATCCGAGGGCCGTCCCCTGTTCGCCGTGTCTCGCGCCGACATCTTTATCCTCTCGCTGCTGGCGATGTCGACCTTCGCTCTTCTGTGGTCGTTCACCCAGGGCCTGGGCGCGCTGGGCTGGCTCTTCTTCGCCCTGTTCATTGCCGGCACCACCACGCTGTTCGCCACCGTCTACTGGTCCAAGTTTGCACACATGTTCTTCAAGCCCGCCGCGGCCTACCAGAAGCGCCTTACCCGGGCGGACGGTTCGGCGGAAAATCTTCCCACCATTACCCGCGATGATCCCGCTCAGCAGCAGCGGCATTCGCTGGAGCTGTTGCAAAACGCTCCCATGGACATGGGTTTGGGCATCAAGCGTGAAGCCCCCAACCACTACTGAGTCTGTCCACTGATTATCAGACTGACCGAGGACTGTTATGCCAACTTTCGTCTACATGACCCGATGCGATGGCTGCGGCTACTGCGTGGACATCTGCCCGTCAGACATCATGCACATCGATCCCACCACGCGTCGCGCGTACAACATCGAACCCAGCATGTGCTGGGAGTGCTACTCCTGCGTGAAGGCCTGTCCGCACCACGCCATCGACGCCCGCGGCTACGCCGACTTTGCGCCGCTCGGGCACAGCGTGCGCGTGGACCGCGATGAGGAGCGCGGCACCATCGCCTGGAAGATCAAGTTCCGGGACGGCAGGGAAAAGGAATTTCTATCGCCAATCACGACCAAGCCCTGGGGCAAGCACATTCCGAAACTCTCGGAGGTGAGCGGACCCAGCAAGGAAATGCGCGACAGCCAGTTGCTGTTCAACGAGCCCAAGTACATCCGCATGGATGACGGCGGTCTGCACACGCTGGAAAGCAATGGTCTCAAGATGAAAGAAGGGGTGTACTACTGATGGCACACGAGACGATCGTCGAAGACAACATTGACGTCCTGGTCTGTGGCGCTGGTCTTGGCGGCACCGGAGCTGCCTTTGAGGCCCGGTACTGGGGGCAGGACAAGAAGATCATCGTCGCCGAAAAGGCCAACATCGACCGTTCCGGCGCGGTGGCCCAGGGCCTGTACGCAATCAACTGCTACATGGGCACCCGCTGGGGCGAGAACAACCCGGAAGACCACGTGCGCTACGCCCGTATCGACCTGATGGGCATGGTGCGCGAGGACCTGCTGTTCGACATGGCCCGCCATGTCGACTCCGCGGTGCACCAGTTCGAGGAGTGGGGCCTGCCGCTGATGCGCAACCCCAAGACGGGCGCCTACCAGCGTGAAGGCCGCTGGCAGATCATGATTCACGGCGAGTCCTACAAGCCGATCGTGGCTGAGGCCGCCAAGAAGTCCGCGGACAAGGTGTTCAACCGCATCTGCGTCACGCACCTGCTGATGGACGAATCCAAGGAAAACCGGGTTGCCGGTGCCGTGGGCTTCAACGTCCGTACCGGCAACTACCACGTGTTCAAGTCCAAGACCGTGGTCGTCGCTGCCGGCGGCGCGTCGATGATCTTCAAGCCGCGCTCCGTCGGCGAAGGTGCCGGCCGCGTCTGGTACGCACCGTGGTCGTCGGGTTCGGCGTACGGTCTGCTGATTCAGGCCGGTGCGAAGATGACCCAGATGGAAAACCGCATCGTTCTGGCCCGGTTCAAGGATGGATACGGCCCTGTTGGCGCGTACTTCCTGCACCTCAAGACCTACACGCAGAACGGCCTCGGCGAAGAGTACGAGTCCAAGTGGTTCCCCGAGCTGCAGAAGATGGTCGGCAAGGAATACCTGGATCCGGAAGCATCGCACCGGACGCATCGCCCGATCCCGACCTGCCTGCGCAACCACGCGTTGATCAACGAGGTGAATGCGGGCCGCGGTCCGATCCACATGGTCACCATGGAAGCGTTCCAGGATCCGCACCTGGAAGAAGTGGGCTGGGAAAACTTCCTGGGTATGACCGTAGGCCAGGCCGTTCTTTGGGCCGCGACCGACGTCGATCCGAAGAACGAAAACCCCGAGCTGACCACCTCCGAGCCGTATGTCATGGGCTCGCACGCCACGGGTTGTGGCGCCTGGTGTTCCGGTCCTGAGGACCTCTCACCCCCCGAGTACTTCTGGGGCTACAACCGCATGACGACCGTCGAAGGTCTGTTTGGCGCCGGCGATGCCGTCGGGGGTACGCCGCACGCGTTCTCGTCCGGCTCGTTCACCGAAGGACGTCTGGCCGCGAAGGCAGCGTGCAAGTACATCGACGACGGTAAGGCCGAGGGCATTCGGGTTTCCGACAAGCAGATCAGCGATCGCAAGGAAGAGATCTTCAAGCCGCTCGAGCACTACACGGTGTACCGCAACGAAGTGGTGGCCGGCACAGTGCACCCGAACATCCTGAGCCCGCGTCAGGCCCTGGATCGCCTTCAGAAACTGATGGACGAGTACTGCGGTGGCGTAACGGTCAGTTACATGACCAACGAGAAGCTGCTCAACATCGGCATGAAGAAGATGAAGATCCTCGAGGAGGATCTCGAGAAGCTGGGCGCTGCGGATCTGCACGAACTGCTTCGCGCCTGGGAACTCAAGCACCGGTGGCTCACCTCGGAGAGTGTTTTCCAGCACACGCTGTTCCGCAAGGAAACGCGCTGGCCGGGTTACTACTACCGGGGCGACGTCATGAAACTCGACGATGAGAACTGGCATGTTCTCACCGTGTCCCGTCGTGATCCGAACACGGGTGAGTACACCATGGAAAAGGCACCTTGCTACCATCTGGTCAGCATGGAAGAGTGACAGCCGACGGCGGTGGGGGGTAACCTTCCCCCACCGTTTCGTTCGGACCCAGAGAAGGGCGACGCCCTTTCGCGTTGCTCTTCTCTTCTGTCACCCCGTTCCGGATTTTTGATATGAATAGTGCAGCGGACGCTCCGGCTACACCGGAAGCTACCAAGAACATCATCGAACTCACCGACGAGGAGATCATTGCGGTTGCCCACCCGATGTGGAGCGATCTGATCAAGTCCTCGAACGAGGGGGACTACGGCAAGTTCGTCCGCAAGTTCTCCTACAACCTGACCTTCGGGCTCAACGAGGTCGAGGTCGGCAATCAGTTCGCGAAGAGCGAACTGACGCGCAATCTCAGCGAGGATTGGGATTACCTCGGTCTCATCCGCCGAGGCGAGCACGTGACCGTACTCTACCGGGTCAGGAGCACCCAGAAGTCCGGCGAATGGCTCGGTCGGCTCGTGCTTGGGTACGAGGACGGAGAGGCGAGGATCTTCGGCGCATCCATTTTCTGATGCGGGGCTTCTCTAAATGAACAATGATTTGATCGAAGCGAACAAGTACGTCGAACTGACCTACCAGGTCATCGACCGGAAATCGGGGCAGGTATTGACCGCCGTCGAGTACCCGCTGGGCTACGTGCATGGCGTGAACGAGATCTTGGCCCCCAGCGTCATGACCGAGCTTGAGGGCCATTCCGAGGGCGACATCATCGAAGTCACGATCGATTGCAACGCGATCTATGGTCCACGGGACGAATCCCTGGTCTTGACCGACCGCATCGACAACGTGCCGGAAGAGTACCGAGAAGTCGGCACAGCGATCCTGATGGAAAACGACCATGGCGCGACCAAGAGTTTCCTGGTAACCCGGGTAGACGACGAGACCATAACGATCGACGGTAACAATCCCCTATGTGGCCGGGAAGTCATTTTCAAGCTTGAAATCCGGACGGTTCGTGATGCGAGCGAGGAGGAGATCAAGCATGGCGGCAAGGTGGAACCGGGTGCTGAAATCACCAGTGGGCGCGTCGTCCCGATTTGAAATGAGCGGTTTTTTGCGCGGCCGGATCTGTCAGTGAGTTGGGGGACTGACATCGGCGTTTCCATACCCCCTTTTGTCATTGAGATGAGGTAAATCATGAGCGAACCAACCAAACAGCGGCCCAAGGTCCCGGAGGGCTCATCGCGGTTTTTGAAGACCCGGCAGATGGCGCCGAACGAAAAGGGTTACGTGGGCTACGAAACCATTTGGGAACCCTTCCACAAGGTTGCGGAATACAGCACTCCCAAGCGGCCCTGAGCGTGACGGCCGCGCGACGCCGGATGGTCGTGCGGCCGACTTGAACCGCGGGGGAACTTCGCCCCGCACCCACCTTCTTCGTCCCGAGAGGGGGGCACCCGCCGACCGCCTCGGAACCACCGTGGGTCGCTCCTGCACCAGGCGAGCCCCATCGGCACTCGCCGTGCAGGTTTTAGAGGAGGGGCCGAATGCAGCCCCGTGACGGTCTTGACGTCCCCAACTCGCCCCGCTGACTCCAAGGCCTCCGAAACATGCCCGCGTGCGGGCTCTCGGCCCTATGCAACAACAGGGTGACCGGATGATGGCGCAGCCTGATCCCTTCGCTGACCTCGCCGCGGACAAATCACCGGCTCCCGAGGCACACGCCGGTTGCGGGCTCGGGACCACCCTGCGCTGGCGCAGCGCCGAGGCCGCCCACATCGACAGTCGGGTGCTGAGCTGCCCCGCCGCCGGCGCGGTGCCGCCGGGCCTGCGCGGGCTGCTCGAAGCGGAAGGCGCCGGGTCAGTGATCCGGGCCTTCCATGCCGGGGAACTCGTTCCGAACTGGCGGGCGGAAAGACGGGTCACGATTCCCGGCGGTTTCTTCCGGCGGACGCACCGGCAGCTCCAGATCGAACCGCGTGTCGGCCGGTTTTATCCGGCACCATTCCTTGCGGGTGCCCCGGGGCTGCCGCCCGGGCCGCCCACCGCCTTCCGGGTCACGTCGATCGCCCCGGATGGCCAGATCACGGTGGACTTCAATCATCCCTTGGCGGGGTTGCCGCTGGAACTGCAACTGCGCGCACTGAACCTCGCTCCGCCCGGCGAGGCGCCCGCGGACCTCGGCCGGGCGGCGGTGACCAATGGTCCGGGGATGCAGGCGCGCTGGCGGGAGCAGCCGACCGATTTTTCTGCCGGCGACCCGTACGCGCGGGCCGACTCGGGGCCGGATGCCGACTTCTATGCGGCGCCGCGGATGGTGCAGCATGTGGATGCTGCTGCACGCGCGCGGGTCGCCCATCTCTACCGCAGCCTGTTGCCCGCGGGCGCCGATGTCCTCGATCTGATGAGCAGCTGGACCTCGCACCTCGACGAGGAAGCGCAGCCGCGTCGGGTTGCCGGGCTGGGCATGAACGCGGAGGAACTGGCCGCAAACCCGATGCTCGACGAACGGGTCGTGCAGGACCTGAACCTCGAGACGCGTCTGCCCTGGCCCGACGGTCGCTTCGACACGGTGCTGTGTACGGTCTCGGTGGAATATCTGGTCCGGCCGGTCGAGGTCTTCCGCGAGGTCCGTCGGGTGCTCCGCCCGGGCGGCCGCTTCGTGGTCAGCTTCTCGAACCGCTGGTTCCCGCCGAAGGCGATCGCGCTGTGGGCGGAACTGCACGAGTTCGAGCGCATGGGCCTGGTGCTGGACTTCTTCCTCCGGGCCGGGGGCTTCGAAGGGTTGACGACCTGGTCGTTGCGCGGCCTGCCGCGGCCGCCGGGAGACCAGTACGCCGGGCTTCTGGCGACATCGGACCCGGTGTTTGCGGTCTGGGGTCAGGCCGCCTGATCATGGGCGCCTGCTCCCGCTGTCGTCGCTGGCAGCGCGACTTCGCGGACAGGGGCGACTCAACAGCAGGGAGTGCGGCGGCTCAGGTCTCTTCCGGGGCGGGTTTGCGCGGCGGCCGCCGACGTCCACCCGAGCCGCGCGGGCCGCCGCGGCCCCGGCCGGGGCCCGACGGGCGTTCGCCGCCGCGTGGCGAGTGCGGCCTGTCTCCGGGCTTGCGCCGCGCCCGCGGTGCCGGGCGGTTCAGTTCCCCGGGGAGGTCCTCGGGATACAGCATCTCGGTCGGGATGCGCCGGCCCAGGTAGGTCTCGATGTCCGGAAGGTAGAACGCGGAGTCCTCGCAGCCGAAGCTGATCGCGTCGCCCTCGGCGCCTGCACGCCCTGTGCGCCCGATCCGATGCACGTAGTCCTCGCCCGACTGCGGCAGGTCGAAGTTGAAGATGTGGGTCACGTCGGGAATGTGCAGCCCACGTGCGGCGACGTCCGTGGCCACGAGATAGGCGTATTTTCCTTCCGCGAACTGGGCCAGCAGATGGGTGCGCTTGGTCTGTGGCACGTCCCCTGAGAGCAGGGCCGCATGCAGGCCATTCGCATTGAGCCAGTCGCAGACCCGTTCGGCCCAGTGCTTGGTGTTCACGAAGACGATGGCGCGCTCGGGCTTGAGCCTTCTCGCAAGCCCGATCAGCAGTGGGATCTTCTGGTCGTTGGCCGGGTAGTAGATGATCTGGCGGATATTGTCGGCCGTGACCGTCTCGGCCTCGACCTGCACCTTCTCCGGGTTGTTCATGTGTTCGTAGGCCAGTTCCATCACGCGCCACGACAGCGTGGCCGAGAACAGCATCGACTGGCGCTCCGAGGGCGGGGCGCAGCGGCGTAGCAGGTAGCGGATGTCCTTGATGAAGCCGAGATCGAACATCCGGTCGGCCTCGTCCAGGACCACCACCTCGACCCGCTTCAGCCCGAACACGTGCTGCTTGTGGTAATCGATGATCCGGCCCGGAGTGCCGATGAGTACGTCGGCACCCGCGGCGAGTTCCTCACGCTGCTGTTCGTAGCCGGTGCCGCCATAGGCGAGGGCGAATTTCAGCCCGGTGTGCCTGCCCAGCAGCAGGGCATCCTTGTGGATCTGGATGGCCAGTTCGCGGGTGGGGGCGAGTACCATCATGCGCACGTCGTTGGTCCGCCTGTCCTCGGCGGGCGGGTGACGCAGCAGGCGGTTGAAGGCCGCGACGAGGAAGGCGGCGGTCTTGCCGGTCCCCGTCTGGGCCTGGCCGGCGACGTCGTGTCCGGCGAGGGCGATGGGCAGGGTCTCGGCCTGGATCGGGGTGCAGTACGCGAAGCCCGCGTCTCGAATGCCCCGCAGCACGGGTTCCGGAAGCTCGAAGGCCTCGAAGCGGATACTGGATTTGTCGGCCTCGGTCATGTGTCTCCCATGGGCAGGATGCTCGGTCAACTTGAATTCACCCGTGAATCTGGCGGATAGTACGGGGTAACGGAGGGCGCGTATTCCGTGCCCCGCAGCCAATCGACGAGGATACGGAGTGAGCGAAAACATTCATCATATCTCGGATGCCAGCTTTGAGGACGACGTCCTGAAATCGGACCGTCCAGTACTCGTGGACTATTGGGCCGAATGGTGCGGACCCTGCAAGATGATCGCCCCGATTCTCGAGGAGATCGCGCAAGAATACGACGGCAAACTCAGCGTTGCCAAACTCAATATCGACGAGAACCCCGCCACGCCCCCAAAATATGGCATCCGGGGCATCCCCACCCTGATGCTCTTCAAGGACGGCGATGTCGAGGCCACGAAGGTCGGTGCGCTGAGCAAATCCCAACTGACCGCGTTTCTCGACCAGCACCTCTGAGGCCCGGTCCGGCCGCTGCTGAGCGGCCGGAGACCCCGCCAGCCTCGTCTTCCTTTGCAATAATCCTGCAATAATGCTTGCCTGATCGCTCGGGCTCCCCTATATTCCGAGGGTGCGTCCCCTAGGCGACGCACCCTGCCCCCCTCAGAAACCCACAGCAACCCAGCCGGTTGCCGGGTTATCCCGCATCTACCCACGTTTGAACAGCACCCAATGAACCTCACCGAATTGAAGCAGAAGACGGCTGCAGAGCTGGTCGCAATGGCCGAGTCACAGGGCATCGATAACATGTCCCGGGCCCGCAAGCAGGACATCATCTTCGCCTTGCTGAAGGCCCACGCCAAGAATGGCGAGCCGATCTTCGGCGACGGGGTGCTCGAGATACTCTCAGACGGCTTCGGCTTCCTGCGCGGCGCGGACAGCTCCTATCTGGCAGGCCCCGACGATGTCTATGTCTCGCCCAGCCAGATCCGGCGTTTCGGCCTGCGCACCGGCGACACCATCTCCGGGAAGATCCGCCCGCCCAAGGACAGCGAGCGCTACTTCGCGCTGCTGAAGGTCTCCGAGATCAACTTCGAGCCGCCAGAGGCGGCCCGGCACAAGGTGCTGTTCGAGAACCTGACTCCACTGCATCCGAACCAGCGCATGCGCATGGAGCGGGGCAACGGCTCGACCGAGGACATCACCGCCCGGGTGATCGACATGGTCGCCCCCTTTGGCAAGGGCCAGCGTGGTCTGATCGTGTCGCCGCCGAAGGCCGGCAAGACGCTGATGCTGCAGAACATCGCCCAGAGCATCGCGACCAACCATCCCGACAGCTACCTGATCGTGCTGCTGATCGACGAGCGCCCGGAGGAGGTCACCGAGATGACCCGGATGGTGCGGGGTGAGGTCGTGTCCAGCACCTTCGACGAGCCCGCTACGCGTCATGTGCAGGTCGCCGAGATGGTGATCGAGAAGGCCAAGCGCCTGGTCGAGCACAAGCGCGACGTGGTGATCCTGCTCGACTCCATCACCCGCCTGGCCCGTGCCTACAACACCGTGGTGCCCAGTTCGGGCAAGGTGCTGACCGGCGGCGTCGACGCCAACGCCCTGCACCGGCCCAAGCGCTTCTTCGGTGCTGCGCGCAACATCGAGGAGGGCGGTAGCCTGACCATCCTCGCCACGGCACTGGTGGACACCGGCTCCAAGATGGACGAGGTGATCTACGAGGAATTCAAGGGCACCGGCAACATGGAGATCCACCTCGACCGGCGCATCGCCGAGAAGCGGGTCTACCCGGCGATCAATGTGAACCGCTCCGGCACCCGCCGCGAGGAGCTCCTGACCGATCCCGACGAATTGCAGAAGCTGTGGATCCTGCGCAAGTTCCTGCACGGCATGGACGACACCGAGGCCATGGAGTTCCTGCTTGGCCGCATGCAGTCCTCGAAGACCAATGCCGACTTCTTCGACATGATGCGCCGCGCCTGACCTCAGCCTGGCCCTGACGCCGCTCGGGGGCTCCGATGGCCCACTAGGCAATATCGACGAACTGCACGATTCGGTCGAGACGAAGGAAACGACGCCGGTTCATGGCGTCGCGCAGCACCAGGTACTCGGCATGGCGCCGGGTGCGCAGATCCTCCGGGCGCACGTACTCGATATGGCTCATGCACCTGCCGATCCAGCGCAGGCGGAGTGTGCGTCCATGCAGGATGGCCAGTTCCAGCCGCGAGTACTGCTCGCAATCCATGGGCGAATAGGCGGGAGCCGGCGTCATTCCCCCTCCCGCCAGACCGCGATCTCGGGCTCCTCCCCGGCTCCGGAATCCACGCGCCGGAAGACGATCGGTGCGCAGCAGACGCTGCAGTCCTCGACCCACTCGCGCTCGCCGCTGACCATGTCCACGCTGGTTTCCCCGGGTTCGCCGCACCAGGGGCAGGGATAGCTCACGAATTCAAGTGGCCTGGTCATGGCGGTCCAGAAACATCTCCAGCAGGTCGTTGAGAAAACACAGGCCGCGCTCCGAAGCGCGCAGGAACGCCGGGTCTGCATCCAGCAGCGCGCGCTCGCGTGCCCGTGCGAGCACCGGAGCGATGCCCGCCAGTGTCAGTCCGGTGCGCTCCGGGAACAGCTCCGCAGGGACGCCGGCCGTCAGGCGCAGCGCATTGAGCATGAATTCGAAGGGCAGTGAACCGGGTTCGATCGGGGTCAGGCTGACGGCGCGCGGGTCGCGCAGGTAGGCCTCGGGATGCCGGGGCTTGAGCAGGCGGGTCACGGTCTGCGCGGCTACGTCGGAGATCTTGCCGTGGGCGCCGGCTCCCAGACCCAGGTAGTCGCCGAATTCCCAGTAATTCCGGTTGTGCCGGCATTCGCTTCGCGCCCCCGCGTAGGCCGAGATTTCATAACGAGTATAGCCCGCGCGTTCGAGGACGCATTGTCCCTGGGCAAAGAGTTCGTCCACGATCTCATCCCTGGGGAGGACCGGGGGACGGGCAGCGAACAGGGTATTGGGCTCCAGCGTCAACTGATACCAGGAGATGTGGCTGGGCCGGGCGGCGATGGCCGTTTCCAGGTCGGCCAGGCCCTGGGCCAGCGATTGGCCGGGAAGCCCGAACATCAGGTCCAGATTGACCTCGTCGAAGCCGGCAGCGTGCGCCTGGGCAATGGCGGCATGGGCATCGGCATCGTCATGGATCCGCCCGATCTCTCGCAGCAGCCCTGGATCGAAGCTCTGTATCCCCAGTGACAGCCGGTTGATCCCGGCCTCGCGGTAGCCGCGCAAGAAGCCACGCTCGGCGGTTCCCGGGTTGGCCTCCAGCGTCACCTCCAGATCGGGTCGCCAGGGCAGGCGCGCGCGCAGGCCCGACAGGAGTTCGTCGATGGCCTCGGGCGAGAACAGGCTGGGCGTACCGCCGCCGATGAAGATGCTCTCCAGTCGGCGCCCCCAGACGAACGGTAGCTGTGCCTCGAGATCCGCGAGCAACGCATCGACGTAGGCGCGCTCCTGCAGATCCCCACGCTGCTCGTGTGAGTTGAAGTCGCAATAGGGGCACTTGCGCACACACCAGGGCAGGTGGACATACAGCGCGAGCGGCGGCGGCTGAGGCAGGTTCAACGGCGCCCTTCGGCCCCGCACCGGCGATTGGCTGGTCTTCATGAGGGGGGATCGCCCTGCCCGGGCTTCAGGCGGCGCCAAGCCGCTGCCGCAGACGTTCGGTCATGGTGCGCACGGCCTGGCCGCGATGGCTGAGCCGGTTCTTCTCCCCGTCGGGGAGTTCGGCGGAGGTGCAGCCGTATTCGGGCAGATAGAACACCGGGTCGTAGCCGAATCCACCGCCGCCCGCGGGCTCCTCTGCGATCAGGCCCTCCCAGGTGCCCTCGGCCAATATCGGGGACGGGTCATTGGCATGGGCCAGGAAGGCCATCACACAGCGAAAACGCGCGGTGCGCCGTTGGAGTGGTACACCCTGCAGCGCCGCCAGAAGCTTCTCGTTGTTCTGTCGGTCATCGCCTTCCGGACCGGAGTAGCGCGCGGAGTAGATGCCGGGTTGTCCCCGCAGGTGGTCGACCTCGATCCCGGAGTCGTCGGCCAGGGCGGGCAGCCCGGTGAGCCGGGCGGCATTCCGTGCCTTGAGGATCGCGTTCTCGACGAAGGTCAACCCGGTCTCCTCGCATTCCTCGACCTGCCAATGCGACTGTGGCAGCACCTCGAGCCCGATGGGGCCGAGCAGTTCGGTGAGTTCACGGATCTTTCCGGCGTTCCCGGATGCCAGCACGATGCGTTTCATGTCCTCTCAGGGTCCTGTCCAGCGTCGGTTGAGTGGTGCAATCCTCCTGCCGCGGCTACTGGCCCAGGGTCTCCCGCTGCCGGGTCATGATCTCGCGGATGCCCTTTTCGCCGAGTTCCAGCATGGCATCGAGTTCGTCGCGGCGGAAGGCATGTCCCTCCGCGGTGCCCTGGATCTCGATCACGCCGCCGGCCTCGTTCATCACCAGGTTCATGTCGGTCTCGGCCTGGGAATCCTCGTCGTAGTCGAGATCCAGTACCGGCACGCCCTGGTAGATTCCCACGGAGATGGCCGCCAGTTGTCCGTGCAGCGGGTTCTTCTTCAACAGGCCCTTCTTCAGGCAATGATTGACCGCATCGCAGAGCGCGACATAGCCGCCGCTGATGGCCGCGGTGCGTGTGCCGCCATCGGCCTGGAGCACGTCGCAGTCGATGATGATCTGGCGCTCGCCCATGGCCTCGAGGTCGACCACTGCGCGCAGGGCGCGTCCGATCAGGCGCTGGATCTCCAGGGTGCGACCGCCCTGCTTGCCGCGCGCGGATTCACGCACCATGCGATCATGGGTGGCGCGAGGCAGCATGCCGTACTCTGCGGTGACCCAGCCGCGCCCCTTGCCCTTGAGGAAGGGCGGAACCCGGGTCTCGACGGTCGCGGTGCAAAGGACGCGCGTATCGCCGAACTCGACCAGTACCGATCCCTCGGCATGGCGCGTGAAGTTGCGCGTGAATCGAACCAGGCGCATCTGATCCGGTTGGCGGCCGCTGGGGCGCATGGGCTGTCCTCGAGGCTTGAATGAGCCGCGCAGTATACGGGAGCCGATCGGCGCACGCGTCTACAATGGCTGCGCAAGCCTCCATCCAACCGTAAGGAACTCTTCATGATCGCCAGCATGACCGGCTTCGCACGCCAGGATACCGAGGCCGAGGGACAATCCCTGGTCTGGGAACTCAGGAGCGTGAACCATCGTTACCTGGAACTTCGCATCCAGTTGCCGGATGCCCTTCGGGCGCTGGAAACGGAGGTGCGGGCCCTGCTGCAGCAGTCCCTGGGTCGGGGGAAGGTGGATGCCGTGCTGCGCCTGGAGAGCCCGGGCGAGGAAGCCGTGGTCCGTTTCGATCCGGTGCGTGCCAAGGCGCTGATCACGACCATCCGCGAAATCGACCAGATGATGGTGAACGGAGCCCGGGTATCGGCCCTGGATATCCTCACCTGGCCCGGAATCCTCCAGCGGGATATGGCACTGGATGCCGATGCACTGCGTCCCGCGGTCCTGAGCGGCCTGGAGGGCGCCGTCGCGGACCTGCGCGCGATGCGGGCCGCGGAAGGGGAGGTCCTGCGCCAGACGCTGGAGACGCGTCTCGATGCCTACAGCGAGCGGGTCCGGCAACTGCGCGACAGGCGCGCGGCGATCCTGGAGGAACAGCGCGAGCGCCTGCGCACCCGGATCGCCGAACTCGATCTGACCCTGGACCCGCAGCGCCTGGAACAGGAGGTTGCGTTGCTGGCGCAGCG
The DNA here is from genome assembly GCA_041685565.1 of Thioalkalivibrio sp. GTDB lineage: Bacteria > Pseudomonadota > Gammaproteobacteria > Ectothiorhodospirales > Ectothiorhodospiraceae > Thioalkalivibrio. Next base: position 39,522 of record JAWLFM010000004.1, read on the forward strand.
ACTGGACGTGGACGAGGAACTGGACCGTCTCGATGGCCATATCGCGGCCACGCGCGAGATCCTTGACCGCGATGAACCCGTGGGCAGGCGGTTGGACTTCCTGATGCAGGAGTTCAATCGCGAGGCAAACACCCTGGGATCCAAGTCGCATGATCTGGAAACCACCCGAGTCGCGATGGAAATGAAGGTATTGACCGAGCAGATGCGCGAGCAGGTCCAGAACATCGAGTGAGGCATCGGGAAAGCGCCCTGCGCGTGCTTGAAAATTCCTGCGCAAGCCCCAGATACCTGTCAGGCAAATGGACCGATACTGATTGGAGGTGAACCCATGACCCTGATGCGTTACGAACCCTGGAGCCTGTTGAACCAGCTGTCCCGCGAGCTGGACCGTCTGCACGATACCGGCGGCAGCGAGGAGCCGGCGGTCGCGGCTGACTGGAGCCCGGCGGTGGATATCCGTGAGGAGTCCGACGGCTACGTGCTGCATGCGGATCTGCCCGGCGTGGATCCGAAGGATATCGAGGTACAGATGGAGAAGGGGGTGCTGACCATCCGCGGCGAGCGCCGGCACGAGAGCAAGGAAGAGCGTGAGAACTACAAGCGCGTCGAACGCGTGCGCGGTAACTTCTTCCGCCGCTTCGCGTTGCCGGATACCGCAGACTCCGACAACATCTCCGCACGCTGTCAGAATGGTGTGCTGGAAGTCCGGATTCCGAAGCAGGCGAAGGTGCAACCCCGCAGGATCTCGGTGGAAGGCTGAGCCGACCGCCGGATGATCCGGTACCCAGCGCGCCGTCCGGCTGACCGGGCGGCGCGTCTCGACTTGTCTGTCCGGTCGAGGGCATCATCGCCAGGGCGGTGGGGGCTTCCCTTCGACACATCATCCACACCTTCGGGCTGACGGGACGGGCTATGGAATTCAAGGACTACTACAGGATTCTGGGCGTGCCGCGCTCGGCCAGCCAGGAGGAGATCAAGAAGGCCTATCGCCGGCTGGCGCGCAAGTACCATCCGGATGTCAGTTCACAGGCCGATGCCGAGGCGCGGTTCAAGGAAGTCAACGAGGCCAACGAGGTGCTCTGCGACCCGGAGAAGCGCAGTGCCTATGATCGCTTGGGCGCCAACTGGCGCGCCGGTCAGGACTTCCGGCCGCCGCCCGGCTGGGCCGGCAATGGCGGCGCGGGGCATGCCGGCGGCCAGGGCTTCGACGGCTTCTCCGATTTCTTCGAATCCCTGTTCGGTGCGCGTGCCGGCGGCCGCCGCCGCAGTCCGGGCTTTCAGATGCGCGGTGCCGACCGTTCGGCCGTGGCGGAGATCACGCTGGACCAGGCCCTGCAGGGAACCGAGGTCACCGTGAACGGTGCCTCGGGCGGATCCCGGCGTGTGCGCATCCCGCCGGGCGCCCACACCGGTACGCGCCTGCGCGTGCGCGGGCAGGGCGACCCCGGCGCCGGTGCCGGCGCTCCCGGGGATCTGCTGCTGGAGATCCGGGTTCGCCCGGACCCGCGGTACCGGCTCGATGGCCGGGATCTGCATCGGGACCTGCCGATCACGCCATGGGAGGCCGCGCTGGGCGCGACCATCGAGGCGCCAACGCCGCAGGGGCTGGTGCATCTGAAGATCCCGCCCGGGACCCAGTCCGGCAAGGTCATGCGCCTGAAGGGCCGGGGGCTTCCCGGGAAGACGCCCGGGGACCTGTTTCTGCGGTTGATGATCGAGGTGCCGCCCGCGGAGGAGGCCCGCCAGTGGTACGAGGAGATGGCGCAGCGCTCGGGTTTCCGACCCAGGGCGCGGTTGCGTCCCTGAAGGTGCGGCCGGTTGCGACGCCGGCACGCCGTTCGATGGCAATCCTGGATCCTTTGCCGGGAACCCTTCCCCGGCGAGCGAGGCTGATGATGAGAGTGATCTTCCTGGTCCTGACCCTGTTTCTGCTGGCGCATCCCGTACAGGCGCAGTTGCCCGCGGCGATCGATGGCGCGCCGCTGCCGACGCTCGCTCCGATGCTCGAGCGCACGGTTCCGGCCGTGGTCAACGTCTCCACGCGGGCGCTGGTGGTCGAGTCGGTGAGTCCGCTGTTCGACGATCCCTTCTTTCGGCGTTTCTTCGATCTGCCCGCGCAGCCGCGGCAACGGCAGCGCCAGGGCCTGGGCTCGGGCGTGATCGTCGATGCCGGCAAGGGCCTGATCCTGACCAACAACCATGTGATCCAGCGTGCCGACGAGATCGTCGTCACCTTGCATGACGGTCGCCGCTTCGATGCCGAGGTGATTGGTGCCGACCAGGAGACCGATATCGCGCTGATCCGGATCGACGCTGACGGTCTCCACGCGCTGCCCTTCGCCGATTCCGATGCCTTGCGTGTTGGTGATTTCGTGGTGGCCATCGGCAATCCCTTCGGCCTGGGCCAGACCGTCACCAGCGGCATCGTCAGCGCCCTGGGGCGCAGTGGCCTGGGGATCGAGGGCTTCGAGGACTTCATTCAGACGGACGCATCGATCAACCCCGGCAACTCCGGCGGCCCGCTGGTCAACCTGCGTGGGGAACTGGTCGGCATCAACACCGCCATCCTGGCACGCGGCGGCGGCAACATCGGAATCGGCTTCGCGATCCCGATCAATATGGCGCGGATGGTCCAGGAGCACCTGATCGTCGATGGTGAGGTCAGTCGCGGACAGCTGGGGATCGCGATGCAGGACCTGACCCCGGAACTGGCGCAGGCGTTCTCGCTGCAGGTGACCAACGGTGCAGTGGTGACGCGGGTTGAGCCGGGGTCACCGGCCGATCGGGCCGGGCTGCAGGCCGGGGACGTGGTGATGGAGGTCGATGGCCGGCCGGTGCGCGGCGCCACCGATCTGCGCAATCGGATCGGCCTGGTGCGCGCGGGCTCCGAGGTTCGTCTGCGTCTCCTGCGTGATGGCCGGGAAGAGACGGTCACTGCGCGCATCGAGACACCGCAGCCGCAGGAGATCCAGGGCGAGGCCGTGGATGCACGGCTCAGCGGTGTCACCTTCGAGACGGTAGTGGACCGGGACGGCGCATCCCGCATCCGGATCGCTGCAGTGCAGCCGCGTTCGCTGGCGGCACGCGGTGGTTTGCGCGAGGGCGATGTGATCCTGTCCGTGAACCGGCGCGAGGTATCCCGCCTGGAGGATCTGCGCGAGGCGGCTCAGAGCGGGCGGGGCCATCTGCTGCTCAATGTGCAACGTGGATCCGGTGCCTTCTTCCTGATGCTGCAGTAGCAAGGAAGCCAGGATAGGCGCCGAATCCCGGGATATCGCACCGAGGGTGTGGCGGGTGCGGAGGCGGTGCAGCGGCTGGCGGGGTCAGCTGCCGGGGGTGTTCTGTTCCACCCAGCGCTCGCTGCCATCGGCGAGGCGTTCGCGTTTCCAGAACGGTGCCTCGTGCTTCAGGCGTTCCAGGATCTCCGCACAGGCGTCGCGCGCGGCCACGCGGTGGGCGGACCAGACGGCGACCAGCACCAGGGTTTCGGCGGGATCGATCGAACCGACGCGATGCGCCACCTCGCAGGTGATGGATGGCCAGCGGGCCTGCGCCGCAGCGACGATGCGTTCGAGCTCGCGTTCGGTCATGCCCGGATAGTGTTCCAGGAACATGCCGCGGATGTCCTGCGCAGCGTTGAAATCGCGCATGCGCCCGACAAAGACACTGGTGGCTCCCAGCTTTTCCATGGGCAGTGCCTGTTCCCGTTCCCGGACCAGGGCCCAGGGGTCGAAGGGCTCGGAAAAGAGGCGCACGCCCACCCTTTAACCCCCGGTCACCGGCGGGAAGAAGGCGACCTCGTCGCCATCCGCGACCGGGCTGTCAAGGCGAGCATGGCTCTGATTCACGGCCACCATCAGCCGTGGTGGCGGCGCCTCCCGATGCAGGTGGTGCCACAGGTCGGCGACGGTGGCGATGCCCTCCGGCGCG
>JAWLFM010000071.1:0-12054 GCA_041685565.1 Thioalkalivibrio sp.
GTTCCGGGCTCAGCTTCATCTTCACCTGCCCGCTGCGTTCACGGCGTTCGGCGCGTTTCTTGCGCAGGGCCTGCAACGCGCGCACGCGCCCCTCGTTGCGGGTTCGCCGGGCCTTGATGCCCTGGCGTACCCAGGTCTCTTCCTGGGCCAGCTTGCGGTCGAACTCCGCGCGCTGGGTGGCCTCGGTCTCCAGGCGTTCGGCCTGGCGCTCGCGGAACGCCTCGATCGATGGCGGATGTTCGTACAGCTGCCCGCGGTCCAGTTCCAGGATGCGCGTGGCGACGCTTTCCATGAACTGCCGATCGTGACTGATAAACACCACGGTCAGGCCGCTCTCGATCAGGAACTCCTCCAGCCAGCGAATCGCGGCCACGTCCAGGTGGTTGGTGGGCTCGTCCAGCAACAGCAGTTGCGGGCGCTGCACCAGCTCGCGTGCCAGCCAGACCCGGCGCTTGAGCCCGCCCGACAGCGCGGCGAACTGGGCCTCCGGATCCAGACTCAGGCGCGAGATGGTGGTCTCCACCCGGTTCTGCAGGCTCCAGCCGTCGATCGCGTCCAGCTGCGACTGCACCGGCCCCATCTTGTCCAGCGCCTTCATGTCCCCGGCCGCGGCGGCCTGGCTGAGATGGTGGAAGCGCTCCAGAAGGCGGCCGGCCTCGCCCAGGCCCTCGGCGACCACGTCAAACACCGTACCCTCGATCCCCGGGGGCAGTTCCTGGGTGAGGTACGCGGTCGTCAGGCCATCCTGGCGCGTGATGTCGCCGGAGTCCGCCTGGGCGTCGCCGTTGAGGACCTTGAGCAGGGTCGATTTGCCTTCGCCGTTGCGCCCGGCAATGGCGACGCGTTCGCCGGGCTCCAGGCTCATGTTGACGCCGTCGAGCAGGGCGGCCATGCCGAAGGCCAGGTGGATATTGCGCAGGGTGAGAAGTGCCATTCGGGTTCCGGTCGCGAGCGAGTGTTGTGGCGGGCGCCAAGACTATCACCGTATCGAGAGCGACCAGATGCTCCTGTTCGCCGATGGCGCTTGTGACGGAGCCATTGGGTGCATCACCTAACTGGTGAGCGTACCTAAGGCGACCTGTTCACAGTATTGTGCACGGCCTCGATGATTTCGTCCGTGCTGGCTGGCGCATGTAGCCGTTGACGAGGCGTGCCGTCAGCGTCAAAGAAAATTAGGATGCCGGGGGTGCCTGCATCATGCTTGTCGGTGAATTCGCGGCCCCGAGGTTCTCCTAACGACGCTACAAGGAACTCGAACCCCTGCGGTACTTGGTTGTGGATTGTTTCGACCCGTTCCATCATAATCATGCTGGTCGGATGGGCGCTTTCATGGGTCAGTACTGCCACAGGCTTGCCGGAGCCGATCTGTTGTAGATCGGTGCTAAAGCCTGCCTTGGGTAGTAACCCGAAGATGAACCAGGTGGCTATGAGCGTGATTGCTAGGCCGACGGTCCATCGCAATAATCGCGACATTGGGGGAAGGCTTTCGAGGTGGCGTTGCTGACCGGATGCGGCCATCGGACTCTCCAATTGGTACCAGTTACACGCGGTCGTGGATCCGCAGCCACCGGCAGGGACGAGAGCCACGCTCCTTTAGAACTACAACATTCGGTGATGTGGCGTTCAAGCCTCAGGCGGATACCGGCTGAGGCCGCAATGCGTAGTGGAGGGGGTGACTGGCTCGCCTTCGCATTTGGCCGAGGGTCCTTCATCCTTCATCCTTCAGGTTGAAGCGCTGTTGTACCACGTGCGTCCACGGCATCCAGTGCTGACTGGTCGGCGGCCGGGTGGGCTTTCTCGTCGTGCAGTGCGGCACGAACGCCTCCGTCTGTGTCGCCAGGGTGTGGTTGTGCCGATCCCTCCAGGAACCGTTCACGGCGCGTCTGCTTGCGCTTGGAGGAATACTCGAGATCGAAAAATCCGCGGGGAGCGGCCATTGCCTCCGGTAGAAAACCTGGCGCACTTATCCTAAACACGATCGCCGGGCGAGAGCGGCAGCCGATTAAAACAGTGCTTCCCTTGGCGTGCCCAGCCATGCCTGTACGTGGCCGTGGCCGGTTTTCTGCTTGCGGCCTTCAGGTTATCGGTCCATCCTCACGGGCGGTGACTAGGTACGTGGGCATTATCGTGCATCCAGTATGCCGCAATCGGTAGTGATCGAACCCGGGTTCCATGTCGCGATCTTTGCGGTTTTGTGGGGGCAGACGTGCTCATGCGGGGGGGCGGATCTTATGTCGGGGTTGAAGCGCGAGGCTAGCGGGGTGGCGAAGCGCCCGCTTCTGGATGTTTCCGGTCTCGCCTGCCGCCGCGGGGGGGTGGACTTGTTTTCGCAACTGGATTTCCGGTTGGCGCCGGGGGAGTTCCTGTTGGTGAAAGGCGATAACGGTTGTGGCAAGACTACGCTGTTGCGAGCCCTTTGCGGTTTAACTCGTCCGGTTGCCGGTGTGGTCAGATGGCGCGGGGAAACGGTATGGGCGCATGATGCGTTTGCCTCCGAGTTGCACTACATCGGACATCGTGAAGGGGTGAAAGACGAACTGACGCCGCTCGAAAATCTCGTGGTTTACGGTGGCCTCCGGGACGAGCGGTATTCCGAGGCGGACTGTGCAGAGGTGCTTGCCGAAGTGGGTCTGATGGAGGCCTCCGTTGTCCCGGTTCGTTACTTGTCCCAAGGGCAGCGGCGGCGTTGTGCGCTTGCCCGAATGCTGCTCTCTCCTGCGAAGTTGTGGATCCTAGACGAGCCCTACAATGCGTTGGATCAAGCCGCCGTGGCGTGGTTGTCAAACAAAGTGCGAGATCACTTGCTGGGAGGGGGCATGGTAGTAGCCACTAGCCATCAGCCGGTGACGGGAGTGCCCGATCCGCGCGTTCTTGAATTAGGGCGGTAGGCCGCATGCGTCGAGCTCTCTGGACAATTCTATGGCGTGATGTCGGGCTGGTCGTCACACGCCGCCAAGACGTTCTAACCGTCGTTGCGTTCTTTGTCATAGTGATCATGCTGTTCCCCTTGGCCGTAGGTCCCGAGCCAGAGATCCTGAGGGAACTGGCCCCTGGCGGGGTATGGTTGGCGGCCGTGCTGGCTCACTTGCTCGCGTTGGATCGTCTCTTTGCGGATGACTGGAGGGATGGAACGCTGGAACAGTTGGCAGTTACGCCGCAGCCGCTGGCATTGATTGTTTTAGCCAAGTTAGCAGCTCACTGGGTGGCTATCGGGCTACCGCTGGTGCTGTTATCGCCCGTGCTGGGTTATACGCTGGGGTTGCACGGGGCGACATTGGGGGTCCTGGCGGCTTCTCTGGCGCTGGGCACGCCCGTGCTCGTGCTACTAGGCGCAACTGGCGCCGCGCTTACCCTCGGGGTCCGCGGCGGGGGTGCGCTGATGGCGCTCTTGATCCTTCCTCTTATTGTGCCGGTGCTGATCTTGGGCTCGGGCGCCGTGTCCCAGGCTATTTACGGGGGAGACATCCTACCCTATTTCTATCTGCTGGCCGCGTTGTTGGCTTTAGCCCTTCCGCTGGCGCCATTGGCGATCTCTGCCGCGTTGCGAATTGCCTTGGATTGAGGGAGTACCTATGGCAACTGATCGATCTATCCCATGGTTCAAGTTCTTGTCGCCACCAGCGTTTCACCAACTGGTGGATCGACTTGTGCCGTGGCTTTGGGGGGGCGCAGCAGTGTTGGCGGTTGCCGGGCTGTACGTTGGGTTCTTTGTCGCGCCACCAGATTATCAGCAAGGCAACAGCTACCGGATCATGTTTATCCACGTTCCCGCTGCGTGGATGGGCATGCTGATTTACCTTCTGATGGCGATGTACGCCATCATTCATCTGGCTTGGCGCGTACGTTTGGCTGACGTCATGGCGAGGAGCCTGGCGCCGACTGGCGCGTTGATGACGGCTTTGGCGCTGTGGACTGGTTCATTGTGGGGGGCGCCGACCTGGGGTACGTACTGGGTCTGGGATGCGCGCCTGACTTCATCCCTGATTTTGTTGTTTCTTTTCCTCGGGTATCTGGCGTTGCACGCCGCGGCCAGTGACCGAGAAAAGGGTGGACGAGCAGCGTCCCTTCTGGCGATTGTCGGTGCGGTCAATGTCCCGATCATCTACTTCTCCGTTAAATGGTGGAATACCCTTCACCAAGGCATATCGGTAACGGTCGCCGACGCGCCGAGTATGGCCCCTTCGATGTTCTCGGCCTTACTCCTGATGACGTTCGCCTTCTGGCTATATGCGGCGGCTGTCGGTTTGCGTCGTGCACAAGTCGAGGCCCTGGAGCGGTCCGGGGATGCGGAGTGGGCCCGCCGTGCCATTCTAGGTCGCGTTACCAATGAGCCGGGTGGTACGAAAACCGGCGATACCATGATCCGAGGGAGACGAGGCTGATGTGGGACGGAATAGGAGATTTCCTGGCGATGGGTGGGCATGGCCCATGGGTGTGGGGGTCCTATGGTCTGATGGCGGTGATGATCGTTGCGGAAATGTTGCTCCTCGAACATCGGCGGCGAAAAGTCTACAAGCTGGTGCAATGGCGGGCTCGTACAGCGCGGGCAAGCGAGCGCTTCGAGAAGAGGAGGGCAAGGGTGTGAAGAAACGGAACAAGCGGTTGGCGATCGTGATGAGCGGCCTGGCGGGCTTCGCAATGGCGACGGCCCTCGTGCTGAGTGCCTTTCAAGATGCATTGGTCTTCTTTATTACCCCTTCCGAAGTGATGGCGAAAACCGAGATGCCGGAGCGCAACTTTCGGATCGGGGGCTTGGTGGAGGCCGGTAGTGTGACGCGCCACCCCGAATCGACCAGGGTCACTTTTAATGTCACCGATACGGCCGAGAGCGTGACCGTGGTATTCGATGGCATTTTGCCGGACCTGTTCCGCGAGGGGCAGGGCGTCGTCGCAGAGGGGCGGATCGATTCCGAACACGTGTTTCATGCCTACAACGTGATGGCCCGGCATGACGAGGATTACATGCCAGTCGAGGCCCAAGAGGCGATGGACCGTGTAGGACGCCCTGGACAGACGGCCGGGGGTACTGATTGATGTGGCCGGAACTCGGTAACTTCGCGCTGATCTTGGCCCTGTGCCTGGCGGGTGTGCAGTCGATCCTGCCCCTGGTGGGCGCACGAATCGGGCACGGAGGACTAATGGGTGCCGGACGTTCTCTGGCGGTTGGCCAGTTTGTGTTCCTGGGCCTTGCCTACGCGGCGTTGACTATGGCGTTCCTGCTCAGCGATTTTTCGGTGGGGTATGTAGCGCAGAACTCCAACGTGGATTTGCCCACGGTATACAAGTTCACTGCTGTGTGGGGGGGGCACGAGGGCTCGCTGTTGTTGTGGGTGCTTCTCCTTTCCGCCTGGACCGTCGCGGTATCGGCATTAAGCAAGGCCCTGCCGCGGGAGGTGCTCGCCCGTGTTCTTGCGGTGCTCGGGATGGTCTCTTTGGGATTTCTTGCCTTCACGGTGCTGACATCCAACCCCTTTGAGCGCCTGATTCCTGCTCCAGTGGAGGGGGCAGACCTCAACCCCCTGCTACAGGATCCGGGAATGATCATTCATCCGCCGCTGTTGTACATGGGGTATGTCGGCATGGCGGTAGTGTTCGCTTTCGCCATTGCAGCTTTGATAGGGGGGCGTCTGGATGCCGCTTGGGCACGCTGGTCGCGCCCGTGGACCACGGTCGCCTGGGCATTTCTGACCTTTGGGATCGGTCTGGGGTCCTGGTGGGCGTACTACGAGCTGGGCTGGGGCGGCTGGTGGTTCTGGGACCCAGTTGAGAACGCCTCGTTACTTCCTTGGCTGACTGCGACGGCTCTACTCCACTCTTTGGCCGTCTCGGAGAAACGCGGCGGGTTTAAAGTCTGGACTCTGATGCTCGCGATTCTGACTTTTGCCTTGACTATCCTCGGTGCATTCCTGGTTCGGTCGGGGGTGATTACTTCGGTCCATGCCTTTGCCACTGACCCGGACCGCGGTAGCTTTCTCCTCGGAATGTTGGCGATCACCCTGGTCGGGTCACTCCTGCTGTACGCGTGGCGAGCCCCAAAGGTTGGTCTCGGCGGAGGATTCGGCTGGTTCTCGCGCGAATCGTTGCTCTTGGGCAACAACCTGCTGTTGATAGTGGCTTGCGCGGCAGTTTTCATTGGTACGATCTATCCCATGGCGCTGGATGCGCTAAAACTTGGGAAGATCTCGGTCGGCCCTCCCTTTTTCGATGCCGTATTGATGCCACTGATGTTGCCGCTGCTTTTCCTGATTGGTGTGGCGCCAATGCTCCCTTGGAAGCAGGGTGATCCGATGCGGGTGATGCGCCGTCTGCGCTGGCCGTTTGCGATTTCCGTGGTTTTAGGGGCGGCTTGGCCTTTGACGGTGGGTGCATGGAATCCACTAACTGCCCTTGCATTGATGCTCGTGGCGTGGGTTCTGGTAACGGCGGGTATCGACATCTACCAGCGTGTTAATCGCCGCCGTGGGTTTGGGGTGCGCCTGCGCAGCCTGCGCCCGAGTTTTATTGGGATGCATCTGGCCCATGCGGGGCTAGCCATCGTGGCGATGGCCATTGCGATGGTGAACACGTACGAGGTGGAGCGCGATGTGCGCCTGGCGCCGGGCGAGACCGCTACGGTCGCCGACTACACGTTCACTTTCCAGGGAGTAGAAAGTGTCCGCGGCGCCAACTATGACGGGGTCGAGGCTACTCTCCTGCTGACTCGGGAGGGCGAGTCTGTTGATACGCTGACCCCACAGCTGCGTCGGTATGACTCGCGTCCGGAGCAGCCCATGCAGCAGGCCTCGCTTAATCGCGCCATGAGCCGTGATGTCTACGTCTCACTGGGCGGCGACGTTGGTGACGGGGCGTGGACCATGCGGCTTTATTACAAGCCCTACATGTTCTGGATGTGGCTGGGCGCATTGTTGATGGTGCTCGGAGGCCTCCTCGCGGCATCGGATCGGCGCTACCGTCTCGCAAAAGATCGTTCCGCCGTTTCCGAGCGTCATGTTCGGGCCGACCAGCCCGTCACGCCAGATGAGGCGAAATCAGTATGATGCGTATTATCTTGCCCGTCATCAGCATCTTCGCGGTGCTCGGGCTGTTCTATATGGGCTTGCAGGTGGACACGCGGGATCTCCCGTCGCCGCTGATCGGCAAACCCGCGCCGCCCTTTGAGCTTTCATCGCTGATTGAGCCGGACACAATGTTGACCGAGCAGGCTTTCCTTGGTGATGTCGCCCTAGTCAACGTCTTCGCCTCTTGGTGCAGGACCTGTTGGTCTGAGCATTCCAACCTGGTCGCCCTGAAAAAGCAGGGGGTTGCCATCTTCGGTATTAACTACCGTGACCGGCGACAGGCGGCTTTGGAGTATCTCGAGCGGGGTGGGAATCCCTATGTGCACGTTGTATTCGATCCCGACGGGGATGCCGGGTTGGATTGGGGTGTCTATGCCACCCCGGAAACCTTCCTCCTGGATGCCACGGGGCGAATTCGTTTCAAACACGTGGGTCCACTGGATGCAACGGTTATTGACGAAGAATTCCTCCCGCGGATCGAGGAGCTACGGGCGGAGGCCACATCGTGAGTGCGCAGAGCAGGGTCGTGTTCGAGAGGACGGTTGTCTATTTGCTCGGGTGGCTGCTGTTACTGCCGGGACAGGTGCTGGCCATTCCGCTGGGTACACCGCTGGAGTTCGAGTCGCCCGAGCAAAGGGCGCAGTACGCCACGCTGGTGCGTGAGCTGCGCTGCACTGTCTGCCAGAGTGAGACGCTGCACGAATCCAAGGCCCCTCTGGCCGCAGACATGCGCCGGCGTATATACGACATGACGTTGGAAGGCAAAGGGGAGAAAGAGATCGTCGACTTTTTGGTGCAGCGCTATGGCGATTATGTTCGTTATCGGCCGCCGCTGCAGGCCAACACCTTATTGTTATGGAGCGGGCCGTTCCTCGTGCTGATCGCGGGCGCCCTGATTTGGTGGCGGGTTGTCCGGCGCCGTCAGCACTTGCTGCAGGATCAGGCGTTGCCACAAGTGGAACGCGCGGATCTGAATCGTTTCCGCCGTGGAGAGTGATGTGATGTCTTGGAATTTCATGCTCGGCGCCTTAGTCTTGTGCATCGTCGCCTTGGGCTTCGTTCTGGTTCCCGTGTTGCGCGCTCGACGACCTGGGGTGGCAGTGGGTTCTGCACGGGATGCCAATCGCCAGATCTACGCCGACCGGCTGGAGGAGCTGGGCCGGGATTTGGCTGAAGGCACACTGACGGTGGATCAACACGACCATGCAGTGGAAGACCTCGAGCGCGACCTTGTGGAAACCGGCGGGCTCGACTCCGATCCTACGCTGCGCGTTGGCGGCAGTTCAGGCCGGTTTGCCGCGATGGCTACGATTACGTTCGGCGTAGTGGCGGTCCCGCTTGCGTCTGTAGGGCTGTACATCGCCGTGGGCGATACAGACGCTCAGCACGTCACGGTCGCCGCTCAAGCCGAAGCGCGTGCCGCACCGCCTCTCCACGATGTCGACCAGTTCGAGGGGTTGGCCGCCCGCCTACGTGACCGCCTGGAACGGGAACCTGAGGATGTCAACGGCTGGATGATGCTGGCGCGCACGCACGTTTTTCTCGGGCAGGGTGAGCGTGCGGTGGAGGCGTTTGGTTTGGCTGTGGAACATGGCGGCGACCGCGATCCCGATGTCCTCGCGGAGTACGCTGATCTACTTGTCGATTCGACCGGACAGTTTTCTGGGCACCCAATGGAACTCATTCATCAGGCCCTTGATCTCGACCCGGACCACGCCCTCGCGCTGTGGCTCGCCGGCACCGCTGCATTCGAGAACGCCGATTACGCCAAGGCCCGTGCGTACTGGGAGCACCTTGATCAGCAGCTACCCGAGGATTCGGGTCTCCGCCAGACGATCCGCACAAATCTCGAGCAACTCGACGTGCGCTCGAGCATTAACTGAACCGACGTCGTTCAGCCTTGATGCTGCTGACACACTCAGCGACCCGGCCGCCATCGCTATAACCGCGGGAACCAGGGCTTGGGAGGTCTGTCCTCCACTCACCCGTCGTGGACACTGTACTCAGGGTTCCTGTGGTGGGCTTGTGGCAGGCACCGGCAGGTCAGCGTTTCCGGGGTGCCCGCCTAGTGCTCGCACAGACTCGGTGGATCGCTTGCCTCTACGCTGCGGTCGTCCGTGATATCCCGATGTTGGAGGCGAACGTAACTCCCGCGAACAAGGGTCGGCGGCTTCGGCGGGCAACTGATCGAGGGTGCTGCGAAAAAACTGCATGTAGCGGTCCGGCGATTCCTCGCCTCTGGAAGTATGGCAAGCATAGTTCGCACGCCGAATGATCCTGTAGGCTCGTCGCCATTATCAGCGCGCCGCTGTGCAGGCATCGTATCCTTGTGCACTCCAGAGGGACGTGCGAGCTGCCTTCTCTTTGATGGCCGGCCAACCGGGTCATGTGCCTCTCGGCCTCCTTTGGCGCTAGTGTGCCCGGGGGCCTCCATTTTTCAACGAACCAAAATTCCGGCAAGGCAACAGAAACACCGAAGCCGGTCCGTGTTCATCACGCTCATCTAGACCGGACGCGGCCAGTGACACCGCATTCCACACCGCCGCCTGAATCACCCACCGCCTTGGGTCCCCTTGATTAGGATCTTCGCCGAATGCCCGAGGTGGTAGCCGGGCTGCCGCTTTATGCCTACTATCTGACGTCAACTATTTTGGCCGGTCAGCGACAACCACTTTGGCCGGTTGGTCGTCGGTGTTGTCAGACCGCTGAGGCGGTCTTGGTTTTCTTGCGTTGCTCGGTGTGCGCGCGCTTTCTGTAGCTCTCGCCGCTGAGCTCGACGACATGGGCGTGATGGATCAGCCGGTCGATGGCAGCGACGGCCTCTTGTCGTCGGGGAAGATGGCGTCCCAAGCGCTGAAGGGCTGATTGGAGGTGATCAGCAGGCTGCCCGCCTCGTAGCGATGGGCGATGAGCTCGAATAGCACCGAGGTCTCGGCCTCGCTGCGTTTGACGTAGCCGATGTCCTCGGTGACCCGCAAGCGGTACTTGTCGAGCTTCGACAAGGCATCCGAGAGCCGCAGGGCCTGCTTGGCGGTCTGCAGTTCCTGGACGAGGACAGAGGCCGCGTAGTGGCGCACGCGCAGGCCCTGCTCGATGAGCGCGTGGCTGATCGCTGCAGCCAGGTGGCTTTTACCGACCCCGCTTGGGCCGAACAGCAGCAGGTTACGCGCCTGGTCGATCCAGCCCGTCTCACAGGCAAGCGCGCTAAGCTGGTTGCGGTCGGCGCCATCGATCGCCTGGAAGTCGAACGCCTCCAGTGTCTTGCCGGTCGGCAGGCGCGCTTCCTTGAGGTGGCGCTCCAGGCGCCGGCGCTCACGCTCGGCGAGTTCGTACTCGCACAGCGTCGCCAACGTCGTGGCGACGCTCCAGCCATGAGTGGTCGCGCGATCCATGACCTCTTCGTAGCATCCTGCCATGGTGGGCAGGCGGAGCTGCCGCAGCAGCAGAGGCAGCGTTGCAGCATCAGCCATGAGCAGCCCCCTGGAGCAGGGCATCGTAGTCAGCCAGCGCATGCTGGCGCGACTCGAGTGTGGGCAGCGGCCCGGATGGCCGTTGTGGGGAGAAGCGTGCTTGCAGTTCCGCCAGCGTGGGACAGTGTCCGCACGCCAGGGCGTTGCTCCAGTACTCGCCGATCGCCGGTGCGCAGTCCTGCTCGGCGGCCAGACGCAGGGCCCCGACCACGCGCTTGCACGCGTCCTCGGTGCTCAGCAGCGCACTAAGACGCTGGTAGATGCTGCGCCAGTTGGCGTCCGGCAGTAGCTCATCCCGGAAGGCCAGGCCTGCCAGTGCTCGCGGTTTGCGAACCAGCCAGGTGATGACATGGCGGTAGTCGATGCAGCGCTGCCGCCCACCACCAGAGACGGCATGCACGCGAGGCAGCGTCATCAGCGCCTGGCCACCATGATGGAGTACGAGCCGGTCGTCGTAGGCATGGATACGCAAGCGCTCGCCGATCAGACGCGCCGGGACCGAGTACAGCACGCGAGCATGGGTGAACGTGCTGGAGGTCGTCACCCGCACCAGTGCTTCGGTGTAGTCCACGCCGCGACGACAAGGCAATGGCGCCAGCGCGGCCCGTTCGGCGGCGATGCGCGAGGCGTTCCGGCGGTTGATACTCGCGGCCACCTCCTGGATGAAGGCCCGGTACTCGTCGAGGCTGTTGAAGTCCGTCGAACCGCGTAGCTTGAGCCGTTGCCGGATCCGCCGCTTGAGATGGCCATGGGGCGACTCGACGCTGCCGTTCTCGTGCCCCCGCCCCGGGTTGTTGCGACTCGGCTGCATGCCGTAATGGGCACACAGCGCCTGATAGCGCTCCGTGATGTCCTGCTGGGCGTTCGCGTCGAGGTTCTTGAACGCCGCCGACAGGCTGTCCGTGCGGTGCTCCATCGGAACGCCGCCGAGGTGCTCGAGCGCTTCCGTCAGACTCTCGGCCAGCGCCGTATAGCTCTCGCCCCCAAGGATGACCCGCGCATGGCACCAGCCGCTGTAGGCGAGCCGGAAGTGATGCAGGCGGTGATCAAGCGCGTGTCCACACACGGTCACCGTCACGTCCTTGAGCACCGTAAAGTCCGACAGGCCCCGCTGCCCCGGCTCATGGTGCTGCGGGAACATCACCTCCTTGTCCGGACCGTGCCGGGCACGCCAGGCCTTGACCCGCCGCTGCAGTGTGCGCAACAGGTGATCCGGGTAGGCCCCCGGATAGCGCTCCTGCAGCCACTCCAGCAGCGTGAGAGCTTGAAGATCCGGTTCCTTGCCGAGTTCGCCGGCGACTTCGTCCCAGACCTCGGCAAACGGATCTGGGCGCGTACGCCAATCCCTCGACTTGCCGCCACCGACGGGCTCGCCGGCGTCAATCCGCCGGGCAGTGCGTTCTGAAATGCCGGCCTTGGCGGCCGCCGCCGTCTGCGTTGTACCTTTGGATCGCTGTGTCATGAAGACTCTGACCTGTTGCTCGGTGACCGCCATCCCCGCCCCTTGTGGGTCGCATGGAAGAGCA
>JAWLFM010000005.1:0-43138 GCA_041685565.1 Thioalkalivibrio sp.
TCGCGGCCTACGAGAGCGAACTCGATCCGTCCGGCCTCGAGGAGCGGCGCAATGCCGCGGACCGGCGCAAGCTGGGGCGCTGGCGGCAGGCCACCCTTCCCTTGCTGGCCGAACTTCGGATGGCGCAGGCCGCGCTGTACGTCGCGAGCAGCGTCGAGGTGCGGATGGATCCGCACAACCAGATCCTTCTGCTGATCGACGGGCGTCCGCTGTGGGTCGCCTGGCCGAGAATCTCCGCGCAGCCCCGACTGGAACGGGAACTGGCCGCCCAATTCTGCCGCCGCCACGACTGCGGGCGGAACCATGAGGACGGATCGGCGTACGCTGCCCTGCAGCCATCCGGTATCGGGGGCCAGTGGGTGTTGTCGCAACAACGACCACCGGCCTGGGAGGCAGCGGATGGGCTGCGCTGCGAATTCGCGGATCTCGCGGACCGGGGTGCCAAGGAGACCATTTGCCGCGCCGTCATGGCGGACCTCCACGCGCTTGCGGTCGTGCTGCGCGAGGCCTCGCGAGGTGGGGCAGACATCCAGTGGGGGCACCTGTCCCTGCAGGAGGATGCCGGGGTGGGCAAGCACCGGGTCACGGTCAACGAACGCGGCGACTATGTGCAGGTGAAGATTCCGGCGCTGGCGGCGAATCCCGTGGACTGGAGTGCGGCCGCGCGTTGGCTGCAGGCGCGCATTCAGGGGCAGCCGGTGGCCGCGACCGTGCTGCGCGCCACGCGCCGCAGATGATGCGTCCCGTTCAGCCCTTCCTGAGCTAGGATTGATGCCCTGTCGTCACCCCGACTGACCTGGAGCGAAGCGGATGAATGTCTTGGGCGGCCTGCTGGGCCTGCTGCTGGTGTTTGGACTCCTGGCCGGGGTGGTGCTCGGTTGGGTGAGTGCCTTCACCCTTGGTCGGCTGCGCGCCCGGCTAACGAAGGTGGAAGGGGCATTGGCCGACGTCGAGAGCGAATTGCGGCGATTGCGCGGAACGCCACCGGGGGCCGGGACGGAGGCGTTCCGAGGGCCGGAGGCGAGGAGGCCGCCGGAACCTGCTGCTCGGCAGGGACCCGCGCGTCCATCGGCCCGTTGGGCCGCAGCCGGCGCGACACCGACAACGGCCGCCGATGGCGTGGCGTCGCCGCCGCGTGCCGCCGCAGCCGGTGAGCGGCCAGGGACACCGCGGTGGACGGGCCGGGACATTGCCGGCCGTTTCTTCATGGGGATCCGCGACCACTGGATGGTGTGGCTCGGGGGCATTTCCATCGGTCTGGCCGGTCTCTTCCTGGTCCGTTATTCGATCGAGCAAGGATATCTGGGACCGACGGCGCGGGTGCTGCTGGGCATGGCCACGGGCGTGGGGCTGCATGTGCTCGCCGAGTGGCTGCGCCGGCGCATGCAGGGTCGCTATGAAGCACTGGCCGCACTGGCGGGTGGTGCGAGCCTGACCCTGTATGCGGCGGTGCTCGCGGCACTGCACCTGTACGCGCTGTGGTCCCCCGGCGTGGTCTTCGTGCTCCTGGGGCTGATCTCGCTCGGGACCATGCTGCTGGCCCTGCGCCACGGGCCTGTGCTGGCCATTCTCGGCATCCTCGGCGCCTATGCGGTCCCGGCACTGCTCGGCGGCGACGCCGAGCAACTGCTGACAGTGCTGATCTACAGCCTCATCGTGACCATGGCCAGCCTGGTGCTGATGCGCTACGTCTACCGGGACTGGTTGTGGTGGGGCACGGTGGCGGGTGCGCTGTTCTGGTGGTGGATCGCACTGCAGGCCGGTGGTCACACGGAGCCCTGGCTGGGCGTCTATCTGGCGGTCCTGGCCTGGAGCATGCTGGCGCTGCGCCCGCGTAATTACCGGTTGACGCAGCGGATCACCGATCCCGAGGCGCAGGGACACTGGCAGCAGTGGTTGCGCAGCCCCGGGACCGAGCAGGGTCCGCTGCGGATCTCGCTGCTGGTCCTGTTACTGGCGCAGGCCTACAGCATCGCCCTGGACCCCCAGTGGAGCCTCGGGCCGCTGTTGTGGCTGCCGCTCCCGGCGGTGATCCTGCTCGCCAGTCAGTACAATGAGGGCCTTCGGCCCCTGCCGTGGCTGACCCTGGCCTTGATGGCGGCGGGGTTGGTCGGGAGCGTCCTGGACTGGGAACCACTCTATACCGCGTACATCTGGTCCGTGGTCCCCGTCGATGCGATCCATCACGATACGGTGCTCGCCACGCTCGGGCTCCTGGCGGCGCTGTTCTCTGCGGCGGGCCTGTGGCAGTTGCAGGTGCGACGTGATTCGGCCTTGGCCGCGTCGCTCGCCTTCATGTCCCCGCTGGTCGCCCTTGCCCTGGCCTATATCCTGGTGCCGGAGGCATTGCCACGCTGGGGCCTGAGCGCGCTTGGACTGCTCGCGGGTCTGACGCTGGGTGGGTTGGCGGGCCGGCGGCTCAGGGCGGGAGCCACCGACGCCATCGCGTTCTGGCAGATCGCTGCAGGGCACCTGGCCTATTCGCTGGCGGTGGTGATCCGCTTCGACGATGCCACGCTGACCCTGGCGCTGGCCGTGCAGGTGTTGTCATTGACCTGGCTGCTGCGGCGCTTCGGGATCCGTCACCTGAACTGGCTGGTCATCCTGGTGCTGACCACCATCGTAATCCGGTTGACCGTGAACCCCTGGCTCCTCGACTACGATGACACGGCCCATTGGACCCTCTGGACCTATGGGGGCAGCCTCGTGCTGGTCTGGCTGGCTGCCCGGATCCTGGACGACGGTCATGGCCTGAAGCCCTGGCTACAGGCGGCGTCGCTGCATCTGCTGATGCTGTTCCTGCATACCCAGATGCGGTACCTGCTGTACGACGGCGACGTGTTCGCCGCCCGCTATGACTTCCTCGAGGCGGCCTTGAACTCCGCGCTCTGGGCGGCGCTGGCCCTGCTGTACTATCGGCGCAGCGTCTCCGCTGCCGGCCTGTCCGGCCTCTACCGGGGCGTGGGCCAGGTCCTGATGCTGCTGGCGGTGGGCAACTATCTGTGGCTGGTCACGGCGATGAACCCCCTGTGGAATGCCGTGAGTTCGGGCGCAATCGGCGAAACACCGGTCCTGAACGCGCTGTTGCTGGCCTACGGGTTGCCGGTCGTGCTCTGGGGGCTGGCCAGCCGTTTCTACGAACCGGACCTGCGCCCCTTCTTCGCGGTGCTTGCCGGTGTTGCGCTGTGGCTGTTCGTCAGCCTGGAGATCCGGCACCTGTGGCAGGGCCGGCTGGATTTCTTCGATCCGTTTCGGGACGGCGAGCTGTACACCTACTCGGTGGTCTGGCTGCTGATGGCCGTCGGCACGATGCTGCTCGGCACCCTGCGCAGCCACAAGGCCCTGTATCGCGGCGGGCTGGTGCTCCTGGCCCTGGTAATCCTGAAGATCTTCTTCGTGGACATGGCCGGGCTGACCGGGCTGCTGCGCGCGCTTTCGTTCATGGGGCTGGGCCTGTCGCTGCTGGGCCTGGCCTTCGTGCATCAATACCTGGGACGTCGGACCGGCGACACACCTGCAGCCTCGAGCCCGGAGCCCGGGCAATCGACGCCGTGAGAGGCCTGCCGCCGCTCGGGGGCTCTGATGGCGCCATCAGGCGTGTGACCGGATACCAGGAGGTTTTCGGGCACGGCGCATGCGCAAGGCTTTCCTCCGGCTCCAGTCGGCGCTAGCATGCGCGGCTCCCTCCCACTGGCCGATTCTCCCCGGTGGCGACGCCGCAGGATGGAATCCTCCCGCCGAGTGCCCTGTTTATGTTCACGTCCGCAAGCAATATCGAAGAGCTGATCCGCAGTTTCCGGATCGAAGAGGCGATGATGCGCTACAGCAGCTTCGTCCCCCGTCTCTACAACTACTGCCGCAGCCTGGGCTTCGAGCCAGGCAGGATGCTGCCCTCCCGGGCCTTCTGCTCGGACGAGAGTCAGGGCTACCCAACCATCCTGATCGCCAAGCACTTCGGCACCTTTCCCTTCAACCATGGGCGTGGTGGCGCAATCGTTGCGACCCAACGCCACGGTCCGTTCGCGGAGCACGGCCAGGACCTGGTGATCATCCAGGCCAGCCACGTCGGTTACGACCCCGACAACGCTCAGTTCGGGACCTACCGCCGGATTCACGCTGCGCATGCGGAGTGCACGGCCAACTGTGGCAAGATCGCGGGCGTCGTCTCGCGCTATCTGCGCGAGTACCGATTCGCTCAGGCCGGTGTCCTCCTGGAACGCTGCGCCGGTGTGCTCTGTGTGCGTATCGACAACGGGTTGCTGCGCGGAAATCGCTCCGAGGGCCTGTTCCTCAATCTGAACCGGTTGATCGAACGGGACGTCGACGGGGACTTTACGCCGCTGCGTACCTACAGCACGTCGAAGAGCTTCACCGCATCCAGCGCCCTGCAGCAGCAGGTGGCGGACCTGGCGCTGGAAGAGGGGCAGCGCGTCGCGATCGGCTCGCGGCTGAGACCGGAGATGTTCTTCTACCAACGCGAACTCGACCAGGAACCGGAAAGCCGCGACCAGCAGGAGGGCGGGCTGATCACGGCCATGCCCTGGATCGTGACCTCGGCCAGCCCACTCCTTACCGCCGCACAGATCAATACCCAGGTGGAGTTCGACCGTGCCTTCCGGACGGCGGCCCAGGCACCATGCTTTCGGGGCAAGCGGCTGCTGCACATCGCCGGCCTCAACATCGACATCTCGCCCCAGCCCGGGGAGGTCTTCCCCACGACCCACTTCGTCCCGTGGGCCGCGTACGCGCGGGACAAGGAGGGGAGCCAGCGCATTCTCGAACAGGCCGAACTGGTGGCCTTGCTGCGTGAACAGGACACCGAGAATCCCGATCAGGTCGATCTGGAGGCCGCGATCAGTGCAATGGCGGGCACCGGTCGGGTACATATCGATTCCGGTCCGGCGTGACGGCCCGTCACGGTATAGAATCATGGGCATGAGCGAGCAACGATTAGCCCCTCGTTTTTTCTGCCGGTGGCCGGTCGAGGTCGTCGGCCCGGAAGACCGGCGGTTTCACGCGCAGGCCGCCGATATCTCGGTGACGGGTATCGCCATGTTGGTCGATCGCGCCGCCGCCGCCTGCCTGGCCCCATCCGGGGGCCTGTTGAGCCCGCGCGTGCCGCCGGTGTCGATCGCGGTGCAGGCGCCGGGGAACCCTGGGGTCGGCAGCCGTCGTTTGAAGGGGCGGGTCCGCCACATTCGTCGCCTCTCCCAGGAACAGTACCTGGTCGGTATCAAGTTCATCGAGCCCGATGCGTCCCATGGTGTCGAGATCAAGGCGTTGGTCGAACAGGCGATGCGTTCCATGGGAAGATAGCCGGCACGCATGCGACTCGCGTACCGGGCCTCGTGGTTTGGTGAAAAGTCGCTTGCCTTATCGTTGCGGCTCGGCTAAACGATTAGAATAAGGGTTGCAATGATCGTGCGGCCCGGCCGCCGGGTTGAGGTCGCCCTCCTTGGCCACGCGGGGTTGCGCAGTAAAAGGCAGGCATCATGCACGAAGAGCACGTTGCTTCACCGGTTACCGGAAGGCCTGCACGTGGATCGCAGACCGAATCCCGGCAGGACCGGTTGCCACAGATCATTGCGATCACCAGTGGCAAGGGGGGTGTCGGCAAGTCCAGCATTGCCGTGAATCTGGGCATTACCCTGGCCCGCTATGGCCGTCGCGTCTGTATCCTGGATGCGGATACCGGCCTTGCGAATGTGAACATCCTCCTGGGTCTGCGGCCTGTCAAGAGCCTCGAGCATGTGCTCTCGGGAGACTGTCCGATCGAGGACATCATGATGGAGGGTCCGCACCGCCTCCGCGTGATCCCCGGTGCCAGCGGGATCAGCGAGTGCGTGAACCTCGACCCGACCCGTCAGCGACGTCTCGTGAACGAGCTTGCGCGTATCGAGAAGGATTTCGACTACCTGCTTGTGGACACGGCCGCGGGCATCGCCGAGACCACCCTGGATTTCCTCAGCGCCGCCCATCGTGTGCTGCTGGTCATCACCCCGGAACCGACCTCTCTGACCGACGCCTTTTCCTTGCTCAAACTTGCACTTCGCCGGCACCCGGTGGAATGCCACGTCATCGTCAACATGGCGGGCAGCTTCAATGAGGCCCGCAGCGTCTTCCAACGCTTCGAGGGCGCAACCCTGAAGTACCTCGATGTCGACGTGAGCTTTCTCGGGTTCATCCTGCGGGATGAGAGCATGCGCTCCGCAGTCGCATTACAGCATCCGGTCGCGTTGTTCGCGGAGGGAGATCCATCGGCCCGGCCCTTCCAGCGGCTTGCCGACGCGCTTGAGGAGAATCCCCTCCAGCAGCCGATGACCCAATCCTTCAGCCGCTTCTGGTTCCGACGGTTCCTGCAGCCTTCCCGGGGCGCAGTCGCCCCGGACGAGGGGGAAGAAGAGGTTTGGGTCGCCCCGGCAGGAATGTCGGAAGAGGCGCCCGCCGCACCCGAGGCAGTCCCGGCCGAACGCGGAGTGGCGGAACCAGAGCAGATCCAGCGGCTGCAAGCCGAGTTCCGCAAGGTCCTTGATGCGGTCGACGATCCGCGCCTGATCGCAGACTGGCTGGAGGAACTGCACAGCGCGTACTGGGAGCGATTCGGCAGTCCAGGGCTTGACCTGCCAGGCATGGTGGAACGTCTGGCTGCGGATCCTGAGCGTCATGCCGAGATCCTGGTCGAGCTGCGGCATCGGCTGCGGTCGTCGGGAGGGGGGACGTTGGCGCCTGACGAGGAACCCGCGGTGGAGGCCGCCACTGTGCCAACGGCCCTGCCTGCCGCTCCCGCTGCGCAACGTCCCCCGGAACCGGCCGGCTCGGGGAAATGGCGGGAGCCTCGACCGGATTTCGGCATGCGCGGGGAGGGGAAGGTTGAAGCAAGGATGTCGCCCACGACTCCCCCGTCACGCTCCGTGCAGCGCAGCCCCCACGCCTATGATGTCCAGCAGTTCGGTCCGCAGCAGGCGTTGGCCGAAAGATTGAGGCGCATGAATGCAGACGGCCCCCGGCTGGTGGATTTGATACGGCGCCTCTGAAGGCGCCCGCTGCAGGTGCGCGGCCGCCGGCGCGGATGTCGACCGGTGTCGCGTCTCGCGGTTGCCGCGGCGGCGCTTGATTTGGTGTGTGTACCGGCGGGGCAGTATAGTCAGACTCTGATCAGGGGTATGCGGTAAAGGGCCCGATTCCATTCTGGGAGTCGACCTTGCTCACCGGGCCTTCGGGGGAACAGCATGTCTGGAGGAATCACGACGGGGCTCAGGACACTTGGCAGCCTGTCGGACTTGGGTAGTGCCGTGTCGTCGAAGCCGCCTCGCGGAGCGTAAACATGGCCCAATCCAAGCGCGCCAATGACTTCCTGCCCAGTCTTCCCCAGTTGCTTGTACGCATTCTGGATGCGGTCCAGGATGACAGGGCCGATCTTGAAGACCTGAGCGAGCGCATTCTGCAGGATGCGGGTATCACGGCACGCATCATCGCCGTGGCCAATTCCAGCTTCTATTACCGTGGCAAGAGTTGCGATTCCCTTGACCGCGCCATCCTCAGTCTCGGTACGGATGCCATCAAGACGCTGGTGATGACAGCGGCGATGAAGCAGCTGTTCGGCCAGTTCAACCAGAACCATCCCCACTTTCTCAAGCAGGTGTGGCGCAACGCCCTGGTGACCGCCAGTTTGAGTCAGGTTCTGGCCGTGCTGACGGGTTATGCCAGGCCCGACGAGGCCTATCTGAGCGGCTTGCTGGTCGATATCGGTCGGTTGGCCCGGCTGAGCGAGGATGAGACCCGATATTTGGCCATGCTGGAAGCGGCGGCCGATGATCGCGCGCTGGTCCATGCCGAAAGGGACACATATGGCACGAACCATTGCGAGGTGGCTGCAAGCCTGATGGAGGATTGGGGCCTCGGTCCCTTCCTCGTGGATGCGGTGCGTTACCATCTCGAACCCGCGCCGGCCGTGCGCGATGCGCATCACCTGGTCAAGCTGGTGAATCTTGCCTATGCCTTGGGGCGACCGGGGCCGGTGGCCGACGACACCCTCGCCGCGGCCGATATCCTGTTCGCGCTCAACGAAGGGCTGACGGAGGAGCTTCGCGGACGGGTGGGGGAGGATGTCGCCCGCCTTGCGGGCTCCCTGCACATCGACATTGACGCCGAGGGCGAATGGGACCAGGGGGCAAGGCGGTCGCTGAGCCAGCGCCTGGAGGATCTCAACCGGTTGACCCAGCTGCAGGGCGAATTGGCACAGACCCCGGGCATTCTGCATCAGCGACGGGCCTTGCAGCGGGTCCTGTTCCTGACCTTCGGAGTGGAGCAGAGCCTGCTGTTCCTGGTCGATGAGGATCAGGCCTTCCTGCGGGTATGGTTGGATGGCGAGGAAGAGCCGGCCTTTGTCCTGCCCCTGGAGACCGGGCGGAGTCTGGTCGCCGATGCCGTTCTGGAGGATCGTTCCGCACAAGTGACCAGCGACGGACTCGACGCACTTCCGGTGGCGGACCGGCAGATCTTCGCGCTTTGCGGGAAGGAGGCGATGTGGGTCGAGCCGCTGCGCCGTGAATCCGGCGCCTTTGGTGCAATGCTGCTTGGTGTGGACCACGCCCAGCTCGCATCAATGATGGATCGCAGCGGGTTCGTGCGCGCCATGGGTCGGGAGATCACAAGGGCCCTGGCAGCAACCCCAGGTGCGGGATCGCCGGCACCGGATGGGGAAGGCCTGGAACGACGTATCCGCGAGATGGTGCACGAGGCGGGAAATCCGCTCAGCATCATCCAGAATTACCTGGCCATGTTGCGGGTCAAGCTGGGGGAGCAGCACGACGCCCAGGAGGAACTGGGGGTCATCCGCGAGGAAATCGAGCGGGTGGGTCGCATCCTGCTGCGAATGCGGGAGGCCCCCGAGCAGGCCGAAGGCGCACCCGTTTCGCTCAATCGGGAGGTGCGGCAGATCACCGACATCTTCGCCGCATCGGTCTGCAGTGCCCGCAACATCACGCTGGAGGTGGATCTTGCCGCCAATGATCCCCTGCTGGGGCATCCGCCGGACCATCTGCGGCAGATTCTGACCAATCTTCTGAAGAACGCCTGTGAGGCCCTCGACGACGGCGGTGCGATCCGCGTGATGACCCGTGATCCGGTGAATCTGGACGGCCGCCAATATACGGAACTCCTGGTCAGGGACAACGGACCCGGGTTGCCTCAGGAGGTGATGGCAAGGCTGTTCTCGCCGGTGCAGTCCACCAAGGGCGAAGGGCACTCAGGCCTGGGGCTGAGCATCGTCAAGCGGCTGGTCGATGAAATGGACGGTATCGTCCTGTGTTCCAGCGGGTCCACGGGGACCCGCTTCCAGGTCCTCCTGCCGCGCGCCGTCGCGCAGTGAGTGCCGTCCCTTCCAGACTCGGCCGCCCGGTTCCTACCGGCGCCGTGCGCGAACGGCCTGGGCGAGTTCATCGAGCAACTGCACGGAATCGTCCCAGCCGATGCAGGGGTCGGTGATGCTCTGCCCGTAGACCAGCGGCTGGTCGGCCTTCAGGTCCTGCCGGCCTTCGACCAGATGGGATTCGGCGGCCACCCCCATGATGCGGGGATCGCCCGCAGCGATCTGTTCGGCAACCGCCGCGCCCGAAACCATCTGCTTCCCAAAGCCCCCCGGGGTGTTTCCATGGGAGAGATCGATCATCAATCGTTCCGGGAGGGGGACCTTGGCCAGCTGGGCGCAGGCGGCATCGACACTGGCCGGATCGTAGTTCGGCTGTACCCCGCCGCGCAGGATGAGGTGGCAGTCGGCATTGCCCAGGGTGTCGACGATGGCCACCTGGCCGCACTTGTGCACGGACAGGAAGTGGTGGCGTTGCCGGGCGGCCACGATCGCCGCGACGGCGATCTTCACATTGCCGTCGGTGCCGTTCTTGAACCCCACGGCAGAGGACAGCCCGGACGCCAGTTCCCTGTGCACCTGCGACTCCGTGGTCCTGGCGCCGATGGCGCCCCAGGAGACCAGATCCCCGATGTACTGGGGTGAGATCACGTCCAGGAACTCGCAGCCGGCCGGGACACCGGACTGGTTGATGCGCACCAGCAGGTCGCGGGCGATGCGCAGCCCTTCATTGATGCGGAAGCTGCCGTTGAGGTAGGGATCGTTGATCAGGCCCTTCCAGCCCACGGTGGTCCGCGGCTTCTCGAAATAGACGCGCATCACGATCTCCAACGCATCCCCCAGCCGGTCGCGCTCTGCCTTCAGCCGCGATGCGTACTCCAGCGCGGAGACAGGGTCGTGGATCGAGCACGGCCCGATGACCACAAGCAGACGGTCGGAATGACCCTGCACGATGTCGCGCACGTTGCGGCGGGTATCCGCGATGAATTGCTCCGTCGCTGTGTTTTTGATCGGAAAGAACTGGATCAGGTGGGCGGGCGGTGGCAGCGGGAGGATGTTCTCGATGCGCTCGTCATCGGTCTCCGAGGTACGGTCGGTCGGCGCCGGCGCCAGCGTATCTTCAGGGAGATTGCTCATGGTCGATACACCCCTCGGGGAGATTCCTCAGCCTGCCGGCCGAGCAGAAGACATCGCTATAGTATTGAATACATGGTGCATTGCGTCAAACGAATCGCGCCTGCTGCCCGCATCTCTGTCAGCAGGAAAAACGATCCCGGCAAAATCCTCTAGACTTTCAGGATAGAGGGTCCCGGCACCGGGGCATTCCGCGCGATCACGCGCCCGATGCGCCGTTTCCGGTCCTTTCCGGCTGGCCTGTGCCAGCCACGAGACAGTGCGCTTGGAGGTGCAGACGAGATGGCCGTTTCCGGTTCGGCACGACGGCGAAACATCTTCGTGGTGGGTCTGGATGATTTTCATCTGGCGCAGATGCGGAGCCTGCCGAAGGCCGACGAGTATGCCTTCCACGCCCTGTTCACCCGCGACGAGCTCAAGAGTGCCCAGGGTTTCCCGGTGCGCGAGCTGCTCGAGGACGGCCGCCGCCAGTTGCGAGAGTTCCCGGGGGACGTGGATGCGGTGGTCGGTTACTGGGATTTCCCGGTGAGCACGACCCTGCCCATCTTGCGCCGGGAGGTCGGGCTGCCGGGGCCTACGCTGGAGGCCGTGCTCAAGTGCGAACACAAGTACTGGAGTCGCCTGGAGCAGGCCCGGGCGGCGCCGGAGCACATCCCCGATTTCTGCGCGATCGATCCCTTTGCCGAGGATCCGCTGAGCCAGGTGACGGTCGACTTTCCCTTCTGGCTCAAACCGGTGAAGGCCGTGCTTTCGCATCTGGGCTTTCTGATCGAGGACGAGAAGGATTTCCGGGATGCGATCGAGCGCACGCGTGACGGAATACGACGCTTTGGTGACCCGTTCAACCTGATCCTGGACTTCGCCGAGCTTCCCGAGGAGGTCGCCGCGGTCGATGGCAACCACTGTATTGCCGAATCGCTGATCTCGGCGGGTCGTCAATGCACCCTGGAGGGCTACGTGTATCACGGCAGGCTGCAGGTCTATGGCGCCGTGGATTCGCAGCGGGAAGGCTCGAAGGGCTCCTCGTTCGCGGGCTACGCGTATCCGTCGACCCTGCCGGAATCCGTGCAACAGCGGATGACGGACATCACCTCCCGGGTGATGCGTCAGGTCGGCTACGACGACGCCCCATTCAATATCGAGTTCTACTGGGAGGAGGACACCGACCGCATCTGGCTGCTGGAGATCAACTGCCGCATATCCAAGTCTCATGCGCCCCTGTTCCATATGGTCGATGGCTGCCATCACCACCAGGTGATGATCGACCTGGGGCTCGGGCGTGAGCCCAGGATGCCCCGCAGGGAGGGGCGGTTCCGGTGCGCGACGAAATTCATGGTGCGCAGGTACGAGGATGCCCTGGTGACCCGCGCACCCAGCCGCAGCGAGATCGAGGCGATCGAATCCGCGACTCCGGGGGTGGTGATGGAAATGGCCGTGCACGAGGGTACGCAGCTTTCGCGCTTGCCGTATCAGGACAGCTACAGCTACGAGGTGGCCGTCATCTTCGTGGGTGGGGAGGACCGTGAAGACGTGCAACGCAAGTACGAACATGTCCTCGACCGCCTGCCGCTGGAATTCGCACCCGCCAACGAGCCGATGCGGCCGCCGGCGCCATGAGCAGCGCGAAGACCAGGACGGAATTTCCCCGCCGGGTGCGGGTCGAGGAACATCTCTGGATCACGATGTCGGATGGTGTCCGGCTGGCGGGGCGCCTGTGGCGGCCCAAGGATGCGGTGGACGATCCGGTACCCGCGATCCTGGAATACATCCCCTACCGCAAGCGTGATTCCACCCGGGACCGTGACGACCGGATGCACCACTACTTCGCCGGCCACGGCTATGCCTGCCTGCGGGTGGACCTGCGCGGCAGTGGGGACTCCGAGGGGGTGTTGAAGGACGAGTACCTGCAGCAGGAACTGGACGACGGGGTGGAGGTCATCCGCTGGCTGGCCAGCCAGCCCTGGTGCAGCGGGCCGGTCGGCATGATCGGCATCTCCTGGGGCGGCTTCAACGGGCTGCAGATCGCCGCCATGCGTCCCGCTGCCCTGAAGGCCGTGGTCAGTGTCTGCTCCACCGATGACCGCTACGCCGACGACGTGCACCACATGGGCGGCTGTCTGCTCGGCGACAATCTGTCCTGGGCCTCGACCATGTTCGCCTACAATTCCCTGCCGCCGGATCCCGAACTGGTGGGCGAGCGCTGGCGCGACCTCTGGTTTCAACGCCTCGAGGGCAGCGGTCTCTGGCTCGAGCAGTGGCTGCGTCATCAGCGTCGCGACGACTATTGGAAACACGGTTCCATCTGCGAGGACTGGTCGGCCGTGCAGTGTCCGGTGATGGCCGTCAGCGGCTGGGCGGACGGCTATTCCAACGCCGTGTTCCGGATGCTGGCGCATCTGCAGGTGCCGCGGCTGGGCCTGGTCGGGCCCTGGAGTCACAAGTATCCGCACCAGGGCGTACCGGGTCCGGCCATCGGATTCCTGCAGGAATGCCTGCGCTGGTGGGATCACTGGCTGAAGGACCGGGATACGGGAATCATGAACGAGCCCATGCTGCGCGCGTGGATGCAGGATAGCGTGCCGCCCACCACCTATTACCATGCACGGCCGGGTCGATGGGTGGGTGAGTCCCGCTGGCCGTCGGCCCATGTGAATCAAAAGGCCCTGACGCTGGCCTGGCCGGGCGTCCTGGAACCGGAGGATCGGCCGGTGCCGGAACGCGAGATGACCCTGCGTTCGCCGCTGAGTGTCGGCCTCTTCGCCGGGAAGTGGTGCTCCTATGCCGCAACTCCGGATCTGCCCCACGATCAGCGCGAGGAGGACGGTGGAGCCCTGATCTTCACCACTGCGCCGCTGCAGGAGCCGCTGGAGATCCTGGGTGCGACGATGCTGGATCTGCAGTTGAGCGTGGACCGGCCGGTGGCGATGGTTGCAGTACGCCTGTCCGACGTCGCCCTCGATGACAAGGCGACGCGGATCACCTATGGTCTGCTGAATCTGACCCACCGCGAAGGCTCCGAGTCACCGCAGCCGCTGGAGCCGGGTCGAAGCTACCGCGTGCGGATCAAGTTCAATGATGTCGCGCAATCCTTTCCCGCCGGTCACCGCATCCGGCTGTCCATCTCCACCTCGTACTGGCCCCTGGCCTGGCCGGCACCCGAGCCCTTTCGCCTGCGCATCGTCACCGGTGAGAGCCGTCTGCTACTGCCCGTGCGGCGAGCGCGGGACGCCGAGGACGCCCGCATCGGCTTCGAACCGCCTGAAGTCGGTCCGGCCTCCACGGCCAGCCGGCAACTGACGCCGCAGGCGCACAACTGGCGGGTGATCCGTGACCTGGCCGAAGACCGTTCCATCCTCGAGGTCGTCAATGACAACGGCACCACCCTGTTGGAGAAGATTGGCCTGGAGATGCGGCGCAAGGCGCTGGAGTGGTACAGCTACCGCGGTGACGACTTCAATTCCACGCGGGGCGAGACCCTGTGGGAGCGTGGCTTCCGGCGCGGCGACTGGGAGGTGCACACCGTCACCCGCACGGTGCTCAAATCGACGCCCCAACACTTCCTGCTGCACGCGCAACTCGATGCCTTCGAGGGCGAGCGCCGCGTCTATTCGCGCAACTGGGACGTGACCATTCCGCGGGACCTCGTGTGATCAGAGGCCCGCTGCTTGGGCGGCGGGCAACAGCCACAGGGTGAGCGACAGCATGATGCCGGTCAGGCTGGTCCCGAGGATCGGCAATACCATCAGCCCCGCGATCGCTTCCCGCTGGAACAGACGGAGGCCCATCACCACCAGGCTTGCGCTCCAGCCGGCCGCGACCAGCAATGCGAGTGCATTCCAGTCCCGTAACCAGAGCAGCATCAGCAGCAGCGGCAGGCCCAGATTCAGCGCGGCCAGCGCGAGATCGCGGTTGCCGGCGGCGCGTCCGGCCGACAGCGCGTAGGCAAAGGCGGCCCAGACCAGCAGCAGACCGAAGCCGAAGGCGCCGGCCGCCGGTGAATGCAGTGGTGCGCGCAGGATTGCGGCGCCCTGCGGCTCGAGCCCCAGGCCGAGGCCGACGATTCCGAGGGCCGAGGCCAGGCTCAGGACGAGCCAGAACCACAGGTTTCCGCGTTGTATGGTAGGTTCCGTCATCGGCGATTTCCGTGGTTTGGGGGCTTGGATTGCCCTCCGTGCGCACGCTTGCGCGTATCCTTGTCGACCGTAATCCGCCACAAAGGTTGCCTGCGATGCCCATCCACGACGATGCCTTCCCATGGCCCTGAAGGCCACGATCTTCAAGGTGGAACTGCAGGTCTCGGACCTGGACCGCCCGCATTACGGCAGCTACCTGCTGACCGTGGCGCGGCACCCCTCGGAGACCGATGAGCGCCTGATGGTGCGGCTACTGGCCTTTGCCCTGTATGCCAGCGACGGCCTGCGTTTCGGCCGGGGCCTGTCCACGGAGGACGAGGCGGACCTCTTCGAACAGGACCCTACCGGCCTGATCGAGCGCTGGATCGACGTGGGTACGCCCGACCCGCGCGACATCCGCAAGGCTGGCGGGCTGTCAAAACAGGTGGTTGTCCTGACCTATGGCCGCACCGTGGACGTCTGGTGGCGCCAGCACGGGGCGGTCCTGTCGGGTCAGCGCAATCTCGCCGTGCTGCGTCTGCCCGCGGAAACCGGCGCGGCACTGGCCGCACTCGCTGCGCGCAACATGAGCCTCCAGTACCTGATCCAGGACGGCTCCCTCTGGCTCACGGCGGGAGAGGTCACGATCCAGGTCGAGCCCGAATGGCTGCTGCGCCACGAACCATGAACGATACCTTTTTGAATGCGGGTCCCGACGGTTCCTGGCTTGTCCCGACCCGCAGGGCGGTGCTGATCGGCGCCGAGCGCTACCGGCGCCATTCCTACGGCGACAATCATCCACTGGGGATCCCCCGGGTCTCGCTGACCCTGGATCTGATTCAGGCCTACGGCGCCGTGTCGGAGCCGGAGTTTCGGATCTCCCGTCCAGCCACGTCCGCAGAGCTGGAACGGTTCCACACCCATGAGTACATCGGCGCGTTGCGGCAATGCGAGGCGGACGGCAAGGTCGCCCACCGCTATCGACAGCGACACAACATCGGCAACTTCGAGAACCCCTTCTTCCCCGGCTTCTTCACCACGCCCGCGACCGCTTCCCAAGGCAGCATGCAGGGCGCCGAGTGTGTGCTGGACGGCTGGATCGCCTTCAACCCCGCGGGGGGCATGCATCATGCGCGGGCCGACGCGGCGCGGGGATTCTGTTACCTCAACGATCCCGTGCTGGGAATCCTGCGGCTACGGCGCGAAGGATTGCGCGTGCTCTACGTGGATATCGACGCCCATCATGGCGACGGCGTCGAGGCTGCCTTTCGCCAGGATCCCGAGGTGTTGACCCTTTCGCTGCACATGGACACCGCCTATGCCTATCCCTTCGAGGGTGGCGGGGTCGGGGATGCGGGTCCCCTGGGAAACGCGGTGAACATGCCGCTGCCCAAGGGCGTGCACGACGACGAATACCGCTATGTGTTCGGGCGCCTGTGGCCTGCCGTGCTGGAGGCCTTCCGGCCCACGGTCATCGTGCTGCAGGCAGGCACCGATATCCTGGGTCCGGACCCGTTGGGCAAGTTCCATATCTCCACGCAACTCTTCCTGGAGGTGGTTGAGCGGATCCTTGCGGATGCCCCGCGGCATGCCGACGGGACGCCGCGCCTGCTGGTGCTCGGGGGTGGCGGCTATCATCCGCTGGCGCTGGCCCGCTGCTGGACGGGTGTCTGGGGCCTGCTGTCCGGGCGTGTGTTGCCGGAGGCCATGCCCCCGGAGGGCGAGGCGCTGCTCCGCGCGGTCGACTGGGACCTCGACGAGGAGGAAGCATACTTCGAGCGGCTATTCACGCACCGGATCGACCGGCCGACTCCGGGCGCGGTGAGGGCAGGGGTGCGGACGGCGGTGGACGCGCTGCTGTCCGGCCATCCGGGGTTGCGGGGGCGTCCGCGGCGGCACGCTTCCAGGCCATGAACGTTGATTTGACGGGGGGCTGAACCGCGCCTCGAGAGCGTTGGCGCAACCCGGCACCGCCTCGCCTGCTCAGGGAGCGGATGGTCGTGGTCAGGCCGTCATGACCGGGATGCGACCGATGCGGGCACGCCATTCGCGGGGTCCGGTCTCGTGCACGCTGGTACCCTGGGCATCGACGGCCACGGTCACCGGCATGTCGCGGACCTCGAATTCATAGATCGCCTCCATGCCCAGGTCCTCGAAGGCGACCACACGGGCCGTGCGGATGGCCTTTGCGACCAGATAGGCGGCGCCGCCCACCGCCATCAGGTAGGCGGAGCGATTGTCGCGGATGGCCTCGATCGCGGTGGGTCCCCGCTCGCCCTTGCCTACCATCGCGATCAGCCCGGTCTGCTCCAGCATCATCCGGGTGAACTTGTCCATGCGCGTTGCCGTGGTGGGGCCGGCGGGGCCGACGGCCTCGTCGCGCACCGGGTCCACCGGGCCGACGTAGTAGATCACGCGGTTGGTGAAATCGACCGGCAGCGCCTCGCCCTGCGCCAGCATGTCCTGGATGCGCTTGTGCGCGGCGTCGCGGCCGGTGAGCATCCGCCCGTTCAGCAACAGCACCTGGCCGGGCGTCCAGGCGGCGACCTGTTCCTTTGTGAGGGCGTCCAGATCCACCCGGGTCGCGACCTCGGTATCGGCCTGCCAGGTGACGGCGGGCCAATCCTCCAGCCGCGGCGGATCGAGCCGGGCAGGGCCGCTGCCGTCGAGGTGGAAGTGCACATGGCGGGTGGCCGCGCAGTTCGGGATCAGGGCGACGGGAAGGCTGGCTGCATGGGTGGGATAGTCCAGGATCTTTACGTCGAGCACGGTGGTGAGGCCGCCGAGTCCCTGCGCGCCAATGCCCAGCGCGTTGACCTTGTCCATGAGTTCGAGCCTCAGCTCATCGACACGCGACAGGCGGTCGCCCCGTCCGGCCCTGGCCTGCAGCTCGTGGATGTCGACCGGGGCCATCAATGCCTCCTTGGCCATCAGGACCGCCTTTTCCGGGGTGCCCCCGATGCCGATACCGAGGATGCCGGGCGGGCACCAGCCGGCACCCAGGGTGGGGACGGTGCGCAGGACCCAGTCGACAATGGAATCCGAGGGGTTGAGCATGGCCATCCGCGCCTTGTTTTCGGAGCCTCCGCCCTTCGCCGCGCAGATGACCTCCAGGCCGTCGCCCGGGACGATCTCGTAGTGCACCACCGCCGGGGTGTTGTCGCGGCTGTTGCGGCGCGCCCCGGCCGGGTCCAGCAGCACCGAGGCCCGCAGCTTGTTGTCGGGGTGCAGATAGGCGCGGCGGACGCCCTCGTCGACCATCTCCTGGACGCTCAGGGTCGTGTCCCAGCGCAGATTCATGCCCACCTTCAGGAAGACCACCGCGATGCCGGTATCCTGGCAGATGGGGCGGTACCCCTCGGCACACAGGCGCGAGTTGGTCAGGATCTGGGCGATGGCGTCCCGCGCCGCCGGACCCTCCTCTCGCTCCCAGGCCTCGCCCAGGGCGCGGATGTAGTCCGGCGGGTGGTAGTAGCTGATGTACTGGAAGGCGTCCTCGATCGACTGGATGAGATCCTGCTCGCGAATCACTGCCATGGCTGCGCTCCGGATGCTCGGCCCGGGTGGGGCCTTGATTCTAGCAGCCGGAAAGCGCCGAGGCCGGGCCGTTGTAGATCGGGCCGCCGCGGTCCAGATACAGTTGCAGGATCGTCTGGCCCTGCCTCCGGCGGAGCGGACCCCGGACGGCGATGCCGCGACGGTGCAATTCCCGGCGCCAGTGCGGCGTGGGCGGGCCCTCATCGAAACCGATGGCCTCGACGTCGTTGCGGCTGGTTGCGAAGACCAGTCTGCGCACCCCGCTCCATGCGATCGCGCCCAGGCACATGGTGCAGGGGGCGCTGGAACTGACCAGCACGCAGGGGACGGCATCGAGGGTATGGCAGCCGATCTGCTGCTGGGCCAGGGACAGCGCCTGCAATTCCGCGTGTGCCGCGGCGCAGTGGCTTTCGATGGTGGTGTTGAGGGCGACGCCCAGGCGTTGTCCGGTGCGCAGGTCGTAGACCACGGCAGCGAACGGGCCTCCGCTTCCGCGTTCCACATGCTCGCGGGCCAGCGCAAGCACTTCCTCGATCCGGCATTCGTCGTCGTCCGGGGGCGTGGGCCTGTGCAGCCAGGCTCCTAGCCAGGCCGGCTGGGTGAGGCGGATCGTGGTGCCGGTTGGGGTGTCGCGATCAGCCATCCGATGGTACCCGGTGCATGGTTCCCCCAAGCGTAGACGGGATCGCGCGGGGCCGGGCGGATGCCCGTGCCCGCGGGTTCACGCAGGTGCGTCCAGTTCCCGTGCCTGCTTCTTCATGAGTTCGACGATGGCGTATACACCCACGTGCCGGTTCGGGGACAGATGCTCGTGGAGTTCCAGACGCTCGAAGAACTCGTCCACGTCGAGTTGCTCGATCTGTTCCACGCTGCGTCGATCGACGAGCTGGATCAGCAGGGTCAGCACGCCCTTGATGATGGTCGTGTCACAGTCGCCATGATAGCGAATGGCATTGGGTGCCTCGGGATCACGGTAGGCCTCGATCCAGACCTGGCTCATGCAGCCCTTGACCTTGTTGTCCTCGATCCGCGCCGGTTCGGGAAGGGGCGGCAGCTTCTGGCCGAGCTCCACCAGATACTGGTAGCGCTGGTCCCAGTCGCCCAGCAAGTCGAAGGTCTCGACCACTTCATCCAACGTCATCATCGATCTATCCCTGCGGCGATGTGGATTTCCATTGGATGGTAACAACCCCGGTGCATCCAGGCGGGATCCACGGTCTATGCGTAATGGTTTTGCCGCCCAGACGCACCCCTGGCCCGCACGGACGTAATGGATCGCCTCGCTGCCCGGCGCGCCCATCGCCTCGGCCAGGCTCCGCCCCATGGCTGCCCTGGAGCGACGTAGGCATGAGTTCGCGGATCCGGGCGCCGTCCACGTTCTGGTCGGCGGTGCGTTCGCGGTAACGCCTGCGCATCATCGGGTCCGATCCGGCGGCCCCTCCCGGGGGTCGCAGGGATCATGGTTTGCTTTCCTTGCGGTCGCGGGTCAGATTGTCGCTGACCCGGGCGATGAGTTCAGTGGCGAGTCCGAGAATGTGATCGCGTGCAAATCCGACCTGCTTCATCTCCCGGAACAGGGTGTGGGCGATCACGCGGACGAGGCGATCGGGATCGCCGTCGATGTGGTCCGTCGCCGGCCTTTTGCCGTCTGCACCAGCCCGCGCGAGAATGGATTGCATGAAGCAGGTCTTGAGCAGACCCTGCAATCGGTGGATGCGTATCGACTGTGCAACGGTGAGGGCGAGCACGGTGGCCATCTTCAGGTCATCCGCATCGAGCCGGGAGCGCGTCTCGGGGGAATCGATGTTGATCACGCCCACCACGGAGTCCTCCAGCAGGATGGGTACGGAAATGATGTCGTCGAACTCCGTGGGCTCGCGTTGAGCAAGCCCGCCGAACCTGGATTCGTGCAGATTCCCGATCAACAAGGGCTGTCCGGTGGTCGCGACATGCCCGGCGATTCCCGAATCCAGGGAGACCGGCCTGCTCAACGCCTCTTCCGGCAGGTATCCGTGATGGGCCTCGACCCGAAGCATCGGTCTGCCATCGCCCTCGGGCTGTTTGACCAGCATGATGGAACAGTGACTGCAGCCCATCGCGTGTGCCACCAGCCGGGCCAGTGTTTCAAGGCCCTGTTCGAGGGAGTCGGTCTGTTCCACAAAACGCGACAGCTCGGCCAATTTGAGGGAAAACGCCTCTTCATCCATATCACGCCCCCTTGGTAACCGTTCGAGTGGTTGGCAATTCCCGTTTGGGCTTGCAGGTATGCCCACTACAATACGGGAACTCCGGCCTGTTTGGCATACATCAGGGGCGGTTGCTGGAGGGCAGGACCATGGCAGCCGGACCCGGTCCGGCCGGCAACGGCCGCGCCGCCGGCGATGATGCATTGGGCCGGGGCAGGAGGCGGTGTTTTTTGGCACAATCCGCAACAGGAATGCACCGAGGATCCAGGCATGCGCAGGGTCGTTTTCAATCAGAAAGGCGGTGTAGGAAAATCCACGATCACCTGCAATCTGGCCGCGATCGCCGCCCAACAAGGTCTGAAAAGCCTGGTGGTGGATCTCGATCCGCAGGGCAACTCGAGCCAGTATCTGCTCGGTCGGTCCGCGGCGGATGCAACGCCGACGCTGGCGGATTTCTTCGACCAGGTCCTGAATTTCAAGTTGAACCCACGAGACACCGCGGATTTCATCACGGCGACCCCGTTTCCGCATCTGGACCTCATGCCGGCGCATCCCGATCTCGAGGATCTGCACGCCAAGCTCGAGTCGCGGTACAAGATCTACAAGCTCCGCGAGGCCCTGGAGCGGTTGGGGGAGGACTACGACCGAATCTGGATCGACACCCCGCCTGCCTTGAATTTTTATACCCGATCGGCGCTGATCGCGGCAGATGGGTGCCTGATTCCCTTTGATTGCGATGATTTTTCCCGGCGAGCCCTGTATGCGCTGTTGGAGCACGTGCAGGAAATCCGCCTGGACCACAATCGCGGCCTGGTCGTCGACGGCATCATTGTGAACCAGTTCCAGAGCCGGGCCTCGCTGCCGCGCAGAATCGTTGAAGAACTGATCCAGGAAGGGCTGCCGGTCTTGACCCCCTATCTCTCGGCATCGGTAAGGATCCGCGAATCCCACCAGTTGTCGCAACCCATGATCCACCTGGATCCCAGGCATAAGGTGACGCAGGAGTACGCTGCGTTGGCGGCGCAACTGGGCTGAAGGGCCAGGGTATGCCGGGTTCGTCTGCACCCCCCTCCCGTCATTGCGGCCGGTACGCGCGCGGCCCGGCCTGAAGCGGTAAGGCGGTCTGGAGAAGGGTGCTCAGAAGGCCATCGCGTTGTTGGCGATGCGGTCGAGCAGGTCTTCCACGTCCTGCAGGGCCTTGCGGGAGGCCTCGTCACCGACAATGGGGACGCGCTGATAGCCAATGTGGATGGTGTCGGGTTCGGTGGCCAGTTCGTAGATCGCGATCACGTACGGGCAGAAGACGATGCTGTGGGGATCCGCCTCCATCATGCGGCGGGAATACACCGCGCTGCAGAACTCCAGCGATTCACCCTGCAGGTAGAGGTTCTCGCCGCCGAGGTCGGCGCCGGTGCGCTCCAGCATGGTGGCGATGTTGCCGACCGCGTTGATCACCAGTCCCTCGCCGGTGATCGCCGACTCGAGCATGTCCCGGTAAAAGGCGTATTCGCCTTCGACGGTGTAGATGCGTCGGTCTTCGGTTTCCAGAATCATTTCCTGCGCCTGGGTCGCGGGCAGGAGCAGCAGCAGGGCCAGGGTAGACAGAAAGGCGAGGCGGACGATGGACATGTGGATTTCCTTGCGGTGGTGGGTCTATTCGAAGCAGTGCCCCGCCTTGCGCAGGCGGGGTAGTCGTTGGAGGCCAGCGCTGGCGTGCCGGCACAGGACGTCACCAGCATGATGGGAAGCAGGGCCAGCGGCATGTGTCGGCGAG
Organism: Thioalkalivibrio sp.; assembly: GCA_041685565.1. Classification (GTDB taxonomy): domain Bacteria; phylum Pseudomonadota; class Gammaproteobacteria; order Ectothiorhodospirales; family Ectothiorhodospiraceae; genus Thioalkalivibrio. The sequence goes on from JAWLFM010000005.1 coordinate 22,111, forward strand.
TGACCATTGCCAGGATCAGAACGGCTCCTGTTCGCTATAGTTCGGGGGAATGCGAAAGAATTCCGGACTCAGTGTATCCGTGGATATTCCGGCCAGTCGCGTGCTGACCCCGTCACGCAGGTCGCGCACCTCCAGTGGGACCCCGTCAAGGGGGGGCATGACACTGGAGCCCATGGCCTGGGCCATCGGCCCGCCCGCGTCCAGTGCCCGGCGCGACAGTTCGAACAGGCGTTCCATCAGGGCGTTCAGGGTGTCGAAGTCACGCAGCGACAGCCCAAGCTCGTTCGGCCCGGCGACACAGGCGACATTCTGCACCCTGCCGCCCACGATGATCTCCTTCTGTTCGCAGCGCAGCCCGCCGATCTCCTCTTCCCGGCCGGTTGCCCGCGTCTCCACCTCGACCGGCCCGGTCTCGACCCCGAGACCCAGCTGGGCCTCCATCTCGGCCCGTTGTTCGGCCGGCAGTTGCTGGACCTGTGCGCGCAGGTCCGCAATCATCTGTTCCATGGCCTCCATCTGGGCATCGATCACCCGCTCGTTGAAGGCCATGTAGCTGCGGTTGGTCTGGTCGACGATGTAGAGGGAGCGGTCGCCTGCATTGAACAGCATGAAGCCCGCCCCCCCGCTTCCGCCATTGGCCATGTCCATGCGTGCGTAGGGGCCCTTGACCAGGATCTCGGAATGTTCGCCCTCGCTGTCGATGAAGCGCAGCAGGGCATCTGCCTGGGCGGCAGCGGAGGCGAGCAGGGCCAGGGCGAGGATCATGCTCAGGCGTGGCAGCATCAGAGGAAACTCCTGGTGGTCGGTGCGCCCACCGTTATCAGGGGCGCCGGGCCGTGATCGCGGCCGTCGGGACCGGGTGCGGCCCCCGCGTGAGGCCCGTCTCCGGTCGACGGGTACATCACCCTGAGCTTAGAGCGCGGCAACCCGGTTGTCACCCGGCGTCCGTGCGCGCCGCCTCCGGGTCCCCCCGGATCATCCGTTCGAGTGCAGGCCAGTCCAGGGGATTCCCGGGACCCGTGTTCAGCGACGGTTCGTCAGCGCCTGGCGGCTCCACCTGCGACAACTGCCCCTCCATCACGGCCCTGTCCGCGTCGGAGGCATCCGTTCCCTTCCGGCCGCGCTGCGCCAGACGCTCGCGCAGGGTGTCCGGGTCTGCCGTGCAGGCAACGACGGCAAAGCCGGCGTCGACCTGCCCGGCCAGGAGCTGGAAGGGCCTGCGTTGATCCCGGGTCAGGAAGGTGGCGTCCACGATGACCGTCTGGCCCTGATTCAGGAGGGTCTCGGCCTGCAGGAAAAGCCGCCGGTAGACCGCCCCGATGCCCTCCGGCGAATACAGCGCAGACTCCTGTTCGGCGCTTGGACGGTCCTCTGGGGCCAGTCCGATCATGCGCTTGCGTTCGATGTCGCTGCGCAGCCGAATCGCGCCCAGGCGCTGAAGGATCTCCGTGCTGATGAAGGTCTTGCCGGTGCCGGAGACCCCATGCATCAGGATCAGGCCGGGGCGACCCGGGTGGCGCAGGCGTGTGGCCAGCGCCAGGTAACGCTCCACCTCCGCGTCACACTGCTCGCGCTCCTCTCGCTCCAGCCCGGACTCCGCGGCATGGATGGCATTGACCTTGGCCCGCACCAGCGCTCGGTACACCTGGTAAAAGGGCAGCAGGGCCAGCGCACCGAGATCTTCGCGGTGCTCCAGGTAGAGGTTGAGCACCCGGTGGGCATGGCCGGGGGCGCCACGGGCGTGCAGATCCATGGTCAGAAAGGCGATCTCGGAGGCCACGTCGATCCAGCGCAGCGACGCGTTGAACTCGATGCCATCAAAGATCGCGAGCCGTTCCTCGCCCTGTTCGTCATCGACATAGACCATGTTGCCGAGATGCATGTCACCGTGGCAGGCCCGCACGAACCCCTGGCGGCGCCGCGCGTCGATCAAGGGCGCGAGTTGTTCCGTGGTGTCTCGGGTCCAGGACTCCAGTTCCTGCAGGCGTTCCCGACGCCCGGCCACCCGTGCGGCCGAGGGTGCGAGGGCCTCGAAGTTGGCCAGCATCGGCGCCAGGACCTGCTGCGGGGTGCCGTGCTCCGAGTCCTGCCCGGCGCGCTCCGTGTCCTGGTGGAAGCGGGCCACGATGCGTCCCAGCTCGTCCATGGCCGTCACGGGCAGGCGACCCGCTTCGAGCAGGCGGTCCAGCTGCCGGTCACGGTCGAACCGGCGCATGTGTACCGCGTACTCGAGCACGGCGCCCGCGTCGTCCCCGGCATCGATCCGCGGATCCTCCAGGGAGCCCCGCACCGTGGCGAGATTCAGGTAGATCCCTGGCGCGAGGGCACGGTTGATCTGGAGTTCGGCCTCGCAGAACCGTCTGCGCGCGTCCAGGCTGGAAAAATCGAGGAAACCGAGGTTCAACGGCTTCTTGAATTTGTACGCATGTTCGCCCGCCAGCAGTACGGTCGAGATATGGGTATCGATGTGTTCGACGGAGGACACCGCATGGGGGAAACGGCCGGGCTCGGACAGGGTCCGGAGGAGTTGATGCTGTCGCTCGAGCGGATCCATGGGGGCCTCTGACAGGGAGAATGGGCTGGGTGTGGACACCGCCGCTTGTGTAAGGTGCCAGCGGCTCAGGTTACCATTGGCGTTTCCCCGAAATCGAACACCACCATGCACAGACGTCGTTTCCGTTCGCGGATTCGAAGCACGCTTGCCGCCGGGTTCTGGTTTTCCCTGGGCCTGATGCTGGTCGCCGGCGGTATCGGCGCCTGGTACGTGCAGCAGATGGACCGTGAGATCCAGGCCCGCTTCGAGGGCAAACGCTGGGCCCTGCCGGCTCGCGTCTTCGCACGCCCGCTGGAATTGTACGTGGGCCGGGCGCTGACGATGGATCTGTTGCGGCTGGAACTCGAGGCCCTGAACTACGAGGAGGGGGATTCCCGGCCTGGGCAGTTCCTGATTCAGGGCAATGAGGCGTCGCTGCGGACCCGGCCGTTCGTCTTCAGCGACGGAGCGGAACCGGCCCGCGCGGTACGCATGCGGCTGCGCGACGGCAGGGTCACCGATCTCAGGGACCGGCAGGGCAGCGTCGATCTGATGCGGGTCGAGCCCATGCTGATCGGCAGCATCTATCCGGCGCACGGCGAGGACCGGATCCTGGTGGCGCTGGAGGACGTCCCTCCGGGGCTCGTGGCGGCCCTGCTGGCCACCGAGGACCGGCGCTTCCTGGCGCACCGTGGCGTGGATCCGATCGGCATCGCCCGGGCCGCCTGGGCGAACCTGCGGGCGGGGCGCACCGTGCAGGGAGCCAGTACCCTCACCCAGCAGCTGGTGAAGAATCTCTACCTGACTCAGGAGCAGAGCCTCAAGCGCAAACTCAATGAGGCGGTGATGGCCATTCTGCTGGAGTACCGTTACTCCAAGGAGGAGATCCTCGAGGCCTATCTGAACGAGGTCTTCCTGGGCCAGGCGGGAGAGCGGGCGATCCACGGCTTCGGTCTCGCCGCAGAGTTCTATTTTCAGCGTCCGCTCCGTGAACTCGAGCTGGATCAGTTGGCGCTGCTGGTAGGGCTGGCACGCGGCGCCAGCTACTACGATCCACGTCGGTTCCCCGAGCGCGCGCTGGCGCGGCGCAACGGTGTGCTTGACCGGATGCTGCGGGAGGGACTCGCCTCCTTCGATCAGATCGAGCAGGCGAAGGCGCGGCCCCTGGGGGTCTCACCGCGGGTGCCGCGCAGCGAGGGCCACTTCCCGGCCTTTCTCGACCTGGTGCGCCGGCAGCTTCGCAGCGAGTACCGCGAGGAGGATCTGCGCAATGAGGGACTGCGCATCTTCACCACCCTGGACCCAGGCATCCAGTTCACCCTGGAGCAGCACGTCGGGGCAGGCGTGGCCGAACTCATTGCAACGCGGGGCGTCGACGCCTCGCTGCAGGCCGCCGCGGTGGTGACCGATCCGCTCGCGGGAGAGGTCCTCGCACTGGTCGGTGACAGCAACCCGCGTTTTCCAGGCTTCAATCGTGCCGTGGAGGCGCGGCGGCCGGTCGGTTCGCTGATCAAGCCCTTCGTCTACCTCGCGGCCCTTTCCGATCCCGAGCGCTACACGCTGGCCACCCTGCTGGACGACAGTCCGCTGACCCTCCAGCTGCCGCACGGTCAGCCCTGGTCGCCGCAGAACTTCGACCGCGAGTTCCACGGCCAGATCACGGCCTGGGAGGCACTGGTCCGCTCCTACAACGTGGCCACCGTGCGGCTGTCCCAACAGATCGGCATCTCTCAGGTCATCCGCTTGCTGCAGACCCTCGGCCTGGAACGGACGCCGGCGCCGCTGCCCTCGCTGGCGCTCGGGGCCCTGGACATGTCACCACTGGAGATCGCCACCATCTACCAGGCCCTCGCCAACGGCGGCTATGCAACGCGCAGCCGGGCCATCCGGGACGTTCTCGATGTCGACAATCAGGAACTGTCGCATTTTGGCCTGGAACTCCGGGGCGCGGTTCCCGACGCAGCGGTGCGCCTGGTCAACCGGGCCCTGCATGATGTGACCACCCAGGGCACCGGCCGCGTCATTGGCAGCCGCCTGCCCGGGCGTGTACTGGCCGGCAAGACCGGGACCTCGAATGACCTGCGCGACAGCTGGTTCGCAGGCTTCGATGACCGGCATCTCCTGGTGGTCTGGCTGGGGCTGGACGACAATCGGCCCATCGGCCTGACGGGCGCAACTGGCGCCGTACCCATCTGGGTCCGTACCATGGCCATGCTGCCGGGAGGCTCGTTGAACCTGGGGCATCATCCGGAGATCGAGTCACAATGGGTGGATCGGCATTCCGGCCTGCGCACCGAGACGGAGGCCTGCCCGGACCGCATCGAACTTCCATTCTGGCGTGACTCGGCGCCCAGGACGCGTGCCGCCTGCGACTTCGGGTCGGCGTTCGAAGACGAAGGATCCGGCTGGTTGGAGAGGTGGTTTCGATGACAGTGAGACAGGCAAGGAGCCGGGGCCGCGAAGGCCGGATCGCCCGGATCCCCGGGGTGCTGCTGTTGACGGCCATGCTGGGAGCCTGCGCGGTTCCCGCGTCCCGGTCGGGACTGCCGCCGGACACGCGCACCGGCGGCGTGGTCGTGGCTCCGCCGGAGACGGAGGAAACCCGCCCGGCCGAACCGGCACCTGATCGGGTACCAAAGGCTCCGGCGACCGCCCCGGCGGCGCTGGCCCTTGCCGCGCAGTCCGATCAGTCCCGGGCGGAGGGCAATCTGCGCCTGGCCGGGTTGCAGCTCGAGCGGGCCCTGCGCATCGCTCCACGTGACGCGGGCCTGTGGAATCGACTGGCCCAGGTCAGGCTGGAGCAGCAGCAGTTCCAGCAGGCCGAGCGGATGGCGGATCGCTCCCTGCAGCTGGGGCCCGCCGATCCTGCGCTGAGCCTGTCGAACTGGCGCATCATCGTCCGGGCACGGGAAGCGCTGGGCGACAGTGAGGGGGCGCGTCGGGCCCTGGAGGAAGTGCGGCGTCTGGAGCGGGCCGTTGGCTGATGCCGTCGCGAAGGCCGCGGAGCGCGCACGCGCGGCGCTGCGCCCGGGTGGCATCCTGGCGCGTGCGGTTCCCGGTTTCCAGCCACGTGCCCCGCAGCAGGTGATGGCCGGCTCGGTGGCCGAGGTGATCGAGGACGTGCCCTCCGCGCTCCTGATCGAGGCCGCCACCGGCGTTGGCAAGACCTATGCCTACCTGGTGCCCGCGTTGCTGTCGGAGCGACGGGTGCTGATCTCCACCGGGACCAAGACCCTGCAGGATCAGCTCTTTGCCAAGGATCTGCCGATGGTCTGCGAGGCGCTTGGCCGCCACCCGAGGGTTGCCCTGCTGAAGGGGCGGTCCAACTACCTGTGTCATTACCGGCTGGAGGCCGCCGCAGGCGATGCCGCCGGCCGCGGGCGGCAGTTCGCGACCCTCGAATCCCTGCGCCGGCTGGCCAGGACCTCCGCCACCGGTGACCTGACCCAGGCGGATATCCTTGCCGAGGATGCGCCCCTGTGGCCGCAGGTGACCTCGACGGTGGACAACTGCCTCGGCGGCGAATGCCCCCGTGTCAATGACTGCTTCGTGGTCCGGGCGCGGCGCCGGGCACAGGAGGCGGAGGTGATCGTGGTGAATCATCACCTGCTGCTGGCGGACATGGCGCTGAAGGAGGAGGGCTTCGGGGACCTGCTCCCGGATGTCGACGCGGTGATCGTCGACGAGGCACATCAGTTGCCGGAGATTGCCGGGGCATTCTTCGGTCTTGCGGTGGGGACGCGAGCGGTTCGCGAACTGGGGCGGGACGTGTTGCGCGAGATGGAGCGTGATGCCCCGGAGATGGTGGATCTGCGCGATCGGGTCTCCGCCTTGCAGGCGGCGATCGCGGCCCTGCTGCACTGTTCCGAGGCCTGGCCCGCCCGGGCCAGCTGGGCCGAGGTCGCCGATGCCAGCGGCGTGCTCCCGGCATTGTCCGGGCTGGATCAGGCGCTGGGCGAGATGGAGGAGGCGCTGACATTGGTGGCGGATCGGAGCCCCGGCCTGGAGCAGGCGCGGGTCCGTTGTGTAACCCTGCGCGCGCGACTGCGTGCCTGGCTCGAGGAGAGTCCCGAGACCGTGCCCTGGGTCGAGCGCTTCAAGCAGAGCCTGATGCTGCATCGTACCCCGCTGGACGCGGCACAGCCCCTGGCGCAGCGTCGTGCCGCGCGCCCGGCGAGCTGGATCTTCACCTCCGCGACGCTGGCGGTTGGCGACGACTTCAGCCATGCGGCGCGGCGCCTCGGCCTGCCCGGGGACGTGCGTGCCGAGCGCCTGGACAGCCCCTTCGATTTCTCGCGTCAGGCCTGCCTCGCCCTGCCGGCACAGCCGCTGCCCAATCCGAATACCCCCGGGTACACGCGCGCCTGTATCGACTGGGCCTGGCCCCTGCTCACCGGGAATCCCGGGGGCGGATTCTTCCTCTTTACCAGCCATCGGGCGCTGCGCGAGGCGGCGGCGCTGCTGCGTGATCGCCTGCCTCCCGGGCGGCTCCTGCTGGTGCAGGGCGAGCAGCCGCGCGCCGAGCTCCTGGCCCGCTTCCGAGGCTCCGGCGAGGCCTGGCTGCTCGGTGCGCACAGCTTCTGGGAGGGGGTCGACATCCGCGGCGACACGCTGTCCATTGTGATCATCGACCGTCTGCCCTTTGCCGCCCCGAATGATCCCGTGCTGCAGGCCCGCGCCGCTTCGATCGAGGCCGGGGGCGGTAGTCCGTTCATGGAGTTCCAGTTGCCGCAGGCGGTCCTGGCCCTGAAGCAGGGTGTCGGGCGATTGATCCGCGACGCCAACGATGCCGGTATCCTCGCCCTCTGCGATCCGCGTCTGACCCAGAAGCCTTACGGGCGGCAGTTCCTGCGCAGTCTGCCGCGCTTCCACGAGACCCGCGATCCCGAGCAGGCGCTGGAGTTTCTGCGCACGGCACGGCAGGGCCGGGGAGGTGCGGTATGCGCCTGATCGCGCTGGAGACCGCGACCGAGGCCTGTTCTGCGGCGCTTTGGGTGGATGGCGAACTGCGCTGGTTGCTGGAGCCCGGCGCGGCACGACGTCACGGCGAACTGATCCTGGACCAGGTGGACCGGCTGCTTGCCGAGGCCGGGTTGGTTCCGGGGCAAATGGATGCCGTGGCCGTCGGTCGCGGACCGGGGGCCTTCACCGGGGTCAGGCTCGGTCTCGGGGTCGCCCAGGGGCTGGCCTTCGCGGTTGATTGCCCCGTGATTCCGGTATCGACCCTGGCCGCCCTGGCGCAGCAGGGGGCCGATCGGGGAGCGCGGCAGGTGCTGGCGTTGCTCGATGCGCGGATGGGCGAGGTCTACTGGTCCTTGCTGGCGGTGGATTCGGCGCGCCGGGTGGGCGTCTCGGAGGAACACCTGAGCGTTCCGGGACAGATCGCCGTGGCCTGGGCGGAAGGGCCGCGCCTGGCCCTGGGCAGTGGTCTCGGCGCCTACCCGGAGCTCATGGATCGACTCGGACTCCGTGCAGATGAGGTGGATGCTGGCGCATTGCCGTGTGCCCGGGAGGTGGCCATCCTCGCCGCGGCGGCATACGTCCGGGGCGAATATCTCAGCCCCGACCGGGCGCAGCCGGTGTATCTGCGCGACCGGGTCGCCGAGCCCCGGCCGAATCCCGATCCCAGGCCCTCGGGAGCGGGATCATGAACGCCGATCCGGCAATGGAGCTGCTGTTCCCATGGACGATACCGCTGCGGGCGCGCATCAAGGTGCTGCCGGAAGACTTCGTGGTGGACGAGATCGCCGCGACCGAGCCGGATGGTGCGGGTGAGCACGTCTGGCTGCACATCCGCAAGACCGGGCACAACAGCGAGGCGGTCGCGGAGTGGCTTGCGCGCGTGGCTGGCGTGGCAAGGGCGAACGTCGGCTATGCAGGCCGAAAGGACCGGCACGCGGTGACCAGTCAGTGGTTCAGCGTCCAGCTGCCGGGCCGGGAGGAACCGGACTGGTCGCGAGGGCGGATGGAGGGGGTGGAGATCCTCGGGAGCAGGCGCCATTCGCGCAAGCTGAAGACCGGGCATCTGGCCGGCAACCGGTTCCGGCTGCGCCTGCGCGAGGTCGCGGGCGACCGGGCTGCGGCCGAGGCACTGCTGGAGCAGCTGCGCGCGCGGGGGCTGCCGGACTATTTCGGCGAGCAGCGTTTTGGTCACGGCAATCTGGAGCGGGCGCGGGCCTGGTTCGCCGGCCGCCTGCGTCCACGCGGCCGCAATCAGCGCAGCCTGTATCTCTCGGCGGCACGGGCCGCGATCTTCAACGCCGTACTGCGGCGGCGGGTGCAGGACGGCACCTGGGACCGCCTGCTGCCGGGCGACCTGGCAAACCTGGACGGCTCCGGCAGCGTCTTCGCCGTCGCCACTGTCGATGCTACGCTGCGGGAGCGCTGCGAACGGCTCGATCTGCACCCGACCGGACCCCTCTGGGGCCGGGGCGTGCCGGGCAGCGCCGGGCCGGTCCTGGAGCTGGAGCAGGCCGTCGCGGAAGGGTTGTCCGCGCTTGCCCAGGGCCTCGAGCGCGAGGGCCTGGCCCCCGCACGCCGGCCTCTGCGGCTGCGCCCGAGCCGGCTCGACTGGCACTGGGAGGACGGGGACGATCTGGTGCTGGAGATGGAATTGGGGCCGGGGGAGTACGCCACCGGGGTCGTCGGGGCGATCGCGGAGCTGTCGGAGGGCGGCGGCTGAGGCATGACCCGGCGGCGCACGGGCATGGCCGTTCAGGCCTTCGTGTCGTTGTCCTGCCCACGCGCCTCGGCCAGCGCCTTTTCCGCACGCTCGGCACGCTCTTCGGCCTCGACGCGGCCGCTGATGTCCTTTTGGATGCCGATGTAATAGGTCAATTGGTCGTCATCGTTGTAGACGGGGGTGATCGAGAGCTCGTTCCAGAACAGCGATCCGTCCTTGCGGTAATTGCGCAGCACCACCCGACAGGGCTTGCCCTCGTCCAGCGCGGAACGGATCTCGCGCACGGCATCCTGATCGGTGTCGTTGCCCTGCAGGAAACGGCAGTCCCGGTAGAGGATTTCCTCAGCCGTATAGCCGGTGAGTTCCTCGAAGGCCCGGTTCACATAGATGAGGATATTGTCCTGGCCTTCCTGCTCGGCGATCACGATCCCGTCGTTGGAGGCGTCGACGGCCAGGGCGAGCAACTCTGCATCGATGGATCGGGTCATGGCTCGGTCTTTGTCCAGAAGGGGGCACGAGGGCCGGGCACGCCGGAGGGACGGGAACCCGCGCCTCAAAGGAATGTAGCACAGGCGGGCACATCGGCGCGGCCCGGCATGCGGGCCTTCCGGAATCGGGACAGGTCAGACCAAAGGGGTGCTGGATCCCTGCGCGGGACTACATGCGCTGGATGATGGTGAAGGCACCCCGTACATCACCCTCGGAATAGCCGGTGGCCTGATCGTCGGGATACAGCCGTTCCAGCGCATGCTGGATGTCGCCGCCCAACTCGGAGCCGTGACAGGTCAGGCACAGTCCAGCCGTCGGGATGGCGCGCATGAATCGAAACACTTCCTCATCGCCTTCCTGGACGACCTCGTGGCGGGACAATTCGCTGGCCGGTACACCGGCGGCACGCTGGGCATCGAAGTCCTCGAGCACCGCCCGCTCCCACTCGTCGGGGGCGTTGTCGGGATTGCGCAGCTTCAGGCTGGTGCGCCCCACGCTCCAGCCGGTTTCGCTGGAGATGTCGCTCGCGATCTCGGGTGCACGCTGCTGGCACACCTTGATCGCCGCAGTGGGACCGCCTTCCTGCATTGCAGCCTGCAGGTGCCCCTGAAGGGTGGAGGCGAATTTCTGAATTGCGGCCTGGCTGCCGGCTACGCGCTCGGCCAGTTCTTCGGCCTGGGCCGGTGCGGCAGTGGCCAGCGCAAGCGCCAGGGGAAGCAGCTTCCATGTCTTCATCATCTCGGCCCTCATGGTGTCGGTACAGCGTTTTGCATCATTGCTGTACAGATATTGCATCGAAAAAACGCCGTTGGCAAGGAATTCCTTCGGCCGCCTGCGATTCGCCGGCTGCCGGACCCATGCCCTCTCGTCATTACCCTACGGCGTAACTCAACCTGATGCAACGGCATCCCGGATCTTTCCGGCGCAGGACAATCGGTTAAACCGGGGAGGGGCCTCAGGGGTGACCCGGATTGGCGCGGCGGAGCAGCACGTAGACGGCACCGGTGCCGCCATCTGCGGGCCGGGCCGAGCAAAACGCCAGCACGTCGTCGCGTTGCCGCAGCCAGTGATCCAGCAGGCCCTTCAATACCGGCCCCTGTTGCCGCGACCTCAGGCCCTTGCCGTGCACGACACGCACGCAGAGGTGACCTTCGCCGCGTGCCTCGTTCAGAAAGGCCGCCACGGCCCGGCGGGCCTCGCTGGCGAACAGCCCATGCAGGTCGAGTTCCTCCTGCACCCGGTAATGGCCACGTTTCAGATTCCGGAAGACGCGCTGACTGACGCCCGGACGCACGAAACGCAGCTCGTCCCCCGGTTGCAGGTCCGTGGCGTTCACCGGATCGCTGAGCAGGTCCCGGAGTACCGCGACTTCGTCCTCTCGCCGCTTCAGGGCACGCGCGGCCGGGGCCGGCGAGCGCACATCCGCCTGATCGTGCTGCAGGCGCCGGACCTCGCCGATGGCGCGCAGAAAGTGTCCGACGTCGTTCGGATCTTCGTCTGAATTCATCAGTCCATCCCATTCAGGGGCGTGTGCCGCGGCGGCAGCCGGTTTCCCATCCCCACCGTGTGGCACGCACTCCGATCCCCGCTGCAGATTCCCGAATCGGGTGATCGGGGGCAAGCCCGGTGCCGCCTGCGCCGACGATGCCGGATTCAGTGCGTATCTCGCCGTTTCCAGTATATTAGGCGCCTCCATCCCCGGTTTGTTCGCTCATGCGCATCTTGGTCAGCAATGACGACGGTATTCACGCGCCCGGCATTCAGTGCCTGGCGAGGCATCTGCGCGCGGTGGCGGAGGTACGGGTCATTGCGCCCGATCGCGACCGCAGCGGCGCCAGCAACAGCCTGACGCTGGTACACCCCCTGCGCGCCCAGGAGCTCGAGAACGGGGACATGGGCGTGGACGGAACGCCCACGGACTGTGTGCACCTCGCCATCACCGGGCTGCTGGACCGGGAGCCGGATCTCGTGATCTCGGGCATCAACGCGGGCGCGAACATGGGCGACGACGTCCTGTATTCGGGAACGGTGGCGGCGGCGATGGAGGGCCGTTTTCTTGGCTTGCCCGCGATCGCCGTTTCGCTGGTCGGGCCGCGCATGCAGCACTACGACGCCGCCGCTCGGGTGGTGCTGAATCTGCTTGATCGGCTGCACCGGGTCCCGCTGCCCGCCGCCACCATCCTGAACGTCAATGTCCCGGACCTGCCCTTCGATGAGATTCGCGGTGTCCAGGCAACACGCCTGGGACATCGGCACAAGTCGGAGCCGGTGGTGAAGAGCAGCGATCCGCGCGGGCGGCCGATCTACTGGGTGGGACCGTCGGGACCGGAACAGGACGCCGGTCCGGGGACCGACTTCTTTGCGGTGCGCGAGGGTTTCGTGTCAGTGACCCCCATCCAGGTGGACCTCACCCAGTTCGAGGCGATCGACACCGTGGGGCGCTGGCTGGAAGGAGAAACGGATGGCGGTTGACATCTCGGGCGCCGGTCTGACCTCCCAACGCGCGCGCGACCGGTTGATCAAGCAGTTGTCGGAACTGGGAATCCGCAATGCCGCGGTCCTGGAGGCCATCCGTCAGGTGCCGCGTCACCTGTTCGTGGAAGAGGCGCTGGTGCATCGGGCATACGAGAACATCGCCCTGCCCATCGGCTACAGGCAGACGGTGTCGCAGCCCTACATCGTTGCCCGGATGACCGAGACCCTCTTTGACGGCGCTCCGGTACGCACCGTCCTGGAGATCGGCACCGGTTCGGGCTACCAGGCCGCGGTCCTGGCACATCTGGTCGAACGCGTATGCTCGGTGGAGCGTATCCATGCGCTGAGCCGCAGTGCGCGAGAGCTGCTCAGCCGGCTCAGGATCAACAATGTCAGTGTCCGGCATGGCGACGGCGCGGAGGGCTGGCCCGCGAAGGCACCGTTTGATGGCATTCTGCTGACCGCGGCGCCCCGCGAGGTTCCGCATGAACTCTTGGTGCAACTCGCACCCGGGGGGCGCCTGGTCGCGCCGGTGGAGGGTGTCGACGGACGCCAGCAACTGGTCCGCTATACCCACACCGAGGAGGCCTTTGTCCGGGATCTGCTCGACACCGTGTGTTTCGTGCCCATGCTCTCCGGGGCCGAGTCGTGAAGATCTTCGAGCCGCTCTACGACCGGGTCATGATCTGGTCGCGGCACCGGCACGCGCCGCGTTACCTCGCGGCGCTGTCCTTCGCCGAGTCCTCCTTCTTTCCCATCCCTCCGGATGTGATGCTTGCGCCGATGGCGGCGGCGCGCCCGCGCGAGGGCCTGCGACTGGCCACGCTGACCACCGTCTTTTCGGTCCTGGGTGGATTGCTCGGATATGTCATTGGCATGCTGGCCTACGAGCTGGTCTCGCCGTGGGTCATCGAGGCCGGTTACGGCGAGAGTCTGGATCTGGCCCAGGAATGGTTCGCGGTCTGGGGGGTGTGGGTGGTGCTGATTGCCGGCTTCTCGCCGATTCCCTACAAACTCTTCACCATTACCGCCGGAGCCCTGGCGATGCCGCTGCTGCCCTTCGTGATCGCCTCCCTGGTCGGTCGCGGCGCGCGCTTCTTCGCTGTGGGGCTCCTGATGGCGTGGTTGGGTCCGCAAGCGGACCGCCATCTGCGGCCCTACATGGAACGCCTGGGCTGGCTGTCGGTCGTCCTGCTGGTGGCCATCATGGCCTTCCTGACGCTCGTGGATTGATGCGTTCCCGGCCACTCGTTCTCTGGCTCACCCTGGCATTGCTGATGGCTGGACTGGCCGGTTGTGCCGCGCGGCCCCCGGCGGCACCCGGTGACGCGAGCGTTTCCGGGACCTACGTGGTGCAGCGGAACGAGACGCTCTATCGCATCGCGACCCGGCACGGCCTGGACTGGCGTGACGTCGCCCGCCGCAACGGGATCGGACCGCCCTACCTGATCTATCCCGGTCAGCGCCTGCGCCTGAGCGGCGCCCGGTCCCTGGCCAGTCGGCCCGCCCCGGTACCATCGCCTTCCGCCAGCGCCGCCGCGCCGTCTCCGGCATCCGCGCTGAAGGCACCGCCGCGGCCCGAGACCCCGTCCAACGCGGGCACCGGAGATGCGGCACCGGCGGTTGTCCAGCCGCCGGCGCGTCCGGCCCCGGGAGGCGGAACGGTCGCTGCGCGGGGGCCATTGCAATGGCAGTGGCCGGTCGATGGCCCCTTGCTGCGTCCCTTCTCCAACAATGCGACCACACGCCGGGGCATCGCCATCGGGGGCAGTCGCGGCGATGCCGTGCGCGCCGCCACCGATGGGGAGGTGGTCTACGCGGGGAGTGGACTGGTCGGTTATGGCAGGCTTATTATCGTGAAGCACGACGCCCGCTTCATCAGCGCCTACGGGCACAATGAAGAACTGCTGGTGCGCGAGGGCCAGAATGTGCGCGCGGGCCAAAGGATCGCCCTGCTGGGCGATTCCGGGGCCGACCGTCCCATGCTGCACTTTGAAATCCGGGTTGATGGCGCTCCTGTCGACCCGACGCGTTATCTCCCCCGGCGGTAGATGCTGGCGCTCAGATGGAGAAGTCCCGCACCATGTCATTACAGAACCGATTTCCGAAGCAGGTCCCCGGCGACCCGACGGAACCCGAGGCGGATGCTGCTCGGGAAGACGACGAGCAGGATCCCGAGATCAGCGAGGTCGTCGGTACCGATGATGACGCGATCCAGGTCGAGGAGGATCCGATACAGGTGCCGGCCACCGGCCGATTGCAGCAGGATGCCGGACCCGCGGAACTGGACGCCATTCAGTTGTACCTCCGTGATATCGAATTCCGCCCCCTTCTGACCCCGGAGGAAGAGGTCTATTATGCCCGGCTGGCGCGGGCGGGAGACCCCAACGGTCGCCAGCGGATGATCGAATGCAATCTGCGGCTGGTGGTGAAGATCGCGCGCCGCTACATGAACCGGGGACTGGCGCTGCTCGATCTCATCGAAGAGGGCAACCTCGGTCTGATGCATGCGGTGGAGAAGTTCGACCCCGAGCGCGGTTTCCGTTTCTCCACCTACGCGACCTGGTGGATCCGCCAGACCATCGAGCGCGCCTTGATGAACCAGGCGCGCACGATCCGCATACCGGTGCATGTGAGCAAGGAATTGCGCGCCCAGAGCAAGGTGGCGCGGGGGATGATGCAGGAGTTGGGGCGGGAACCCACCGAGGAGGAGTTGGCCACCCGGCTGGGCAAGCCAGTGGCCGAGATCCAGAAGCTCCGGGCGATGTCCGAACCCTCCACCTCCATTGACATCGCGGTCGGGCCGGACGGCGACCGGTCGTTGACCGAGATCCTGCCGGACGAGAATTCGGCCGGGCCCTCGGCCCTGCTGGAGGACGAGGACATCCGTAATCTCGTTGGCGCCTGGCTGGAGGAACTCGACCAGAAGCAGCGTGAGGTGCTGGTGCGCCGCTTCGGCCTGCACGGCTTCGAGCGTTGTACGCTGGAACAGGTCGGGGCCGAGATCGGCGTGACCCGCGAGCGGGTGCGGCAGATCCAGATGGAGGCCCTGAAGCGACTGCGGCGCCTGCTCCGGGCGCGCGGATTCTCCGAGGACGTGTTGCTGCCCGGCCCCTGAATTCCGGTGGCCGGCGGCCGAGCCGGCCAGCATCGCGCCGCGTGACTCAGTGGCCGATGATCAGTGCCGCCGCGACCATCCGACCCTCTGCCATGATCAGGTTGTAGGTGCGGCAGGCGGCAGCGGTGTCCATGATCTCGATGCCCCACGGCTGCGCGCGCAACTCCCGCCACAGCGAGCGCTCGGGAAAGGTCTGGCGCGGTCCCGTTCCGAGCAGCAGGATCTCCGGCGGATGGTCCCGCACCCAGGCAAGCGCCTCCAGGTTCAGGGCGGCGACATCGGACACTGGCCACGAGGGCAGCAGGCGGTCCGGGCGCAGGATCAGGCTGCCGTTGTAGCGGACGCCATTGACTGCGACATGATCCCGCGCATAGCCGGTGATCATGTTCTGTTCGTCGTCAGTGATTTGGGTAAACTGCATCGTCCCAAACCTACTGGCATCGCATCCCTGCGGCAAGCGCCCCCGCAGGCCGCGGGTGTTGCATCGATGCCCTTGCGTTGACACTGCGGCAGGTGGGTTATACCTTCACCCGTTTGTGTTGGACCGGCCGGGTGCCCGCGGCCGGACGGCCCCAATCCACGATTCAGGAACCCATCCGTGATGGACGTCTTCCCCCGCATCGAGCGCCTGCCGCCCTATGTCTTCAATATCGTCAATCAGTTGAAGGCGCAGGCCCGAGCCCGAGGCGAGGACATCATCGATTTCGGCATGGGCAATCCGGACCAGCCGACCCCGCAGCATATCGTCGACAAGCTGGTCGAGGTGGCCCAGCGCGGCGATACCCACCGGTACTCGGTCTCCAAGGGCATTCCCCGCCTGCGCCGGGCGATCACGCGCTGGTACAAGGCGCGCTATGACGTGGATCTCGACCCCGAGACGGAGGCGATTTCGACCATCGGTTCCAAGGAGGGCCTCGCGCACCTTGCGCTGGCCATCCTTGGACCCGGCGATGCGGTGCTGGTACCGAATCCGGCCTATCCGATCCACCCCTACGGCTGCGTGATCGCCGGGGCGGATGTGCGTCATGTGCCCCTGACGCCCGATGTCGACTTCTTCGCCGAACTCAACCGCGCCATCCAGGACTCCTGGCCGCGCCCGAAGATGCTGATCCTCAATTTCCCTGCCAATCCCACGACGCAATGCGTCGACCTCGATTTCTTCGAACGCGTGGTGGCGATCTGCCGGGAAAACCACATCTGGCTGGTGCACGATATCGCCTATGCGGAGATCGTGTTCGACGGTTACAAGGCGCCTTCGGTCCTGCAGGTCCCGGGGGCCAAGGAGATCGCGGTCGAGTTCTACACGCTTTCCAAGACCTACAACATGCCGGGCTGGCGCGTGGGCTTCATGTGCGGGAACTCGACCCTGGTGGCGGCCTTGTCGCGGATGAAGTCCTATCTGGACTATGGCACCTTCACCCCGATCCAGGTGGCGGCCATTGCGGCACTGGAAGGGCCGCAGGACTGCGTGCGGGAGATCTGCGAACTCTACCGGTCCCGGCGCGACGTTCTCTGCGACGGTCTGAACGCAATGGGTTGGACGGTGGAAAGGCCGAAGGCGACGATGTTTGTCTGGGCGCCGATCCCGGAGCCCTACCGGGAGATGGGCTCCCTGGAGTTCTCCAAGAAGCTGCTGCGCGACGCGAAGGTGGCGGTCTCGCCCGGTATCGGCTTCGGCAGCTACGGCGATACCCATGTGCGCTTCAGCCTGATCGAGAACGAGCAGCGTACCCGCCAGGCCCTGCGCGGCATCAAGGCGATGTTCCGGGCAGACTCCATTCTCGCCAGCGCGAGGGCTGAAGAACCCGATCCCGCGCAGACGCCGACCTGATCCGCCGGACCCACGAAACCCTCGGCTGAAAATAAGGAAGCCCGCGAATGAAGCCCGTCAGAATCGGATTGCTCGGCCTGGGAACCGTCGGCTGCGGTACGGTGCAGGTGCTCGCCCGCAATGGCGACGAGATCGCGCGGCGCGCGGGACGCGGTATTGCCGTCGTCGCTGCGGCGGTGCGGGATCTCTCTCGTGAGCGCGAATGCCGCCTGGACGACGTCCGTCTGACCGCCGATCCGGCGTCGGTCGTGGCCGATCCGGAGGTCGAGGTGGTGGTCGAGTTGATGGGAGGCACGGAGCCGGCGCGCACACTGGTGTTGCAGGCGATCGCGGCGGGCAAGCATGTGGTCACGGCCAACAAGGCCCTGATCGCCCTGCACGGCAACGAGATCTTCGCCCGGGCGCATGAGCGGGGCGTGGTCGTCGCCTTCGAGGCTGCGGTGGCCGGCGGCATCCCGATCATCAAGGCGGTGCGCGAAGGCCTGGCGGGTAACCGTATCGAGTGGCTCGCGGGCATCATTAATGGAACGGGAAACTTCATCCTGACCGAGATGCGCGACCATGGCCGTGACTTCGGCGACGTGCTCGCCGAGGCCCAGCGCCTTGGTTATGCCGAGGCCGATCCGACCTTTGACGTCGAGGGCGTCGATGCCGCCCACAAGCTGTGCATCCTTGCGGCCATCGCCTTCGGCATTCCGCTGCAGTTCGATCGTATTCATGTCGAGGGTATCAGCGGGATCACCCGAGAGGATGTGACCTTCGCAGGCGAACTTGGCTATCGCATCAAGCACCTGGGCATCGCCCGCCGGGCCGAGGGCGGCTTCGAACTGCGCGTGCACCCGACCCTGATCCCGGAGCGGCGCCTGATCGCGAACGTCGATGGCGTGATGAATGCGGTGCTGGTCATGGGCGATGCCGTCGGGCCGACGCTCTACTATGGCGCCGGCGCCGGGGCCGAGGCCACGGCCTCCGCCGTGGTTGCCGATCTGGTCGATGTGGTCCGTGCGCTGACCGCGGACCCGGAGAACCGGGTGCCGCACCTGGCCTTTCAACCCGGCGCATTGTCCGACCTGCCGATCCTGCCGATGGCCGAGGTGCGCACCTCCTTCTACCTGCGCCTGCGCGCCCATGACCGGCCGGGTGTGCTTGCCGACATCACGCGCGTGCTGGGCGCCCACAGCATCAGCATCGAGGCGATCCTGCAGCGTGAGCCGGATCCCGAGCGTGGCGAGGCCACGATCATCATCCTGACCCACCAGGTCCGCGAGGGCGACATGCAAAGCGCCATCGACGAGATCGAAGCGCTTGCCCACCTGAGTTCGCCGGTGACCCGGATCCGCATGGAATCCCTGGCCCGCTGACCCCACACCTCCCATCCCAACGGAAACTCTCACCATGGCCTTCGGACATCGCTATACCGGCCTGATCGACCGCTACCGGGACCGTCTCCCGGTGCACGACGACACGCGGATCATCTCGCTGGGTGAGGGCAATACGCCCCTGATCCGGCTCAACAACATCCCGCGGGAGCTCGCGCGCGACGTCGAACTCTACGTCAAGTACGAGGGCCTGAACCCCACCGGCTCGTTCAAGGACCGGGGCATGACCATGGCCGTGACCAAGGCCGTGGAGGAAGGCTCCAAGGCGATCATCTGTGCCTCCACGGGCAACACCTCCGCCGCGGCCGCCGCCTACGCGGCCCGCGCCGGCATCACCGCCTTCGTGGTCATTCCGGACGGCAAGATCGCGATGGGCAAGCTGGCCCAGGCGATGATGCACGGTTCGGTGGTGATCCAGATCGAGGGCAACTTCGACGACGGCATGCGCCTGGTCAAGGAGGTCGCCAGTGCGGCCCCGGTGACGCTGGTCAACTCGGTGAACCCGTTTCGTTTGCAGGGTCAGAAGACGGCGGCCTTCGAGATCGTCGAGGAGCTGGGGCGGGCGCCCGATTTTCACTGCCTGCCGGTGGGCAACGCGGGTAACATCACCGCGCACTGGATCGGCTACTCGGAACTCGCGGCGAGCTCGGGGGATCATGTCACCGGGGCCTGCACCTTCTGCAGCGGCCACTGCCGGTTCGCCGGGGGCGGTGTCGCCGGGCAACGCCCGAAGATGATCGGCTACCAGGCCAGTGGCAGCGCACCCTTCATGCGCGGCGCCATGGTCGATGATCCCGATACCGTCGCCACCGCGATCCGGATCGGCCATCCGCAGTCCTGGGACGTCGCCTGGAAGGTGCGCGAGGAGGCCGGGGGCTGGTTCGACGAGTGCAGCGACGAGGAGATCCTGGCCGCGCAGAAGCTGCTGGCGGAGAAGGAGGGGGTCTTCTGCGAGCCGGCCTCGGCGGCCTCGGTGGCGGGGGCGCTGCGCGACATCCGGGCAGGCAAGATCCCGGATGGATCCAGCGTGGTCTGCACCTTGACCGGACACGGGCTGAAGGACCCCGACGCCGCCATCGCCCAGGCCAGCCGGACGCCGATCAAGGTGCCGGCGGAACTCGACGCGGTCACCCGGGCCATCCACGAGAACATGGCCTGAATCGGCTGGGACCAGTTCCCGGCTTCCGGGGTGGAGCGAGGCCCGTCGGCCTTCCGGCGGGACGCCGTGAATACGTCCCTGTAGGCTTGACGGCAGCATCCCTGCTGCCGACACCCGCCGGAAGGCCGGCGTGCCTCGCTTTCTTGAGGTTCCGGGTGGGTCCGGGGCGCCAGCCGTTGCCAACAGGATGCTCAGCGAATCCCGCTCAGGCCCCTGTGCCCGGCATGATCGGCGGCGAACTGGCTGGCGACGCGTGCGCTTCGTGATCCTCGCAGCGTCGCGAACCGCGCCGCTTCAATGGCCAGCTGCTCGCGCTCATGGTCCGGGACGACGGCCTCCAGACGGGCCAGGTGGTGCCACACGATGTCCAGGTACTGGTCCTGCGAAAGCGGGTGGAAGGCGAGCCACAGGCCGAAGCGTTCCGACAGCGAAATGCGCTCCTCGCTCGCCTCCTGCGGGTGCAGTTCCGGGTCCGGCCCCGCATCGTTCTCGTGGCGGGGTTCCGGCACCAGGTGGCGGCGGTTCGAGGTGGCATAGAGGAGCACATTCTCGGGTAGCCCGCCCAGGCGTCCGTCCAGCAGGGCCTTGAGCGCACGGTAGCCGGCATCGTCGGCATCGAAGGCGAGATCGTCCGCGAAGATCACGAAGCGTTCCGGCCGTTTGGCAAGGGGCTCGACCAATTCGGGCAGCCGATTCAAACCGCGATTGTCGACCTCGACCAGGCGCAGGCCTGTGTCGCCGAAGTGCCGCAGCAGGGCGCGAACCAGGGAGGATTTGCCGGTACCGCGGGCGCCCCAAAGCAGCATGTGGTTCGCCGGAAGGCGGTTGACGAACTGCCGTGTGTTGCGTTCCGCAAGATCCTTCTGGCGCTCGAGATGCAGCAGGTCGTCGAGCGAGGGAAGTTGCATGCGTTCGATCGGACGGAAGCCGTGGTCGGGATCGAAGGCCCAGGCCCGGTATTGACCCGAGGGGGTGTCGGCGAATTGCGGGAAGGCGCGTTCGAGGGCGGCGGCAATGCGCTTGATGGCGTGTTTCATGTCGGGCTCCGTTCCTGGATCAGGCGCAGGCGGTGCAGCTTGCGCCACAATGTCGTGCGGTCGATGCCCAAGCTGCGGGCGGCCTGGGATCGGTTCCCCTTGTGGGCGGCCAGCGCCGCGCGCAGCGTCTCGCGCTCGCGTTCCTCTTCCGCGGAGAAGGCCGCAGGGGCCTCGCCAGGGAGGCGAGCCGGTTCCCGGAAGCCGTTCGACATGGGTCCCTCCTGCTGAGGGGACAGGGCTTCGCCGATTTCGGTCTCTCCCAGCCTGCCGCCGGGAGAGGCTCCCAGGTGCAGGGCCTCCAGCCGGTTGCGCAGTTCCCGGAAAT
>JAWLFM010000308.1:0-2901 GCA_041685565.1 Thioalkalivibrio sp.
ATCGTCGACGACCTCGTGTTCGTCTAACCCCGACGATTGACCTGAAACGGCCCGCCGGCGATGGTGGGCCGCTTCGTTCCTGAAAGGCAAGAAACATGGCGCACCCCCAGCGGACGGCCGTTGTCACTGGGTCGGCCGGGTTCATCGGCTATCACCTGAGTGACAGGTTGCTGAAATCCGGCTGGCAGGTCATCGGCATCGACGCGATGACGGACTATTACGACGTCACGCTGAAACAGGACCGGCAGGCCATGCTGCTGGACCAGCCCGGGTTTCGCGTCGTCGAAGACAGGGTGGAAACGCCCGGCACGCTCGACACCCTGTTCGCGGGGTCGCGGCCCGATGCCGTCATCCATCTCGCCGCGCAGGCCGGCGTGCGCTATTCCATCGAGGCGCCCGAAAGCTACGTGAATGCCAACCTGATCGGCACGTTTCGCCTTTTGGAAGCCGCGCGCGCCCATCCGCCCGCCCACATGTTGCTGGCCTCCACCAGCTCGGTCTACGGGGCCAACACGCAGATGCCCTACGCCGAGACCGACAAGGCCGACACCCAGATGTCCTTCTACGCGGCGACGAAGAAAGCCAACGAGGCGATGGCCCACAGCTACGCGCATCTCTACGATCTGCCGACGACCATGTTTCGCTTCTTCACCGTCTACGGGCCATGGGGGCGGCCCGACATGGCGCCCATCAAGTTCGCCCGCGCGATCCTGAACGGAGACCCGATCGACGTTTACAACCACGGCCGGATGAAACGCGATTTCACCTATATCGACGACCTCGTGGAGGGCATCATCCGCCTTGTGGAGGCCGTGCCTGTCCGGCCCACGGGCCCGGTTGCCGAAGGCGACAGCCTGTCGCCCGTCGCGCCCTACCGGGTCGTGAATATCGGCAATTCCGATCCGGTCCCGCTGATGGATTTCATCGAGGCGATCGAGGCCGCGACCGGGCGCAAGGCCGCCAAGAACATGATGGACATGCAGCCCGGCGACGTGGTCGCCACATGGGCCGATACCGGCCTGCTGACCCGCCTGACCGGCTATCGGCCGGGCACGCCGGTGGCCGAAGGCGTCGCGCGCTTCGTGCATTGGTATCGCGGCTATCACGGGGTCTGATCGCCCGGACATCGCGGCGGTTTTTCGAAACTTGATCGCAAGCGCCGCGACTCGGCCACAAAACCCTGACAATACCTGCACGCTGAGCCGGCATGGTCACAAGCGCGGTGGGGGCCGCGCATGTGGGTCAGGGTATGACACAGCTCAGCGTTGTCGCGCTCATCGAACGGGAAGATGCAAGGCGTCTCACGGGGGTCACGGATCTGGAAATCCGCGCCAATGCCGATGGCGACCCGGTTCTCTATGCCATCAGCCGGTCGGGCGGTGTCATCTCCGCCTTCGACATTTCGGGCAACGCGGCGCAGCTCAGCGACAATGACTGGATGGCCACCGAAACCGAACGCATCGGCTTTCTGGACGTTGACGGCGAAACCTACCTTGCCACCTTTTCGCCGCAGCCCGACAGTACCCGGCTCTACCGGCTGAATGCCGCGGGCGATCTGGTTGGGGGGGCACTTTCCCCCGCGGACGGGACTGTCGCGATGAGCAGCGTGGTGCAGATGGAGGTTGGCGACACAGCGTATCTCTACGCGACCAACGCCGGCACGGGGACGCTGGACACGTTCCAGATCGCGTCGGGCGGCACGATCTCGCAGGTCGAGACGGATGGCGCCCCGCTTTCCGCATCATCGCTTGCACGGGCAGCGCCCGGGGCGAACCAGTTTCTCCTGGCCGCCGATTCTGACGGACGCACCGTGCGCAGCTACGCCGTCGAACCCGATGGCAGCCTCTCGGCGCGTGGCGCTTCCGGGGCCGATGACGGCCTCGGGGTGGCCGGGATCAGCGCGTTGCGACACGTCACCCTTCCGGATGGCGATTACGTGGTCGTCACCGCGCGCGACAGTTCCTCGCTCAGCGTGCTGCGCATCGACACGCTTGGCGGGCTGACACCGGTCGACCACGTGATCGACGATCTCAACACGCGGTTTCAGCATGTCACGACGGTGGAAACGGTCATGGTCGGGGAGCGCGCCTTCATCATTGTCGGAGGGGCGGATGATGGCCTGACCCTGTTCGAGCTTTTGCCGGGCGGGCGCCTTCTGCACCACGACACGATCCGCGACGGCTTCGACATCTCGCTGGCGAATGTTGCCTCCATCGCGGCGCACGATGTCGGCGGCCGGGTCGATATCTATGTCGGCAGCCATACGGAGGTCGGCGTAACACGCCTGGCGATGGACCCGGGTCCGATGGGCAGCGTCCTGACCGGCACGGACGGGGACAATACCCTGATCGGAAGCGACGCGGGCGAGATCCTGACCGGACGCGGCGGCAATGACCGGATCGAGGGGCGCGCCGGCGACGACATCCTGATGGACGGGCCGGGCGAGGACACCCTGATTGGCGGGTCCGGTGCGGATATCTTCGTGATGGCGGCGGATGGACAGACCGATGTGATCCGCGATTTCTCGCCCGGTATCGACCGGATCGACCTGACCGCATGGCCGATGCTGCGCAACCTCGACCAGCTCGCGTTCGAATCCACCTCCTTTGGCGGCGTCCTACGCTACCGGGACGAGACATTGAGGATCCATTCCGACGACGGCCTGCCCCTCAGCCGACAGGATATCATGACGCCCGAGTTGCTGGCCCTGACCCGCATCCCCACGCCTGCGCCCGATGTCGAAGACACGCAAATCGAATTCCGCGGAACGGACGGTGCCGACCTGCTGGAGGGCAACAGCCTCGATAACCGTCTCTTGGGAATGGATGGCAATGACACGTTGCTCGGCGGGGCCGGCGACGACACGCTGGTCGGCGGGCTGGGGGCCGACACGCTGAACGG
>JAWLFM010000309.1:0-2894 GCA_041685565.1 Thioalkalivibrio sp.
GGAGCCCCAGCGCCGGCAGAAATCCGCGATGTTGCCGGCCTTGCGTCCGGTGTTCACCGGTCGGCGTCGGTAACGGATGCGGACAGGCCCCGGCATGCGTGCCCGAAGTCGCCGCGCCGCCCGTTCCTCGCCGGCGATCACTGCAGGATCGTTGCTGTCGCTGAGCAGGAAGAGATCGAAGGCCGCACCCTGGCCGGTTGCGAGCAGGGAACGGCAGGTGGCCTCGAGGCCATGCATGACCCGAGCTGGATCCTCGTTATGGATCGGGACGACGATCGCGGCGCGGCGCCCCTGCAGCATGCCGGACTCCAGGCCCGTACCATGGTGCGGCAACGATTGCAGTGACAGCGGATCCAACCGCAGGGCGTGCAGCAGGAACCCAGCGACTGCGGTCCAGAACGACACGGCGATCCAGGCAAAGGTGATCAGAAACAGCGGCAGGATCGCCCACTGGAACGGACCCATCCCCGCGGCCTGAAGCACCAGCGCCATCATCACTGCGCCGGGGATCACCGTCCCCGTCACCAGGCCGAAGAACAGGCTACGCCGCACACGGAGCCCCGGTACCTGCAGGACACCAGCCCGCCTCGTTTCGGGGCCGGCGGCAGCCTGTTTGGCGAGAGACTCAGCGTTCATCGGGGTACCAGACATGGTTCCAGGTTTCGGTCACGGGCCGCCCGTCCCGGGTCAGCACCAGGCGCAGGTCGGCCGCCTCCCCGTCCTCCGGGGCGAGAAGAAAGGTGGCCCGCCAACCGGCATCGTCCGGCAGTCGCCGTGCATGCAGGTCGTCGATTGTGCCCGAACGCGCCTCCAGGCGCGGCTCGACGACGGCGTCCGCGCCCAGCCCGTCCAGTTCGCCCCCGGCAAAGTCGACGACGTACCTTCGCAGGCTGCGCGGGGGCGGATCCGCCGCGCCGGGCACCGCGCCCCAGCCCGAGCGGGTCCGCACCACCCGTGCGGGCGGATCGCCCGGCGGCGTGTCGTCGAACAGCGTCAGCCGGTAACGATACTGGCGCCGGTCCCCGGCACGGAACGGCGTGTCGCTGACCCAGTAGGCCGCGATATTGTCGCTGGTCTCGTCGCCGGCGGGAATCTCCACCAGTTCCACCCCGCCGGCACCCCAGTCGCCATCAATCGGGGTGACCCACTGGCTGGGCCGACGGTGGTACTCCGCCTCCAGGTCGAGATAGTCGGAAAACGCGCGGCTGCGCTGCACCAGACCGAACCCACGCGGGCGTTCTGCGTCGCGCAGGGAACTCCCGCGCAGCCGCACCGGGTTGGTGAGGGGTCGCCAGATCCACTCCCCGGCCGCCGTATGCATCATCAGGCCCTCGGAATCATGCACCCGCGGCCGGAAGTCGTCGACTCCGCGGGCGCTGGCCTCGCCGAAGGCAAACATGCTGGTCAGCGGCGCGATACCGAGCTTGGCCACGTCGGTCCTGGCGAAGAGACGCTTGTCCACTGCCACCGTGACCGCGTTCCCCGCCTGCAGATCGAAACGATAGGCGCCGGTGACGGAGGGGCTGTCGAGCAGGGCCAGGATGGTGATGCGGTCGGCGTCGGGCTTCGGCCGAAACAGCCAGAAGGTCCGGAAGGCGGGAAATTCCTCGCCGGTGGGCAGCGCGGTGTCGATCGCCAGCCCGCGCGAGGACAGCCCGTAGACCTGTCCCGGACCGACCAGGCGGAAGTACGATGCCCCGAGAAAGACCACCACCTCGTCGAGATATTCCGGCCGGTTCAGCGGATAGTGCAGGCGAAGGCCGGCGAAGCCGAGGTCGCCGCGGCCCGCAGCGGCCAAGCCTTCCGCCTCCGCCTCATAGCGGAACAGGTCGGGATCGAAGGCCAACTCCCGCAACTCGCCATCATCCACCACAAACACCGTGACCGGATGCGGAAACAGGAAGCCGGGATGGAAGAACTGCACCTCGAAGCGCGCCTGTCCGCGCCAGAGAGCGGCCTCGGGCCGGAAGCGGATCGACCGGTATTGATCGTAGGTCATCTCCCGCAAGGCATTCGGGACCACCTCAGCCGGCGGCTCATAGGGGGTCTCGGCCCGTGTCCGGGCCAGGTCCGTGACCTGCCGGAACAGGGACTCCGGGAGTGCATCCGGCGGACCTTCGACCTGCGCCGACGCAGGCACCATCCCAGGACCCAGGGCCGCCAGCAGGGCCAGCGTGAGGACCGCGCCCACGACCGACCGCATCCAGGTCGGTCCTTCGCCGCGGCTGCGATGGGCGCAGGCTGCCACCCTCCGCTGCCATCCGGCCTTCGGCCGAGCCGACCGTGGGTTGGGCGGAGGGTTGCCGGGCGGTGAAGAAGGGTCGATCCGGAAATGCACCTTAAGGGTCCCCTGCTTGCCAATGCCTGGATGAGGAACGCATGGGACAACTTTCACGCACGGAAGTTGTCGCAAGGGCCAGTGGCGCTCGCACGCGATGCACCTTCAGGATGAAGCGACTCGGGGCCGCCCGCAAACCGCCCTGTACGCCGGAGATGCGATGCCAGCAACCCGGCCTTGCGTAATTTCCGGCCCCGGCCCATACGATCCACCTGTTGCCCGCACCTGCCGAGGAGACCGTCTTGCTTCGCCTGCTCATCACCTTCGCCGTGCTGAATGCGTTGCTTCTGGGCCTCGAGATCCCGCGCCACGCGGGCCTTGGGTCCAACTGGATCGCCCTGGAGGCCCTGGTGCTGACCGGTTTCTTCACCCTGTTGCCCCAGGGACGCTGGAAGGGCCACCTGGCCGGACTGGCGGGTGGTCTGCTCGCCCTGCTGACGTTGCTGGCCCTGGCCGATGCCCTGGCCCGCCTGAGCCTGTCGCGGTCGGTGAACCTCTACCTCGACTATCCCCTGGCTCGTTCCGTCTACCATCTGGTCGCAGGCAGCCTCTCCGT
>JAWLFM010000072.1:0-11914 GCA_041685565.1 Thioalkalivibrio sp.
CCGGGTCCAACCGGGGATTGCCAGGACCGACGACACCTGGGCGCGTGATCACGGACCCATCACCGTCGTCGACAACGGCAAGCCCGTCCTGCTCGATTTCTCCTTCAATGGATGGGGCGGGAAGTTTCCCGCTGCGCACGACAATCTGCTGACCCGAAGCCTGGCCGCACAGGGATGCTTCGGCAGGGTGCCGGTGGAATCGATCGATCTGGTGCTCGAGGGTGGGAGCATCGAGTCCGATGGCGCGGGCACGATCATGACCACCAGCCAGTGCCTCCTGACACCCACGCGCAACCCGGACCTCTCCCGGGACGAGATCGCAGGGCAGCTGCTGCAGCACCTGGGCGCGCAACGGCTCCTCTGGCTCGATCACGGGCACCTGGAGGGCGATGACACCGATGGTCACATCGACACCCTTGCCCGCTTCTGCGATCGCGCCACGATCGCCCATGTGGAATGCGCAGACCGCACGGATCCCCTGTATGACGGCTTGCATGAGATGGCCGCAGAACTCGCGGGATTCCGGCAATCCAGCGGCGAGCCCTATGCCCTCGTCCCCCTGCCGCTCCCTGCACCGATCCTTGATGAGGGCCGGCGTCTGCCCGCCACCCATGCGAACTTCCTGGTCATCAACGATGCCGTCCTGGTGCCCGTCTACGACGACCCTTCCGACGGCATCGCGCTGGAGCGGCTCGGCGCCGCATTCCCGGGACGCAGCGTGATCGGGATCGACTGTCGTGAACTCATCCGGCAGGGCGGGAGTCTCCATTGTCTGACCATGCAGTTCCCGCTGGGCGTCCTGCCCCACTGAGCCCCCCGCACAACCCCTACGGTGGCCCGATGCATGTCGCACTGATCCAGCACCGCAACGCCGGCGACCGGCAGAGCAACCTCACCGCAACCGCGACTGCCGTGTCCGAGGCAGCGGCGACCGGGGCCGATCTCGTCGTGCTGGCCGAACTCCACACCGGCCCCTATTTCTGCCAGGTGGAGGTGCCCGCCGAGTTCGACCGGGCCGAACCGGTGCCGGGCCCCACGACCGAGGCGTTGGGGGCCATGGCGCGGGAGTACGGGGTGGTGCTGGTAGGTTCCCTGTTCGAGCGCCGCGCCGCAGGGCTCTACCACAACACTGCGGTCGTCTTCGAGCGTGACGGCCGGATCGCGGGGCGCTACCGGAAGATGCACATTCCCGACGATCCCGGGTACTACGAAAAGTACTACTTCACCCCGGGTGATCTGGGCTTCCAACCCATCGACACCTCCGTCGGGCGCCTGGGGGTCCTGGTCTGCTGGGACCAGTGGTATCCCGAGGCGGCGCGTTTGATGGCCCTTGCCGGAGCCGAACTCCTGATCTATCCGACCGCCATTGGCTGGGATCCCGCCGATACTGCGGAGGAACGGACCAGGCAACGCGAGGCCTGGATCACGGTCCAACGCGGACATGCCGTCGCGAACAATCTCCCGGTGCTGGCCTGCAACCGCGTGGGCTTCGAACCCGATCCGGCTGGAACCACGGGTGGGGCGGAGTTCTGGGGGTCCAGCTTTGTCGCCGGACCTCAGGGGGAATTCCTCGCCCAGGCCGGCACGGATGCCCCGCAGATCCTCACCATGGTGCTCGACCCGGCGCGGACCGAACAGGTCCGTCGGCAGTGGCCCTTTCTTCGCGACCGCCGGATCGACGCCTATGAGGGGCTGCTCCGCCGCTTTATCGATTGAACCGAAGGGCCGGAGGGTGATCGAAGAAGTCCCACATACCCCGGAGAGCATTCGCCATGAACCTGAAACCCACTCGGAACGTTGGGACCATCGATCGCGGTCTGCGTATCGCGGTTGGCATCATCCTTCTTGCGCTGGTCTTCATCGGGCCGCAGACCCTGTGGGGCTTGCTGGGGATCATCCCTCTGGCCACCGGCCTGATGCGCTGGTGTCCGGTCTACAGCCTGTTCGGCATGAACTCCTGCGGGACCACGGCAAGCAGCTGATTCCTCGCGGCGACCGCGGCAAGACGACTCTGCATAGAGGTCCGGCCCGGCGCCGCCGCCCCCTACCCGCTCGCGGGTGCCTTCCCCGTATAATGCCCGTGATGCCCTTCAAACCAGTGACTGCCAGATGCCTGACGCCGCCCGTGACCCCCTGAACCCCGGGCGTTTACCCACCTCCGGATTCGAGACCTGGGCGGCATTGGGTTTTACCCCCTCCGTCCTGGCCCTGGCGCAGGCCGCCCAGGACTTCCAGCACCCGCTGCTGGTCGTCACCGAAAGCACCGAGGCCGCCGATCAATGGATCGCCGAATGGCGGTTCTTTGCCGCTGACAGCGATCTGCCGGTGCTGCGCCTCCCGGATTGGGAAACCCTCCCCTTCGACGTCTTCTCACCCCACGAGGACATCGTTTCCGAGCGTTTGCGGACGCTGCACCGGTTGCCATCGCTCCGCCGCGGACTCGTGGTGGTCCCGGTCGCGACCCTGATGCAGCGACTGCCACCACGACAATGGCTTCAGGCCGAGTGCCTGGCCCTTGCCGTTGGACAAAGGCTGGATCGCCTCGATCTGCGCCAGAACCTGACCGATGCCGGCTATCAGGCGGTACACCAGGTTCTAACGCACGGTGAATTCGCGGTACGGGGAGAGATCCTGGATGTCTTCCCCATGGGGGCGACGCTGCCGGTGCGGGTCGAGTTCCTGGACGATGAGGTCGACTCCCTGCGTCACTTCGACCCGGAGACACAGCGTTCCACCGAGCGCATCGATCGGCTGGACGTGCTGCCCAGCCATGAATTTCCGATGCATGCAGAGGCCATCAAGTCCTTTCGCGGCCGTTACCGGGCCCGCTTCACGGGCGATCCGTCGCGGCACCCAATCTACCGGGACGTCAGCGATGGACTCGCCCCGGCCGGAGTGGAGTCCTACCTGCCGCTCTTCTTCGACCAGCTGGATACCCTGTTCGACTACTGCCCGGAGGCGCGGGTGGTCCAGTTCGGTGACATTGCGGGCGCTGCCGGCCGCTTCTCAGCGGAGGTGCTGTCGCGTTTCGAGCAGCTGGGTCACCAGGCCGAACGGCCGTTGTTGCCCCCAACCGAACTCTACCTGGACGAGCAGACCCTGGCCGGATCCCTGGGCCGATCCTCGGGGATTGCGCTCGGCCCCGCCGCTTCCCCGCTGCCCCCCGGCCGCGGGCGCCAGGTGCTGTTCCGGCAGGAATCGCTCCCCGAACTGAGCATCCAGCAGGGCCGGCCGGATCCTGCCGAACGGCTGCGCGCCTTTCTGGACAATCCGCGGCGCGTGCTCCTGACCGCGGAATCGACGGGTCGCCGCGAGGCCCTGCTCACGCTGCTGCGCGAGCACGACGTCATGGCCGAGCCCGTCGATGACTGGTCGTCCTTCCGCGCCGCCAAGGCGCCAACCATGCTCACGGTGGCGGCGCTGTCCGAGGGCTTCCTGCTTCCCGGCAGCCTCGCCGTGGTCCCCGAAGCGGCACTGTTCGGCGAGCGTGCACTGCAGTCGCGGCGACGGGCGAAGCCCACTCGCGATGCCGATGCCATCATCCAGAATCTCAACGATCTGCATATCGGCGCGCCGGTCGTACACGAAGAAAACGGGGTCGGACGTTATCTGGGGCTGCAGACCCTGGATATCGGCGGCCAGCCCGGCGAATTCCTGGCACTGGAATATGCGGATGGCGCCAAGCTCTATGTGCCGGTGTCTTCGCTGCACCTCATCAGCCGCTATACCGGCGCCGACAGCGAGCACGCGCCACTGCACCGTCTCGGCAGCGAACAATGGTCGCGCGCCCGGCGCAAGGCCGCGGAGAAGGCGCGCGACGTGGCTGCCGAACTGCTGGAGATCTACGCCCGCCGCGCCGCGCGCGAGGGCAAGGCCTTTGCCGTCGAATCCCCGGACTATCATGCCTTCGCCGCCGCCTTCCCGTTCGAAGAGACCGCGGACCAGGCGCAGGCGATCGACGCCGTCCTCGCCGACATGGCCGCCACCCAGCCCATGGACCGCGTGGTCTGCGGCGACGTGGGATTCGGCAAGACCGAGGTGGCCATGCGTGCCGCCTTCGTGGCGATCCAGAACCATCGTCAGGTGGTGGTGCTGGTGCCTACCACGCTGCTGGCCCAGCAGCACCATCAGAATTTCTCCGACCGCTTCGCGGACTGGCCGGTTCGCATCGAATCGCTGTCCCGCTTCCGCAGTGCAAAGGATCAGGCGTCGGTCCTGCGCGGCATGGCGGATGGCACGGTGGACATCGTGATCGGCACCCACAAGCTGCTGCAGAGCGGTCTGGAGTTCAGCAATCTCGGCCTGGTGATCGTCGATGAGGAACAGCGCTTTGGCGTCCGGCACAAGGAGGCGCTGAAGAAGCTCCGCGCCGAGGTCGACATGCTCACCCTGACCGCGACCCCCATCCCGCGCACCCTGAACATGGCGCTCGCGGGCCTTCGCGACCTGTCCATCATCGCCACGCCGCCGCGCGCCCGACTGGCCATCAAGACCTTCGTCAACGAATGGAATGATGCGATCATCCAGGAGGCCTGTCTGCGCGAGATCCGGCGGGGGGGGCAGGTCTATTTTCTGCACAACGAGGTCGATACCATCGGCCGGACGGCGGAAAGGCTGCAGGATCTCCTGCCTGGCGCGCGGATCGGCATCGCCCATGGCCAGATGCGCGAACGGGAACTGGAGCAGGTGATGCTGGATTTCTATCACCGGCGCTTCAATGTCCTGCTCTGCACCACGATCATCGAGACCGGCATCGACGTACCCACCGCCAACACCATCATCATGAACCGGGCGGACAAGCTGGGGCTGGCCCAGATGCACCAGCTGCGCGGTCGCGTCGGCCGTTCGCACCATCGTGCCTACGCCTATCTGCTGACCCCGCCGCCCAGGGCGATGACCGCGGATGCGCGCAAGCGCCTCGAGGCCATTGCCGCACTGGAGGACCTGGGCGTCGGCTTCACGCTGGCCAGCCACGATCTGGAGATCCGGGGTGCGGGAGAACTGCTGGGGGCAGAACAGAGCGGCCAGATCACCGAGGTTGGATTTGCACTCTACAACGATCTCCTGAACCGGGCGGTGAACGCCCTGCGTTCCGGGCACCTGCCGGAGATCGAGTTCACCGGAGCGGCGGCGACCGAGGTCGAACTGGGCCTCCCGGCCCTGCTTCCCGAGGACTACGTTCCGGATGTGCACACCCGCCTGATCCTGTACAAACGCCTCGCCAGCGCCCCGCATGCGGCCGCACTGCGCGACCTGGAGGTGGAGCTCATCGATCGCTTCGGCCTGCTGCCGGAACCGGCCAGGGCGCTGATGGCCGCGACACGCCTGCGCCAGAAACTCCTGCCACTGGGGATACGCAAGCTGGAAATGGGACCCGCTGGCGGACGCTTCCTGTTCGGACCGCAGCCCAATATCGACGGCGGCGCCCTGATTCGCCTGGTCCAGTCCGACCCGAAGGCCTACAAGCTGGACGGCGACAAGGCCTTCCGCTTCTTCGCCGATTGCAAGACACTGGAGGCCCGCGTCTCCCTGGTCGAACGCCTGCTGAACCATCTTGCGCTCGAGCGCGAGGCTGCCTGAAGAAGGATCCGATGCCGATGCCCCGTCTTTCCCGCAGACGCTTCCTGACCCGCATGGCGACCCTGCCACTGCTGGCGACGCTGCCGGCGCCGTCGTTCAGCCAGGTAGGCAGACAGTACAGGATCGAGCTGGTGATCTTCGAGCATCTCGGCCCGGAGAGCCGGGCCTTCATTGACGGCGTCGCCCGACCCATGGAGGCCAACCTGTCCGGCTTCGGCATCGGCGAGGGACCCATCCGTCCGTCGCGGGACGGATTCGAGCTGGCGCGAGTCGCGGATCGGGTGGAACGGTCCGGCCAGGCCCGCGTACTGGCGCGCCTGGCATGGGACCAGACCGGTCGCGATTATCAGTCCGCTTCCTGGATGCGCATCCAGGAAGGCCGGTATCTCGGTCCGCGCAACCCCGGCGAGGCACAGGAAGAAGGCGCCACCGTTGGGCTGCGCCCGCTCGCACCGCAACAGGAACGTTACGAACTCGAGGGACGCTTACGCGTCTGGGTGGGGCGCTTCCTGCATCTGGAAACCGATCTCGTCTACTATCCGCCGGATGCCATCGGGAGCGAACCGGACATCCCGCACGGGGTTCCCGTGCGAGGCAGTCAGCGGATGAACTCCGGTGACGAGCTGTTCTACCTCGACAATCCGGTCATTGGCATGATCGCCCGCGTCACTCGCATCGACGAGTGACGCCTGCCGCCTACCGCCACTGCGGGACCGTCCCCCAGTTCCGGATGGCGTTGCCGATCGCCATCCCGAGGTCGTCCTTCAGCTGTTCCAGGGCGGTGCGCCTGGGCTCGAAGACGACCAACCGCTCGATCCCGATGATGTCACGCGCGACCATCCGATCGTCTCCAAGACCATCGATCAATCCCAGTTCAACGGAGTCGACGCCGGTCCACACCAGCCCACTGAACAGCTCGTCGTTGTCCTGCAACCGGTCTCCCCTTCCTTCGCGCACCACGGTGATGAACTGCTCGTGGACCTGGTCGATCACCCCCTCGATGTGTTCGACCTCTGCCTCCTCTAGAGGCAGGAATGGATCGAGGAAGCCCTTCTTTTCCCCGGCCGTGAACAGCCGCCGCTCGACTCCCCACTTGTCCATCAGTTCGACGAGGCCGAAACTGTCCAGACGCACGCCGATGGACCCGACGATGCTCGCCTTGTCCGCATAGATCTCGTCTGCCGCCACGGCGATATAGTAGGCGCCGGAGGCGCCCACGTCGGAGATCACCGCGTAGGCGGGAATGTCCTCATGCAGCGAACGCAGGCGCCGGATTTCGTCGTGGATCATGCCGGCCTGCACCGGACTGCCGCCCCCGCTGTTGATCCGCAGCATCACCGCCTTGGTATCGTCGTCCTCGAAGGCCTTGCGCAGGGTCTTGTTGATATCCTCCGCATTTGCGGTGGTGGCGCTGGCGATCAGGCCCTCGATGTCGATCACGGCGACGTGGTCGGCGGACTCCGGGTCATGGCCCAACCACTCCGCGAGCCCCAGATCCGGGCCTCGGATCATCAGCAGGATCGCGAACAGGTAGATGAGGACCAGCAGCTTGAAGAAGATGCCCCAGCGCCGAGTCCTGCGCTGCTCGGTGACCTGGGCCAGGACCAGCTTCTCCAGGGTCTCACGTTCCCAACCGGGTTTTTCCTGCGAATTCCAGAGGGCCATGCATGCGTCCTTGTGTTGACGTGGGATCGCCGGCGGCGCCGGCGAGTCTTGAGGCTCGCGCTTCCGCGCATCCTTCTGAGGATGCTGCTCACGCTCCCCGTGAGAGACATTATCGGATTGCTGAAATTCAGTTCGAATGGGCGTCCGGTACCAGCAACGGCGGCAGGTCCGCGAGTCGATCGATCAAGGCCGCGGGATCGAAGCGGCGCAGATGTTCGGCATCTTGGGCGCCATGGGTCACTCCGATGCCCGTAACGCGCAGACTGTTCGCCATCTGGAGATCGTAGGCGCTGTCCCCCACCATGATCGCATCACGGCGATCGACACCCAATCGCTCGATCAAGTGGTTGAGCATGGCCGGGCTGGGCTTCGACGGATGTTCGTCGCTGGTCGCCGTGGCGTCAAAGCGCTGCAGCAGACCGCTACTGGTCAAGGCCTCCTGCAGACCTCGACGCGACTTACCCGTGGCGATCGCGAGCAGATAGCCCCGTTCCGCCAATGTGGCCAGCATGGCTTCGGCGTCCGGGTAGAGCGGCGTCGGCGTGGTATCGCGCTCCAGATAATGGAGCCGGTAGGCACGAGTGAGGGCCTCCATGAAGGGGTCCTTGGCTCCCGGATACAGGGCCTGGGTCGCCTGCCGGACCCCCAGGCCGATGATGTCCCGGAGCTGCGCGTCGGTCCGCGGCTCGGCGCCGATCTCAGCAATCGCGAGATGCAGGCAGCGGACGATCCGCCCGATCGAATCCATCAGCGTTCCGTCCCAGTCGAATACGACCAGGGCCAGGGCGTCGCGGCCGCTGCGGGGAATCATCGCGCCGGTTCCGAAAGGGCCCGCAGGACCTGCTCGAGATCCGCTGGCAGGGGGGCAGAGAATAGCAACGGGTCCCGTTGCCAATCGGGAAAGCGAATCGCCTGGGCATGCAGGAACATCCGTTTCAGGCCCAGGCGCCGGACAAGCCGGTTGGCCTCGGGATCCCCGTAATCGTGGTCCCCGGCGACCGGGTGGCCCAATGCCCTCCCGTGGACACGGATCTGGTGGGTCCGGCCGGTGCCGATATCGACCTCCATCAACGTGAACCCGGCATAAGACTCGATCGGAGTGAACAGACTCGTCGCCCTGCGTGCGGTGTCGCCGGAATCTGCCTCGGCATGTCCCTGCACGACGCGCATCTGCCGGCGACCGGTGGCATCGCGGTCCTGGGCAATGGGCAGCTCACAGCGCCGCGGCGGCCCCGCCCACGCTCCGGCAACCAGGGCCAGGTAACGCTTCTCGACCTGCCCGGCACGCAATGCCTCGTGGAAGGCACGCAGCCCCCGGCGGCTCTTGGTCAACACCAGACAACCGCTGGTGTCACGATCCAATCGATGCCCCAATTCAAGGGCGGTTCCCGGCCGGAGCAGGCGCATGGCCTCGATGACCCCGTAGGCCAGTCCGCTTCCACCGTGCACCGCCACTCCGGAGGGCTTGTCCAAGACGAGATAGTCCGCATCCTCGTGAATGATGGCCTGGCGCAGAGTACGGAGCATCCCCTCGGGCACGTGCACCACCCGCGCGCCGTCCCCGGCAGACTCAGGGCGGTCCAGAACCGGGATCCGGACCTCATCGCCCCCGGTGACCCGCATCTCTACCTTCGCACGCCGGCCATTGACCCGGACCGCCCCCTTGCGCACCAGACGGTAGATGAGGCTGCGCGGTACACCCTTCAGCTGTCGCAGCAGAAAATTGTCCAGCCGCTGGCCTTCCGATGCCGCATGCACCGTCAGCACCTGAGGTCCTCGATCCTGGCTCATCCGACGATGCTAGCCGATTTGGCGCCACCGGAGAACAACCGCGGCCAGCAGGCAGATGATCCGGCCGTGCTCCCGTGCAGTGTTTACAGGCCAGCCGCCCTGACCCTCGCCTCACCCGCCTGCTGGGCGCGGTTCCAGACGGCCTCGAGGGTATCCGGCTGCCCATAGAGAAACCCCTGCACCAGGGTGCAGCCCAGCGACGTCAGGTAGTCCAGCTGCACCTTCGTCTCGACTCCCTCGGCCACGATGCCCATGTTCAGGCCCAGGGCCATGGCGACCATGGCATTCACGATACAGGCGCCCTCCTCGAAGCTCTTCACCTGCCGGGTAAAGCTTCGATCGATCTTGATCGTGTGGATGGGGAGCTTCTGCAGGTAGCTGAGTGAGGAATATCCGGTACCGAAGTCATCGATGGCGATACGGACTCCCGCCTTGGTCAACCTGTGCAGCTTGTCGATGACATCCTGACGATCACTCAGCAGGAGGTTCTCAGTGATCTCGATCTCCAGCAACTGCGGTGGAAATCCCTCTGCTTCCAGGGTACGGAGGACCGACTCAACGAAGTCTTCACGCGAAACCATGATCGGCGACATGTTGACGGACAGGCGCAGCGCCTTGCCAAAGCGTCGCTGGTGCTGGGTCAACTCCCGTGCCGCGTGTTGCAGACTGGCACGGTCCATTTCGACGATGAGACGGCTTTCCTCAGCGATGGAGATGAACTCGGCTGGTTCAAGACGACCTTGCGTGGGATGATTCCAGCGCACCAGGGCCTCGACCCCGACCAGTTCGCCATGCGTGGAATCGACCTGCGCCTGATAGACGACATCGAACTCACGTCGCAGCAATCCCCCATGCATCTCCTGCTCCAGTTCGAGCCGCCTGGTGGAGCCCGCCATATCCGGCGTGAACAACTGGAACCCGTCCCGTCCGGTATTCTTGACCCGGTACATTGCGATATCGGCGTTCTTGATCAACGAATCCATGGTTACGCCCGCACCCGGAAACATCGCGATCCCGATGCTGGCGCCGATGAAGATCTCGTGGCCCTCCAGTTTGAAGGGTGCCCGCAGACTCGCAAGTATCTTTTCGGCCACTTGCGCAGCGGCTTCCCAGCTCCGAACCTCCGGCAGCAGGAGCGTGAATTCGTCACCGCCGAACCGGGACAGGGTGTCGCCCTTGCGCACACAGCCCTGCAATCGCTGGCTGACCGTTTGCAGGAGGCGGTCGCCCAAGGTATGGCCCAGGGAATCATTGATCACCTTGAACCGGTCCAGATCGATGAACATGACCGCGAGCTGATGCCCCTCGCGGGATGCCTGCGTAAGGGCAATGCTCAGGCGATCCTTGAACAGGGCCCGGTTCGGAAGGCGGGTCAGCAGGTCATGGTAGGCCTGAAAACTGATGAAGGCCTCGGCCTCCATGCGATCCGTTATGTCGCGGGCGGTCCCATAGGTTCGATAACGGTCGCCGTTCTTATGCGGCTGCTCCTCCTCATGCATCGGCCAGATGATGAGTTCGAAATGGCGACGCGATCGGGTGGGGGTCTTGGGCCGGAGGGCCACTTCGAGTGATCGCACCTCGTCATAGGGCTGACGGGCCTGCTCGAGGAAGTAGCGTCCCTTTTCCTGCTGGTCCTCCTCCATGATGTCCAGTAGCGCGACGCCGAGCAATTCCTCGGGTGTATAGCCCAGGAGCTTGCTGACCGTGGCATTGAGGAAACTGAACCGGCCCCCCGCATCCAGGATGTACACGATATCCGGCGAGTGATTCACGATCAGTCGGTGCAGGCGTTCCGAGCGGTTCAGTCGGCGCTGAATCGTTTGATGACTGTCTTCCAGGCGCTTCTTGCGCACGGCGTTGTTGACCGTCGCAAGCAACTCTTCGGGCACATAGGGCTTCTTGAGATAATCATAGGCCCCGGCGCGCAGTGCGGTGGCAATGCCATCGATGGTGGTGTTGCCACTGATCACAATGGTCATGGTCGCGATCCTGCGTTCATTCATGACCCGCATGACCTCATGGCCATCCACGTCGGGCATGCTGAGATCCAGGAGCAAAAGGTCATATTGGTCTTGTTGCAGCATCTCGATCGCCCGGCGCCCTCCCACGGCCATATCCACGCGGTAGCCATGCATGATCAGCAGGTCACGGAGGCTCTGCAGGAGGCGTGGGTCATCGTCGGAAAGGAGGATCTGCACCGCCGCTTCCCGCGGCTGCTCTTCGACCATGTCGATCATGGTGCACCCCGTTCAGGCGCTCCGTTTGCTTCTGCTGCGAACCCGGGAACAAGACGCTCGCCCCGAATCTCCGCGCGATCAGTGAAATACACGACTACACCCCCCTTTTTTGTCCATCAGACCCTTGAGAAGCATCAGGCGATCACTCTGAGGTCGGATGCAAGTACCTTGCCAAGGACCAAGCCCCCTTCAAACTGCAAACCCCGCTACGCAGGGACTACGACGAGCAAGCGGAAAACGTCTTCTTCAGGTGCCAGTCGTTTTTCCACGCATCTCCCTTCACAGGACAGGCGAGATCACGGACCCCCGTTGCGGAAACATGCCCCAGAGCCCATCCCGCGGACCTCCTCGCGCCGAACTGACCCCTTGCGTCGCATCTTCGCAAGTCCTTGTTTCATGGTCCAGCCCCGGTGAGTCTCAGCGCCCACTCGCTCTACCGGCCCGCACCTGGCCCACTTGCCCCAATCGGAGTGTAGACCTCCTGACCGGACCGCGGGGCATTGGTAACGCCCTCCCCATACGGCAAGGACGGGCTGGCCCGAACCACGACGCCCTGCAGATGGGCGTATCCTGCCACTCCGGGCCTGATCGACGGGTCGTCGGCCGGCAGCGGCAGCATTGGCAGCGCGAGTCCGAAACGG
>JAWLFM010000073.1:0-11903 GCA_041685565.1 Thioalkalivibrio sp.
CTCCGGGTCGCCGCCTGCGAGGCCACCGGCGTCATTCAGGCCATCGAGGCCGCGCAGGACTGGTGTATCGGGGTGCAGTGGCATCCCGAGTACCTGCCGCAGAAGGAGACCCAGCAACGGCTCTTTCGGTCCCTGGTACGTGCGGCAGCCCAGGGCATGGAGGAAGAACGCACCTGATCAGGTCCCGCCGGGATAGGCAATGTCCAGCCCACCCAGACCGCAGTAGCCGCCAGGGTTCTTCGCCAGGTATTGCTGGTGATACGCCTCGGCGAAGTAAAAGGTCTCGAGCAATGCGATCTCGGTGGTGACCGGACCGCGCCCGGCGGCGCGCAGGGCGGTCGCGAAGCGCTCCAGGCTCGCCTCCGCCAGCGGCAGATGCTCGGGTACCGAGACATAGATCCCGGACCGGTACTGGGTTCCGACATCATTGCCCTGGCGCATGCCCTGGGTCGGGT
Source organism: Thioalkalivibrio sp. (assembly GCA_041685565.1). Taxonomy (GTDB): domain Bacteria; phylum Pseudomonadota; class Gammaproteobacteria; order Ectothiorhodospirales; family Ectothiorhodospiraceae; genus Thioalkalivibrio. Next base: position 456 of record JAWLFM010000073.1, read on the forward strand.
CGTGTCCCTCCCAGAAGGTCTTCAGCAGGCTCTCGACCGAAACCCGTTCGGGATCGAAGACCACCCGCACGATCTCATTGTGGCCGGTCAGCCCGGAACACACCTCCTGGTAGGTGGGGTTGGGCGTATACCCCGCTCCATAGCCCACCGCCGTGGTGTACACGCCGGGCCGCAGCCAGAACAGGCGTTCGGCGCCCCAGAAACATCCCATCCCGAACTGGATCACCTGCATGCCCGCCGGATACGGTGGCGCCAGCGGGGCATCGAGGACCGCATGGCGCGCCGGGACCGGCATTGGGGCATCGCGGCCGGGCGGGGCCTCGGAGGGGTCGGGGATACGGGTCTTGTGCAGAGCGGCGAACAGCATCGGCGGTTCCTCAGGGTTTCCCGGCGGGTTCGATGCGGAGCAACTCTCCGGGATCGTGATCGGTCAGCACGTAGATCAGGCCGTCATGCACACGCACGTCACGGATCCGGCTGTCCCAGTCCTCCAGCATGCGGACCTCGGAGACGACCGCGTTGCCGGCATCGAAGCTTAGACGGGCCAGGTGACGGTGCGCCAATGCCCCGACCAGAAGGTCGCCTTCCCACTCCGGGAAGGCCTCCCCCTGGTAGAAGGCCATGCCCGAGGGCGCAATGGAGGGGGTCCAGTGGTGCAACGGCTGCTCCATGCCCTCCTGTTCGCGGATGCCCTCCCCGATCGGCGCACCGGAATAATCGATGCCATGGCTGATCACGGGCCAGCCGTAATTCAGGCCGGCCTCGATGATATTGATCTCGTCGCCGCCGCGGGGACCGTGCTCGTGCTCCCAGAGCGCGCCGGTCCGCGGGTGCAGGGTCATGCCCTGGGGATTGCGCACCCCGTAGGCGTAGATCTCGGGGCGCGCGTCGGTGCGTCCGACAAAGGGGTTGTCCGCGGGGACTCGGCCGTCATCGTGCAGGCGCACGATCGTTCCGGCATGGTCATCGAGTCGCTGGGCACGCGGCATGTCGCCACGATCCCCCACCGACAGGAAGACGTAGCCATCGCGGTCGAACACGATGCGGCTCCCGAAATGGCGCCCCCCCCGGCTCGCGGGCTCCGCCGTGAACAGGACCTCGACCTCGTGCAGCCGGTCATCCTCGAGGCGAGCCCGCGCCAGCCGGGTGGTCACGCCGTTCCCGACCGACGCCGCATAGGTGAAATAAAGCCAGCGGTTCTGCTCGAACCCGGGATGCAGGGCCAGGTCCAGCAGTCCGCCCTGCCCGGTCGTGGCGATCGGCGGGAGGCCGGGCACGGGATCCGCCAGCAACGCCCCGTCCCGGAAGATGCGCAGCCGCCCCGGACGTTCACTGATCAGCATGCCGCCGTCCGGCAGGACGGTAAGGGCCCAGGGGTGCGTCAGTTCGCTGGTCAGCGAGACCACGCTGTAGTTTCCGGAGGCGGCGGACGGCCCGCCGTCCTCCCCGGCACAGGCGCCGAGCGTCAGCAGGAACAGGAGCAGGGCTGCACCCAGCGCCGGGCGGGCGGGACGGATCGATCGCATCAGCATGTTTCCCCCAGAGTCTTCGTGCCAATGCAGCATTGGTCCACCCGGAAGCCCGTGGGTTCCGCCCTGCTGCTCCCTGCCTCAAGGGCTTGCGGACGGCCCCATCACACCGGCGCGGCCACATTCGCGCGCGATGGCACGGACCTGATCCACCAGCGCCTCGGCAGCGCCGGCGCGCAGGCGGGCGCGAAGATGTTCCACGAGATCGGTCTGGCGTGTCTGCAATCCGCGCGCCAGTGACATCAGACCGGCCCGCTCGTCCTGCTGCCGGGCCAATTCCAGCTCCGGGGCATCCAGCGGCAGGCGCAGCGACAACTCGATGAGCTTGCGCTGGCGCGCAGAACCCGCCTCCTCCGAGGCCTCGGCCAGTTCCTGGCCGAATACCTGCAGGTCATGGATCTCGCCGAGCAGGTCCTGCAACACCTTGAGTTTGGCGACCTGCTCCGCTGCCTGCGGGAGGGCAAGGGTCAACGGTTCGAGCAGGTAACGCAGGCGCTTGCCACTGATCCGGGCCATGTGCAGCGGCTCCTCGGAACTGTCCGCCAGGATCTGTGCGCAGCGCAGCGAGAAGTCGCCGCTGGCCTCCAGCAGCAGACCGGCGGTGACCTCGGCAAAACCGGGTTCCGTCCCGTCGCTCCGGGCCTTGAGCCGTGCGCGCAGGGGCTTGTGCACCAGCCGGAACCGCTCCGCCAGGGAGGCACGGAGTTCCGCATACTCCGACTCCAGGCGCCGCTCCAGCCGTTCCTGCAGCCAATCGAAGCCCGGTTGGTGATGCGGCTTGGGATCCACCCGGCGCTGCGCCAGACGCTCCAGTTGCACCTCGGTATCCCGGGCCGCGCCGGTCGCCGCGACCACCGCCTTCAGGCGTCGCCGCAACTTTGGAGTGACGACGTCGGCAAGGTACGGCCGATAGGCCGACTCGATGCTACGGGCCCGACGCATCGCCACCCGAAACTCGTGCACCGCCTCGGGATCCTTCAGGTCCCCCACCAGGGACTCGGCGACCGCGAGCCGTCTGCGCATCAACCGGCGCGCCACCTGCCCCACCGGCCGGTGCAGCTCGGACGGCTTGATCGTCAGGACCTTGGCTACCATCCCGCCAAGATAATACGGCCAATGTTACAGTTTCCACCTCACCGGGGCGCAGCCCATCAGGACGGCGGTGCGGATTTCTTCGGGTAGGGGTGCGGCCCTCCACCCGGGCGGGTCCGGAATATGCGCATGGTCCAGAGATACTGGGCCGGCGCCTCACGAATCGAGGCCTCGATCGCCTCGTTCATGGCACGCGCATCCGCGCCCGCCTCGCCGCTGGGAAAGCCCGCCAGCGGCGGCCAGAGCCGCAACACGTATTGGTCGACCTTCTCGTCGTAGTAGGCGAAGCTGGGCAGGACGGCGGCGCCCGTCAGGCGCGCCAGACGGGACAGCGCGGTCAAGGTCGCCTTGGGCACACCGAAGAAGTCGGCGAAGACCGCGCCCTCGGCGCCGAGATCCTCGTCCGGAAGATAATAGAAGAAACGCCCCTTGCGGATCTGGCGAATCGCGGGCCGCAGTCCCTGCTGACGGGTGAAGATATCGCCCGAGTAGCGGGTCCGCGAACGATGGTTGATCCACTCCACCACCGGGTTGCGCATCGGCTTCGCGAACGAGACGCCGTCGTGCAACTGGCTCATGCGCAGGCCGCCGTGGTCCAGCGCGACCGAGTGCGGTGCCAGCACGATGACCGGGACCCCGCGTGCGTGCAGACGCTGGAAGTGTTCCTCGCCGACCACGCGGATCCGTGCGGCATGCGTCTCCGGCGCACCGAACCAGAGCATGCCGTAATCCAGCAGGCTGCGGGCGGCATACCGGTAATGCTCCCGCAGCAGGCGCCGCCGCTGCGTCTCGCTCAGTTCCGGGAAACACCAGGACAGGTTGATCCGGGCGATGCGCCGGCGCTTGGCGGAGCCAAGGCGCATCAACACGGCCAGCAGGGATGCGGGGGCGCGCAGCACGGGTCGCGGCAACGCATGCAGCAGCCACAGCAGGCCCAGCCCCAGCCATGTGCCCCAGAAACGGGGGGCGAAGTACGCGCGTGTCAGGGGCGCCCGGTAGGCATCATCCGCTGCCGCAGCGGCCTGATCAGGACGGTTCATGGCTGACTGGAGGGCGGTTCCATCTGCTTGCGGGCCCTCCGGGCGAAGACCTCCATCTCCTTGGCCGCCTGCAGATCGCCCCTCTCGCGGGCGACGGCGATCCCCCGTTCACAGGCCTGTAATGCACGCGCCGGTTCCCCGATGGCCAGCAACTGCCTGGACAGCAGTTTCCATGCCGCCGAGTAGGCGGGATCCTGCGCCACCGCCCGTTCCAGGTGGGCAACGGCCTCCTCGATCCGGTCCGCCGCGATCAGGGCATTGCCCAGGGCCAGACGCAGCATCGGCGAGTCCTGGCCACCCTCGAGCATGGCCTCGAACCGCGCAATCATGTCGGCCATCTCCAAGACTCCGGTTGATTCCTGCGCGGAGATTAGCACAGTCCGAAAGCGACTCCGGAGGCCACCCGGACAGCCTCCCCTCCCGGGGTCAGAAGAAGCTTGGCCGCGGTTGGAACAGGCGCTGCACCGCCTTCAGCCGGTCACGGTCGGTCAGGAACAGGATCGCGTGGTCCCCGGCACGGATCACGGTATCGTGATGGGGAATGATCACCTCGCGATCGCGCACAAGGGCCCCGATGGTCGCGCCCCTGGGCAGACTCAGTTCGTCGATACGCCGGTCCACGACCCGCGAGCTCGCGGCGTCGCCGTTGACGATGGTCTCGATGGCCTCGGCGGCGCCGCGGCGGAGACTGTGCACGGTGGCGGTGCCACCCTCGCGCACCCGGGCCAGCAGCACCCCGATCGTGGCCTGTTGCGGCGACAGGGCGATGTCGATGGCACTGTCCTGCATCAGATCCACGTAACCCGGCCGGTTGATCAGCGCCATGACCTTGCGCACCCCCCAACGCTTCGCCAGCATGCCCGAAAAGATGTTGGCCTGATCGTCGTTGGTGACCGCGCAGAACACATCGGTGTCGCCGATGCCGGCGCGCTCCAGGAAGCGGTCGTCGGAGCCGTCGCCAACCAGCACCTCGGTGCCCGCGGGCAGCTTCTGCCGGAGGTAGTCCGCGCGTTGCGGATCCCGCTCGAGGATCCTGACCGCGTAGCGCTCGGTCAGGGCCTCCGCCAGCCGCCGTCCGATGTTGCCGCCACCGCCGATCAGGATCCGCTTGTAGGGCTTCTCCAACCGCCGCAGCTCCGACATGACTGCCCGGATGTTCTTCTTGGCCGCGACGAAGAAGACCTCGTCCTCGGCCTCGATCACGGTGTGCCCATCGGGAGCAATCGGGTGGTTGCGGCGGAAGATGGCGGCGACACGGGCCTGGATGCCCGGCATGTCGGTGCGGATGTTGCGCAGCTCGTGCCCGACCAGCGGTCCGCCGTAATAGGCCCTGACCCCGACCAGGGAGACCAGGCCATCAGCGAAGTCCAGGACCTGCAGCGCGCCGGGATGCTCGACCAGCCGCTGGATCTGGCTGGTCACGATGGCCTCCGGCGAGATCAGCATGTCCACCGGGACCGCGTCCGGGGCAAACAGCTTCGGGTTCTCGTGGTAGCTACGTTCCCGGACCCGGGCGATCTTGGTGCCGATCCCGAACAGCGTGGAGCCGACCTGGCAGGCCAGCATGTTCACCTCGTCCGAATCGGTCACCGCGATCAGCATCTCGGCTTCCCGGCCCCCCGCCGATTCCAGCACGCCGGGATGGCAGCCGAAGCCGTTGACGGTACGGATGTCCAGGTGGCTCTCGATCGCCTCGAGGCAATCGCTGCGGGTATCGATCACGGTGACGTTGTGACCGTCGCCGCTCAGGGCCTCGGCGAGAGACTGCCCCACCTGCCCCGCGCCCACGATCACGATCCGCTTCACCTCGAGTCTCCTGTCACACGCCCAATGGCGCCTTCAGCTTCTTCGGGTCGATGCCGAGGGTCTTGAACTTGCGGTAGAGATGCGTTCGCTCAAGGCCCACGCGTTCCGCAAGCCGGGTCATGTTGCCCTCGCTGCGCTCGAGCTGATGGATCAGGTACTGCCGCTCGAACTGCTCGCGGGCCTCGCGCAGCGGCAGATCCGGGAACAGGCTGGTCTCGTCCAGCTCGGCCTCGTGGAGGGTCTGCCCCGACAGCGTACGCTCGACCTCCTCGCTGCTGACCTCGTCACCGGAACCGAGAATCATCAGCCGCTGCACGAAGTTGCGCAGTTCGCGCACATTGCCGGGCCAGTGGTAGCGGCGCAGCCGTTCCAGGGCTCCGGCCTGGAAACGACGGACCGGAAGCCCCTCCTGCTGGTGCAGATGCGTCATGTGGTAATCGAGCAGGGCCGGAATGTCCTCCGGGTGCTCCCGCAGCGGGGGGATCTTCAGCGGCAACACGTTCAGGCGGTAATAGAGGTCCTCGCGGAAGCGCCCCTCGGCGACCGCCTCCCCGAGGTCGTCCTTGGTGGCGGCAATGACCCGGACATTCACGGCGATCGGCTGATTGCCGCCGATCCGGGTGATGCGCTGGGTGTCCAGGGCATGCAGCAGCCGGCCCTGGGTCTGCAGATCCATCTCCGTGACCTCGTCCAGGAACAGCAGGCCGCCTGCCGCCTGCTCCAGCAGGCCGAACCGGACCCGATCGCCCTGTTCGGTGCCGAACAGCTCGGCGATCGACTCCTCACCCGTCAGCGAGCCGACCGCAACGACGATGAAGGGGTTGTCCCGCCGGGCGCTGCGCGCATGCAGATAGCGCGCGAAGGTCTGCTTGCCCACCCCGGCCTCCCCCGAGATCAGCACCCAGGTATCGTGCTGGGCCATACGCTGCACCTGGTCACGCAGACCTTGCATCAGCGCGCTATCGCCGACGGGATCCGCGATCGCGACCCCGTGACGGCGGAGGCCCTGGTTCTCCCGCTGCAGGCGGTCCGATGCCAGCGCGTTGCTCAGGGTGATGGTCAGCTTGTCGATGGAGAGAGGCTTCTCGATGAAGTCATAGGCCCCGAGGCGGGTGGCATCGACCGCGGTCTCGACGTTGCCGTGCCCCGACATCATCACCACCGGGCAGGGCAGCCCGTCCTCGTCGCTCCATTCCTTGAGCAGGCTGACGCCGTCGCCATCCGGCATCCACACATCGAGGAGGATGAGATCGGGACGGCGGCTGCGCCGCGCGGCCTTGGCCTCGGCCACGGAACCCGCCAGCGCAACCTCGTAGCCCTCGTCTTCCAGCACATCGCGCAGGAGCATGCGGATGTCCGGTTCGTCGTCCACCACCAATACGTAAGGTCCACTCATGCGTGTTCTTCTCCGACACCGGTCTCAGCGCCGTGGCTCGCCGGAATCCGGATCACGAACACGGCACCACCTGCCGGTTGATTATGGCATTCAATGATACCGCCATGTTCCTCCACGATCTTCTGCGCGACCGCCAGACCCAGCCCGGTGCCGCGCGGCTTGTCCGTGGTGTAGGGCTCAAAGATACGTTCCAGGAAATCCTGGCGGATCCCGGGCCCATTGTCGGCCACGCGAAGCTCCACCCGGCGGCCCTGATCGTCCTCGAGGCTGCGGGTGGACACGCGCACCTCGCCGTCCGGACGGCCCTGGACCGCCTCCAGGGCATTCTTGATCAGATTGTGCATCAACTGACGCAGGCGACCCGCATCGGCCCGGATGGTCGGCACCCGGGCGGCCAGGTCCAGCACCACCCGCGCCGGCTGCCCTTCGCCGTCGTAGAGCTCGCAGACATCGCGCAGCAGGCCGTTCAGATCCAGCGGCACCAACGCCAGGCGGGGGGCCTGGGCATAGTCGCGGAAGGCATTGACCAGGGTCTTCATGGCCTCCACCTGCTGCACAATGGTCTGGGTGGCGCGATCGAGCATCTCCCGGTCCGCCCCCTCGAGGGTCTTGCCCAACCGGCGCGAGAGCCGCTCCGCCGACAACTGGATCGGTGTGAGCGGATTCTTGATCTCGTGCGCCAGACGGCGGGCCACCTCACCCCAGGCCGCGTCACGCTGGGCACGCAGGAACTCGGTCATGTCGTCGAAGACGATGGCGTGCAATCCCCGATTGTTTCCCGGGTTCGGCAGCCAGACGGCGCGGGTCATCAGGACCTTGCGGCCGGTGCGGGTGAAGACCACCACCTCCCGCGACCACTCCTTCTCGCGCTGGGTCAGGGCGTCGCCAATGGCGTCGAAGAACTGGACCACCAGCGGACAGTCCTCGTCGAACTCCGAGGGAAAGCGGTTGTGCCCGGCCCGCAGATCGCATCCCAGGATCTGGCAGGCGGCATCGTTGGCCGTGCGCAGGCGCAGGCTGCCGTCCAGGGCCAGCACCCCCGAGCGCAGGTGCTGCAGCACGCTTTCGAGATAGGCGCGCTCCGCGTCCAGCAGGCGCCGGCTCCGTTCCGCTTCCTGTCGCGCCGCGCTGAGCGTCCGTGTCATCGCGTTGAAGGAGCGCACCAGGAACCCGAGTTCGTCATCCCGGCTCACGGCCAGTCGCGTGCTGTAGTCGCCCGACGCCACCAGCCGCGTGCCCTCGGCAAGGTCGGTGACCGGACGGACCAGGCGCCGCGCCACCAGCAGCCCGGCCCACAGGGCCGCCATCAGCGAGATGGCGAGGGCCAGCGACATGGTGAAGATGAAGCCCTGCTTGATCGGACCCCGCAGGTAGGCGAATTCCCGGTAGTCGACGAAGGCATCCTGGACCCGCACGGCCAGCGCGCTCATGCGCGGATCCACCGGGTAGACCCCCTGCAGGATCCGACTGTCCGCCACCGGGCGGCGGTCCCCCCCGGTGGCGACCACCCGGATCACCAGCGAGCCGTCCGGCTGGGGTTCGAGCCGGGTGAAGGGCTGGCCGGGGCTCATGCGCAGCAGGATATCGGCGCCGGGCGGCGATGGCAGGCGCCGGATCGGGCTGTCGGTGCTGGAGGCGATGATCCGGTTGTTGGCGCCGACCAGGGTCAGTTCCTGTGCGTCCAGCTGGGCGCGGACATCATTCAGCGCGAGCGGCACCAGGGCCTCGGACACGTCCTCCAGCTGGCGCATGATCTGCTGTGTCTCCCGCGACAGCTGACGCACGCGCAGGTCCAGTGACGAACGCGACAACTCCAGCGCGTCCTCGAGGGCTCCATCGACACGTACGTCGAACCAGGAATCCACGCCCTCGTTCAGAAACTTGAAGGAGAAGTAGTAGACCACCGTCGCCGGCAGCACCGCGACCAGCATGAAGCCGAGGACCAGGCGCAGCGTCAGGCGGCTGCCCGGCACGCCGTCCCGATTCTGGACGACCAGTCGGGAGAGCTGGTAGATGATCAGGGTGCCCAGGACCACCAGCACGAGGCCATGGAAGGCCAGCAGCCAGAGGAACATCTGCTCGAAGCGGTCCGAGTTCTGCGCGGCATCGCCCATGACCGCCAGCGAGGCCAGCAGCAGCAGGAACAGGGCCGCCATGCCCAATAGCCCCCAGGGGAAACGCCTCACTGCAAAGACCACCGATGCCATCCCAGTTGTGTCCCGTAGGCGCCCCGCAGGCGTGCATCCCATTGCAGGGGCAGCGGCAACGCCGAGTGGTCCAGCTGCACCCGCGTCGCCAGGGTGTATTCCAGGCCGGGACGCAATGCGTCCGGATCCATCTCCAGTACCACGCGGCCGAGGCGCCGGGCCAGCATTTCCAGCGCATCACCCAGGGTGGGCGCGAGGTCCATCCGCTCGAGCTCGAGATCCGTGACCACGTAATGCCGGCTCAGCGCGTAATACTCCAGGCGCACGCCCTTGTCCGCCGCCGTCAATGTGCGCTCGCCCAGGATGCCGCGTGCGTATCCGAGGCGCACCTCGGACCTGAAGTTCACCACCACCCCGTTGGCCAGCGCCTCCACCAGGACATCCGGCAGGCTCATGTCGAGATACAGGCGAACCAGCAGGTGGTTCTCATCCTGCCAGATATGATCCGCATGCCTGATCTCCGCCGCCATGGTGGCGGAAGGCAGCAGCAGCAAGGCCAGCAGGCCGCAGAGCCATATGCGCATGACCTCAGGTTCCGCGTGCCAGCAGGGCATAGTAAAACCCGTCCATTCCTTCCGTGCCGAGGGCAATGGCCCGTCCGACCGTACGCTCGATGCCCCCGGGGAACGAGAGCGGAACGGCCGTCGCATCCGCGGTCCGCGCCAGCCATGGTGCAACCACCCCTTCGTTCTCCGCAGCCAGCATGGAACAGGTCGAGTACAGCAGGCGACCGCCGGGACGCAGCAGCGTCCAGGCCGTTGCCAGGAGTTCGGCCTGGCGCACGGCCAGATCGCCGATGTCCCCGGGGCGGCGCAGCAGCTTGATGTCCGGATGGCGCCGGATCACGCCCGTTGCGGAACAGGGGACATCCAGCAGGATCGCATCGAAGGCAGCGCCATCCCACCAACCCTCCGGGTCGGCGAGATCGCCGATGCACAGCCTCGCGTGGTATCCGAGCCGGTGCAGGTTTTCGCGCACGCGGCCCATGCGCGGCCCATCCGCATCCAGCGCCGTGAGGGCGAGGTCGCCTGCGGCCGTCTCGAGCAGATGACCGGTCTTGCCGCCCGGCGCGGCGCAGGCATCCAGCACCCGTTGCCCCGGCTGCGGCGCAAGCAGCAGCGCCGCCCACTGGGCCGCGGCGTCCTGCACCGAGACCAGCCCCTCGGCAAAGCCCGGCAGCCGGTCGACGTCGATGGGTTCGGCAAGTGTCAGGGCCGAGGGCACCAGGGGATGCGCAGTCGCGGCCAGCCCTGTCTGTGCCAGTCGCTCCAGCAGTTCTCCGCGCTCCACGCGCGCCGTGTTTACCCGCAGGGTCATCGGCGCGGGCTTGACCGATGCCCGCAGGACATCTTCCCAGGCATGGGGAAGGGCCTCGCGGATGCCGGCCAGAAGCCACGAGGGGCAGGCGTATCTCAGGGTCAGGCTCCGATCCATTGCCGCCATGAGTTGCTCGCGCTCGCGCAGCGCCCGCCGCAGCAGGGCGTTGACCAGGCCCACGGCGCCGGGCCGCTGGATCGCGCGGGCCAGTTCCGCGGTCTCACGCACCGCGGCATGATCGGGTGTGCCGAAGTGGAAGATCTCCGCCAGCCCCTGGCACAGCAACACCCGGACAACGGCATCGCGGGGTTTCAGCGGATGCTCCAGCATGCCGTCGACCATGGCCTCGAGCCGGATGTACCAACGCACCGTCGCATAGGCCAGAGCCCGGACCCATGCCGCCTCACGCGGGGGCAGATCGGCCGTCTCTGCGGTCAGCGCGGCGGTCAGCGATTCACCGTTCAGGATCACCCGGCGCAATGCCTCCAGGGCCTGCCGGCGGGGAACCCATCCGGTCCGTCCGCGGCTCACCCACTGCCCCCGAGGACCCGCCCGGCAAGCGCCCTGCCCTGCGCCCAGGCACTGGCCGGAATCGGTTTGCGGCCGGGCAGCTGCACCACCCGCAGCCGCAGCATGCCCTCGCCGGTCGCCACATCGACCCCGTCCCGCCGAGCGGCGAGGATGGTCCCCGGGGCCGTCGCTGGGGAAAGGGATTCGCCGGGCAGGGGCCGCGCCTCCTGCACACGCAGGACCCGGCCGTCGAATTCCGTCTGCGCGACGGGCCAGGGATAGAAGGCACGGACCCTGCGGTCGATCGCCTGGGCGGATTCGCTCCAGTCGATCCAGGCCTCGCCCTTGTCGATCTTGTGCGCGTAGAGCACGCCCTGCTCCGGCTGTGGCGATGGCGTCAGACTGCCGTCGAGGATGGCGTCCAGTCTTTCCAGCAGAAGATCCGCCCCCATTGCGGCAAGCCGGTCATGGACACTGGCGGCGGTCGCATCGCTGTCCAGGCAAAGGTGCCGGCAGGCGAACACGGGACCGGTATCCAGTCCCGGCTCCAT
>JAWLFM010000310.1:0-2850 GCA_041685565.1 Thioalkalivibrio sp.
GATCTGGATCAACTTCGGCGGCACATAGTGGCGCTAGCGTCGAAGGTGCATGGACCCAACCGGAGGAAAGCTCATGCTGATGGAAATCATGTTTCAGTCGCCCATTGGGATCCTGACGATCCTGACGCTGGCGGGCATCGCGGCCTTCTTCGCGTACGTGATTTACTTCATCGTTCACGGGATGCACGAGAACGACAAGGGTCGGTAGGGCGGGACGGGCCCCGCACGGGACAGCCCCCCCTCCAGACAGAAAAGGCCAGGGGCCGCGGATCATCGCCGCCCTGGCCTTGGGCGCGGTTTACCCGGCTGCCCCGGGTAAACCGCGTGGTTGCGCCCGCCTCAGGAGCCGGAGCCCCCGGGCGTATCGCCCAGTTCGGCGCGCGGCGTGTCGCCACGGCGAGCATCCGCGGCCACTTCCGGGCCGACGCGGCTGGGCTCGGCCAGGGAGTCGGTGCAGGTCTGGGCACCGTGGTACAGGCGCACGACGTGCTTGGCCTCGGCGAAGAACAGCCAGCGTTCCATGCCGATCCCGATCAGGCTCGAGACCGCCGCCAGCCAGGCGATGCCGGCCGGGGCACCGGAGAGGATCGAACCGAAGACCAGCACCGGGGCGATGAAGCCGAGCAGGAAGACGCCCATCTTGATGTTGTCGATGGTGTCCTTGCGCGGGTCGTAGCCGAATTCGTCGGTCAGGAAGGTGCCGGCGGTGTGGCCGGTATCCAGCAGCCGCACGGTCGCCCGGTTGAAGGTGGTGGCGGTGTTGATGGTCGGACCGTTCACGCGCGAGATCCAGAAGTAGTAGATCCCCTTGAGCAACGCGGCGGCCAGCAGCGCGACGATGGCCACGCCCGCATGCAGCGTGGTGGCATTGCCGAACACCGCGGCGATGGCGGCGAACAGCGTGGTGCCGGTCGCAATGCCCAGCATGATGTAATTCGCCGGGGTCAGCGCCGTGTTCCACTGGCGGATGGTCTTCAGGCAGCCGTAGATCATGCCCGTAGAGAACAGGGTGATCACGGCCAGAACGGCCGCGATCGCGCCGGCCATGGCGGGCAGCGGCCCGATGGCCGAACCCTGCAGCAGCACACCGAGGCCGTAGATACCGGCGAAGGGATAGAACAGCACCGCGAACACCGCCTCGCGCGACAGCCAGGAGGTCTTGAAGCGCATGAAGGAACGCCAGGCGTTCTTCTTGTTCGCCAGGTGACCGGTGGAGAGCATCAGCCCCAGGGTAATCATCCCCAGCGACACCAGGCCGTGCGCCAGCAGCTCGCCGTGGCTCATGGCCGGGCCGATACCCGCGAGATGGAAGGCCGCCAGCAGGATGAACAGGCCGTAGCCCGCACCCGAGATGACGGTAAACAGGATGACGGAAAATGCCGGATGCATATGAATTCTCCCGTTCGGGGCGCGCCTAGCGCGCGACCATCTTGTTGACCCAGTCCTTCACCGAGGTGACGAGCTTGTTGGCGCGCACATCGTCGGTGGGGATCGGGCGGGTGATACGCGGGGGCAGATAGGTGTTGACCGGCTTGTAGCCCAGCTCCGGCATCTGCTTCACGCCGCCGCGCTCGCGCACCAGGCGGCTGACCTCGGAGTCCTGGTCGTCGAAGTCACCGAAGAACCGGGCGTGCGCGGGGCAGGTGATCACGCAGGCCGGCTGACGCTCTTCCGGCGGCAGCTGCTCGTCGTAGATGCGGTCCACGCACAACGTGCACTTCTTCATCACGCCGTCTTCGCGGTCCAGCTCGCGCGCGCCGTAGGGGCAAGCCCAGGCGCAGTAGTTGCAGCCCATGCACTTGTCCTGGTCGACCAGCACGATGCCGTCTTCCGGGCGCTTGTAGGAGGCGCCGGTGGGGCAGACATTCACGCAGTCGGCATGCTGGCAGTGCATGCAGGACATCGGGATGTTCACGGTCTTGTTGTTGGGGTAATCACCCACTTCGTAGTGGCGAATGCGGTTGAACCACACGCCGCTGGGGTCCTCGCCGTAGGGGCGATAGTCGGTCAGCGCGCCGGTGGTACCGCTGGTGTTCCACTGCTTGCAGGCCACCGCGCAGGCGTGACAGCCCACGCAGGTATCCATGTCGATTACGAGTCCAAGTCGCATTTCAGGTACTCCTCAAATTCTCTCGGGCCGCCGGCTTCGGCCGGCGGCATGGCCCGGATCTGTGATGCCTACTGTTCGTCGTCCAGCGAGCCGCGCGTCAGCACGTCGCGGATGGAACGGTTCAGGTGCACCGGCTTGTGCGCCGCGTAGCGCAACTGGTCCGGGGCCTCGGACATGCCGGGCGCCGGCTTGATCGTGTCGAACTCGGGCCAGGTGCTGGCCTCTTCCGGGTCCGCCGGGGTGATCTTGACCTTCAGGTCGTACCACGCGGCCTGGCCGGTGACCGGGTCGGAGTTGGTGATGTTGTCCACCGGATCGCCCTTCTTCGGCAGCAGCTCGCTGATCAGGTGGTTCATCAGGAAGCCCTTGTTGGACTCGTTCGCGTCCGGCTTCAGGCCCCAGGCGCCCTTCTGCTTGCCGATGGCGTTCCAGGTCCAGACGGTGTTCGGCTCGCAGCCCTCGATCAGTTTCACCTGCACGCGGATCTTGCCGTTGTGCGACTCCAGCCAGACCCAGGACATGTCCGCGATGCCCATGGACTCCGCCTTGCCACGGTTCATGTACAGGTAGTTCTGGGCGCAGATCTGGCGCAGCCAGGCGTTCTGCGAATCCCAGGAGTGGTACATGAACATCGGACGCTGGTTGACCGCGTAGAACGGGTACTCGTCCTCGTCGATGCGGGTCTGCTCCAGCGGCTTGTGCCAGATCGGCAGCGGATCGAAGAACTGGGTCAGGCGGTC
>JAWLFM010000311.1:0-2846 GCA_041685565.1 Thioalkalivibrio sp.
CGCTCAGCCGCGACATCCCGGCCGGAAGCGCCGGCAGGGCCGACACCGCACGGCAACTGCGCAGCCTGGATCAACGCCGTGAAATTACCGGCTTCGAGGAACTGCCCCTACGCTCCGATCCAGAACTGGGCCTGCTGCGGCTCGGCCAGATCGCAGACATCGAGCGCCGGCCGCGCGATGGCGAAGTCAGTGTCAGTGTCGGCGGAAGGCCGGCACTGGAGATGCAGCTGCTGCGCACGGAGACCGGCGACTCCCTGGAGGCCGCCCAGATCCTCGAGGAATGGCTGCAGGACGTGCGCCCGATCCTGCCCCCGGGCGTGTCCGTGGAGATGATCGACGCCTTCTGGGAGCTGCTGTTCGAGCGCATCACGCTGCTCCTGAAGAATGGTGCCGGCGGTTTGCTGCTCGTCCTCGGCATCCTGTTCCTGTTCCTCAACCGGCAGGTCGCCGTGCGTGTGGCGCTGGGAATCCCCATCGCCTTTACGGCAGCCCTGATCGTGCTCTGGCTGGTGGGCGGGACCATCAACATGATCTCCCTGTTCGGGTTCATCATGTCGCTGGGGATCATCGTCGACAACGCCATTGTGGTCTCGGAGCACGCCTATACCCTGCATCAGAAGGGGGAGAGTCCGTTCGAGGCCGCGGGCAACGGCGCGCGGCGGATGCTCGCGCCGGTCATCTCCGCCTCGTTGACCACCGTCGCCGCATTCCTGCCGCTGATGCTCATTGGCGGGATCATCGGGAATATCCTGTTCGACATCCCCCTGGTGGTGATCTGCGTGATCCTGGCGACCCTGGTGATTGCCTTCCTGATCCTGCCCGCACATCTCAAGGGCGTGCTGTCACGCCTGGAGCCGCCATCGGAAGGCAGCCTGCGCGCCCGCTTCGACAGCGCCTTCGAACACCTGCGTTACGGCCCCTTCAAGCGCCTCGTCGCCCGTGCCGTGGACCACGCCGGCATCACCCTCGCCCTGGCCGCCGCGGCCCTGATCCTCGCCATCGGGCTGGCCGCCAGCGGCCGGATCGGCTTCACCTTCTTTCCGGCGCCGGAGGGCACCGTGCTCAACGCCGGGGTCAACTTCGTCGCCGGGACCCCACCGGAACGGGTCGCAGCCTTCCTGACAGCCACAGAGGAGGCCCTGTACGAGGCAGAGCAGGCACTGGGGGGCGGGCTGGTACAGGCCGCCGTGGTGCGGCGTGGGCTCGGTATCGATCCGGGTGACGGCAATGCACCGCGCGGCGAGCAGTTCGGCAACATCCAGGTGGAGCTCGTGTCCCCCGAAGCGCGCACGATGACGAACCGCGAGATCATCCGCGCCTGGGAGGACCGGGTGCGCCTGACCCCGGGAATCGAGAACTTCAGCATCAGCGAGCGTACGGGAGGGCCGCCGGGTCGGGACCTCGACGTCCGGCTGACGGGGGCTGATCCCGACCGATTGAAGGCGGCCGCACTCGATCTGGCGGAGATCTTCGGTGACTTCGCGGGCACCTATGCAATCAACGATGACACGCCATTCGGGCGGGAACAGCTCATCTACTCGCTGCGGCCGGAAGGCCTGGCGCTCGGCCTCACCACCGAGAGCGTCGGCACGCAACTGCGAGATGCCTTCGACGGCCGCCTGGCCCAGATCTTTCAGGACGGCCTCGAGGAAGTGGAGGTCCGCGTACGCCTGCCCGACTGGGAACGGCACCACACGGAGACCCTGGACCGCCTGTCTCTCCGTCTGCCCTCGGGCGCCCTGGCGCCGCTGGACAGCGTGGTGGAGATCCATTCCCGTCAGGGCTTCGAGACCCTGCGCCATGCCGACACGCGGCTGGCCATCCATGTCTCGTCGGAGGTGGATCGCAGCGTGAACAATGCCGCACGGATCCGGGCCGCCCTGGAGGACGGGCCGCTGGACAAGCTCGCGCAGCGTCACGGCGTCGACTACTCCTTCGAGGGCCGCGCCGCCGATCAGGCCGAGACCTTTGCGGACATGCGCGTCGGGCTGGTACTGGCACTCGGCCTGATGTATCTCACGCTGGCCTGGGTCTTCGCCTCCTGGGGCTGGCCGCTGATCGTGATGGCCATCATCCCCTTCGGCATCCTCGGCGCCTTCATCGGGCACTGGCTGATGGGCGTGGAGCTCACCATCCTCTCGATGTTCGGCCTGTTCGGCCTGACCGGCATCGTGGTCAACAACTCGATCATCCTGGTCAGCTTCTACCAGGGCCTGCGCGACGAGGGCCTGGCCCTGCGCGATGCCATCATCGAGGCCTCGTGCCAGCGCCTGCGCGCGGTGATTCTGACCTCCGCGACCACCATTGCCGGCCTGACCCCGCTGCTGTTCGAACAATCGCTGCAGGCCCAGTTCCTGATCCCGATGGCGATCTCCATCGTGTTCGGCCTGGGCGTCGCCACTCTGCTGGTCCTGCTGGTCATCCCTGCCCTGCTGCGCCTCTATGAAGGCCGCTTCGACCGCGGCGCGCTGGCGGGTGCCGCCGGCGGCTGAAGGCGCCCTGCGCTCCTTCGGTGCACCCGCAACGACACCCCAAAAACACGACGAAACACGGATTCCCTCTTCCATCGCGCGGAGCGCAACCTTCAGCCGCGAGCCGAGCGCGGCGGAGGGCCCGCATGCAGGATCATGGGAACCGGTCGTCACGAAGGGCCGGCACCTCGGAGCGCGACACTCCGCCCCTTTTGCTAGACTCGTGTTGCAATGCCGCATCAGGGCGCCATGCGCGCGTACACGCGATCGCACCGCCCCACGACACCGGAGCGTTCCGATGACCGAGACCCTTCCGCTTTCTGGCAAGACCGGCATCGTCACCGGTCTCGCCAATGCCGACAGCATCGCCTTCGG
>JAWLFM010000312.1:0-2843 GCA_041685565.1 Thioalkalivibrio sp.
GCCTCGTCACCAGCGGCTTCGCCGTCAGCCGTTTCGCCGTCAGCCGCGTCATCGACGCTTACGCCGGCCTGCTCGAGCATATAGGCGACCGTCCTCTCTAGCTCCTCGTCGGTCAGGTTGGGATTGCCGCCCCGTGCGGGCATACCCTGGAAACCGTTGATCGAATGCGAGACCAGCGTATCGAGCCCCTTCTCATCGAGCCGACGCCCCCACTCGTCACCGTCGTCGGCCTTCGGGGCTCCGGCGACACCGTCGTTGTGGCACGCGGCGCAAACCGAACTGTAGACCTCGCTGGCAGGCTGCGGCTCGGCCGGCGGGGCATCCGGGTCCACGGCCGCGACCTCGACCCGGCCGATGGGCGCCATCCGCTGATCCACGGTCTCGATGACCGCCGGTGCGGGATCGGGCTCACCCAACGCAAGCTGCCCCAGGAAACCTGTCAGGTGGTACACCAGGAAGGCAACCACCGCCGCCAGCACCAGCACGGAGATGACCATCAGGAACTTGTTGCCCGCATCCATCTTGATTTCTTGATCAGCCACTTTCTTCCTCCGCAAATCTGGCCGGCTGCGGCCCTCGGCATCGTCAGGGGATCGCGTCGGGCGCGAACCGGTCGCCGAGTATAGGCCATCCCCCCCTGCGCAGGCCATAACTGGGCCCTATCCCGAAGCATGCCCCTGCGCACGGATGACTGGACGGCCCCGGTGCCGACTCGTATCATGGCAGGCTGCAATGCGCCCGTAGCTCAGCTGGATAGAGCGCTGCCCTCCGGAGGCAGAGGTCAGAGGTTCGAATCCTCTCGGGCGCGCCATCCCCCTTTTTTCGTCCTCGCAGCATTGCCAAGCCGCACCGCCCCCTTTCTTCGTCCTCGGGCGGTACTCGCAGCGCGATGGGTCAAGCTTGTTGTCGCCGCAGAAAATTGCGTAACTTGTGCTGGCACTGCCGTTGCGGTTCGACGGCGCCGCCGACCTTGCTGAAACGTGAGACCTGAGCCGCCTGTCTTGCCGTATCCATCGCTGTCGCGCCGGCGCCGGCCTGATCCCAGCATCCATCCGGGAGATCACCCTCGTGAGCCCTGATAACGACGCACGCCGCCCGCCCTTTTTGCGTCCTGTCGACGAGCTCCTGGACGGTCTCGAGGTGGCGCAGGAGCAAGGGCTCGCGGGCGACACCGTCGCCCGGCGTCTCGAGGAGACCGGGCCCAACCGCCTCCGGGAGAGCCAGCGCAAGCCCTGGTGGCGGGTCGCCCTGGATCAGTTCAAAGGCCTGGTCGTGATCCTTCTGCTGGTCGCCGCGGCCATTGCGGCCGTATTCGGTCAACTCGTGGAGGCCGCGGCGATCGCTGCGGCACTGGTGCTCAACGCGGTGATCGGCTTCGTGACCGAGTGGAAGGCGCTCCAGTCCATGGAGGCCCTGAAGCGCATGGGGCAAATGACCGCCCGGGTGCGCCGAGATGGCGAAGCGCGGGAGGTGCCGTCCAGCGAACTGGTACCCGGGGATGTGGTGCTCCTCGGCGAAGGCGAAATGGTGCCGGCGGATCTGCGCCTGCTGGAGGTGGAAAACCTTCAATGCAACGAGGCCGCGCTCACCGGGGAGTCGGTGCCGGTGTCCAAGACCGTCGATCCTCTCGAGGATCCCGAGACGCCCCTCGCCGAACGCGAGAACATGGCCTTCAGCGGCACTGCAGTGGCCAGAGGCACTGCCGAAGGCCTTGTGGTGGCCACGGGCATGGACACGGAGATCGGACGGATCTCGGCCATGGTCGAGGAGGCGGAGGAAGAGACCACGCCGCTGGAGCGCCGTCTGGAGGGGCTCGGCAAGCGTCTTGTCTACCTGGTCATCCTCGTCGGCATCGGCGTGGCGGCCTCCGGGATCGTGGCGGGCAAGGATCTCCTGATCATGGTCGAGACCGCCATCGTGCTGGCCATCGCCGCGGTGCCTGAGGGGTTGCCCATCGTGGCCACCGTGGCCCTCGGGCGGGGGATGTGGCGGATGGCGCGACGCAACGCGCTGGTCAAGCGACTCGCCGCCGTGGAAACACTCGGCGCCACCACGGTCATCTTCTCCGACAAGACCGGCACCCTGACCGAGAACCGCATGGTGCTCCGCCGCGTTGCGCTTGCCATCGGAGACGTTGAGGTTTCCCGGGAGAACGGCGACGCGCACTTCCGGCTGGACGGCGAGGAGGTGGACCCCCGAGAGCATGATGACCTGCACCGCGCGCTGCGGGCCGGTGTGCTCTGCTCGAACGCGGAACTGGACGGCGAGGACGGTCCCTCGGGGGATCCCACGGAGGTGGCGCTGGTGGAGGCGGGTGCGTGGGCCGGCCTGCGCCGCCCCGATCTGCTCGAGGAACTGCCCGAGGAGCGCGAGGAGAGCTTTGACACCGAGACCAAGAAGATGGCCACCGCTCATCGGGTGGAGGATGGCTTCCTGGTGGTGGTCAAGGGGGCGCCTGAGCCGGTGTTGGAGGTATGCACCCGGGTACGGGAGGACGGGGAAGAGAGCGAGCTCGACGACGCCGGGCGCGAGGCCTGGCTCGAGCGCAACGAGGCCCTGGCGGTCGACGGGCTGCGGGTGCTGGCGGTGGCGGAGAAGCGGGCGGAGCAATCCGACGCGCCGCCCTACCAGGAGCTCACCCTGCTCGGGCTCGTGGGTCTCTACGACCCGCCGCGGAAAACGGTTAAAGAAGCCATCCGCGCCTGCCGGGACGCGGGAATCCGGGTGGTGATGGTCACCGGCGACCAGCCCGCTACCGCGGCCAACATCGCCCGCGCCCTTGGCATCGTCGGCGAGGAAGAGAAGACAGCGCCCATGATGGGCCAGGATCTGGGCGACCTCGA
>JAWLFM010000313.1:0-2843 GCA_041685565.1 Thioalkalivibrio sp.
TCTCCTGATGCAGGCCATTGCCCTTGCACAAGCCGGCGACACCATTCCGGCAGACCTCCTCCACCCCCTCCTGGACGATGCCCAAGCCCTCATCCACACCATGCCACCCCGGGGTCGGACCAAGGCAACTGATTGAAATAACAAGAATCCAAGGTCGAAAATGCTGCAATTTTTGGCCTTAGAGGCCCGTTTTTCACCGCGAAAACGCCCCGATAAGAGAAAATAGGGCCCCAGGTAAATGCTGACCGCCACAAACGTGGCATCGTCCGTTCTGCAGAGCGGCTCAGCCGACCACGTCGAGTTCGCGGCGACGGAATCCGGCGTCGAGGCTCGCGGCGATGCGTTCGCAGGCGGCGATATCCACACCATCCAGGCCGTGGATGGCGGTCATGGTCACATCAATCCCCTGGTGGCGGGCGGCACGCACGAAGTCGAGCATGGCCGGATAGGCCCCCGCGCGCTTGGGCCGCGTATGCCGATTATAGGTAGCCTCGTCCGCCGCGGTCATGGACACCGACACGCTGTCCAGCACCGACGCCAGATCGGGGGTCACGTCGCGGCCATGCACCAGATTCGCGAGTCCATCCGTGTTCAGTCGCAGACGCCGGGCCCCGTGCATCTTCAGTTCCCGCGCCACGGACAGCAGCGTGTCTAGGCGCAGCGTCGGCTCGCCCAGCCCGCAGAAGACGACCTCTTCGTAACGCGCCGGATCGCCCACTGCCTCCAGGACCTCCTCAGCCGTCGGCTCGAAGGTCAGTAACAGGTCATGGCCCTGCACGGTCCAGGTGCCCTGGAATTTCGGGCAGAACGCGCAGCGCAGCGTGCAATGGTAGGTGATGTTCAGATAGAGGTTGCCGTGCAGTTCGTAGGCGAGTGTCGCCTCCGCCCGCGGCCGCCGGCGCGATCGTTGTGCCATGCCACCCATTCCGGTTCGTCGGAGAACCCGAAGTCTACGAGCGCCATGCGATCGCCGGGTTGATCCAGGTCACGGGCGCGTTTGGGCGACCCACGGTCGGCACTCACAGCGGGGGCATCTTGGGTGCGATTTCACCTTAGCCGGGCGTTTTCTGGCCCGAAAAGGTGGCTCTAAGGGCATTTAACTTGGCAAGAACGGGGGTTTTTCCTTTATGTTCAGGGGCTTGCCTTGGTCCGACCCCCGGGGTCGGGGTCAAGGTCGGCAGGCAGGTGGCCGGCGTCGCGCAATGCCTGGAAGATCTGTTGGGTCTGGCGGTAGGAGTAGAGCAGTACGCGTTCCATGCGGGCCAGCCGTTTGTCGAGCGACTGGAAGTCCTCGGCGAATTGGGCAAGGGCGGCATGGCTCACCGTGTCAGCGGCGTCCGGCGCGGTTGCCACTCCCTCGGCCATCCAGCCTCCCAGTTCCTGCTCGAGATCGCCGATCACGGTACGCACCTGTTCCGGACCCAATTCGTGGCGCTCCTCGAGATAGCCCAACAGCAGCAGGCGGTCGCAGAATGTGTTGATCCTGCGCGGGATCCCGCCCGAGAAGCGGAAGATCATCGGCCAGATGTCCTCGGCAAGGCGCGGATCCTGCTGCCATCCCACCTGCGCCAGGCGATACTCGACATAGGCCCGTGTATCGGGCTCGTCCATCGGCCCCAGATGGTAATTCGCGATCACCCGTTGCCGCAGTTGCTGCATGCCCTCGCTGCGCATTATGTCCCGGAATTCGGGTTGTCCGACCAGAAAGCTCTGCAGCAGGGGGCCGTGGTCACCCTCAAAGTTGGACAGCATGCGCAATTCCTCCACCGCATCGGCGCTCAGGTTCTGCACCTCGTCCACCACCAGCAGGGCTCGCTGCCCCTTGGCGGCGGCCTCGCGCAGAAACATCTCGAGGTGCGCCAGCTGGCCCGCCTTGTCGGCGGCAACCTTCTCGAGACCGAAGGCAAGACAGACCGACAGCACCAGGTCTTCGGCGTCCAGTTGCGTGCTCACCAACTGAGCGGTCAACAGCGGCTTGCCGGACAGGGTCTCGAACAGATTCCGCACCATCGTGGTCTTGCCGGCCCCGACCTCGCCGGTGATCAAGATGAACCCCTCTTCCTGATGGATCCCGTACTCGAGGTAGGCCATGGCCCGCCGGTGGCCCTTGCTGGCATAGAAGAACCGGGGGTCGGGACTCAGCGAGAAGGGCTTGCCGGTCAGTCGATAGAAACTCTCGTACATGCTCTAGACACCTCGCTTGGCATCATCCCGAATCCGGTACCGGATCAAAGGATCCCCCGCGACAGGCAATGCCGCTCCCAGGCCAGCGCATCGCCGACGATCTGATCCAGATTGTCGTACTCCGGCTGCCATCCGAGGACCTCCCGGATACGCCCAGCGTCGGCCATCAGTGCCGGCGGATCGCCCTCGCGCCGCTCCCCGTAGTGCACGTCGAAATCGACCCCGCTGACCCGTTTGACCGCCTCCAGCACCTGCAACACGCTGTACGCGCAGCCGTAACCGCAGTTCAGGACCTGGGACTCCCCGCCCTGTTCGAGGTAGTCGAGCGCGCGCACGTGTGCGGACGCCAGATCCTCGACATGGATGTAGTCGCGTTCGCAGGTGCCGTCGGCGGTCCCGTAATCGGTACCGAAGACGGTGATGCCGCCGCGCTGCCCCGTGGCCGCCTGGCAGGCCACCTTGATCAGGTGGGTCGCATCCGGGGTCGACTGTCCCTGCCGACCTTCGGGATCGGCGCCCGCGACATTGAAATAGCGCAGGCTCACATAGCGCAGGTCCGAGGCCGCCCCCAGGTCCATGAGCATGCGCTCGGACATCATCTTCGAGGCGCCATAGGGATTGATCGGTTGCAGCGGTGCATCCTCGTCTACCGAGACCGT
>JAWLFM010000074.1:0-2554 GCA_041685565.1 Thioalkalivibrio sp.
TTCGCCTACGCCTTCTGCGATCGCTTCGATCCCGACACCACCCGGTTTGGTCCGCACGCCGATGCGGAGATCCGGGAACGGCTCGAGGCCATGTTCTAGCGGACCATGCGGACGGTGCAGCACCCGCTGGCCCCGCCAGACACGCCGGGGCCGGGATGGCGGATGGCCAGCTGCGGTCTCTTCGGCCTCACGCGCCCGCCTTTGGCGTGCGGGAGCGTGTGCGCCCTCATTCAGGGGTGCCGCGCGTCCGCAGGCATGACCATCAGGGGCGCCAGCCCAGTGCCTCGGCCTTGCGGCGGGCGATGCGCGGGATGTCGGCGGCGACGAAATGCGCGTGCAGCACCTGCACCCCGATCATGTGGTTGATCACCGCGTCGAGCTGCACCTGGGTCGAGACCGAGGTGTCCTCGGCCTCGTGCAGTTCGAACAGGCGCTTCACGCCCTCGGGATCGAGCAGCCCCGCCTCGCGGATGGCCTCCTCGGACAGGTACTGGTCCGCCAGGGCCTTCATCGCCGCCCACTTCTTCGGGTCGGTGTGCGCCGGCGGCGCCATGAACGCGAACTTCTCGCGCTCGTAGAGCACCTTGGGCAACAGGCCCTTCATCGCCTCGCGCAGCACGTATTTCTCGGTACGGCCCTTGATCCGCATCGACGGCGGCAGCTGCGCGGCGAACTCGGCCAGGTGGTGGTCCAGGAACGGCGGACGTGCCTCCATCGAGTTCGCCATGTCCACGCGGTCGCCGCCCCAGGTCAGGATCTGACCCTCGAGCATGGTCTTGATCCAGACGTACTGGGCCTTGTCCAGCGGATGCCGGCCCTCCAGCATGTCGCCGTCGAGGGCCTCCGCGATGGCCGCCCCGGGCGCGTAGCCCTCCAGCGCCGCCCGGCGTTCCGGCGACAGCAGCCCGGGTACGTGTTCCGCCGCCGCCAGCCAGGGCTGGAGACAGGAGGGTGTGAAGCCGACCAGGCCGGTGAGCGCCGGGTCATCCAGTTCGTCCTCGGCCAGCATTGCGCCGCTGAACAGCTTGTTACTCTCCGACAGCATCTGTTGCCAGACCGCGCGCTCGGCGGGGTCCATGGTGTCCAGTCCATGCAGGAACAGGTCGCGTCGGAAGGCCGGATAGCCGCCGAAGAGCTCGTCCGAGCCCTCGCCGGTCACCACCACCTTGTAACCGGCCTCGTTCACGTGGCGGCTCATCAGCAGCTTGGCGACGCCGAGCGTGTTGTAGATGGTGCGCTCGGCATGCCAGAGGGTCTCGACCAGGTTGTCGTAGAGATGGTCGGCCTGCAGGGTCATGATGTCCTGGTCGGCGCCGACGCTCTCCGCCATCTCCCGGGCGATTGCGGTCTCGTCGTAGGCGACGTCGTCGAAGCCGATGGTGAAGGCCTTCACCGGGCTCTGCTGCGTCGCCGCGGCCAGCCCCAGCGTGATGCAGGAATCGATGCCCCCGGACAGGTAGCAGGCCACCGGGACATCCGCCTCCAGGCGCAGCTGCACCGCCTCCATCAGCTGTTCGCGCACGCCCTCGATCCAGTATTCCTCGTCCTCCTCGCTGTGCTCGGCGCGCTCCGCCGCCAGCGGGAAGTCCATGTCCCAGTACTTCTCCTGGCGGATCTTCAGCTTGCCGTGGGCCCTTTCGACGATGACCATGTGGCCCGGCTTCACCTGGTGGATGCCCTCGAAGGCGGTGGTGCCCGGCACCATGGTCTGCATCAGCTGATGGAACAGCCCGGTGTCCGAGAACCTGCGCGGGACGTCGGGATGCGCGAACAGGACCTTCAGTTCGGACCCGAACACGAAGGCGCCGCTGGCCTCGGTGAAATACAGCGGCTTTACGCCGAAGCGGTCGCGGATCAGCACCAGGCGATCATGCTCCCGGTCATACAGCGAGATGCCGAACTCGCCCCGGAAGTGCGGGATCGCGTCCTCCAGTCCGACCCGCTCGTAGAGATGCATCACCATCTCCGAGTCGCTCTTGGTACGGAACTTCACCCCGCGCAGGGTCAGGTCCGTGCGGATGCGCTTGTAGTCGTACAGCTCGCCGTTCACGGCGGTCATGATGGTCTCGCTGTCGCTCAGGAACGGCTGTCGGCCCCGGTTCTCGTCCAGGTCGATGATCGACAGCCGGGCATGGGAGAAGCCGACCCCGCGGTCGTCCTGCACCCGGTAGCCAAAGCCGTCCGGCCCTCGGTGGGACTGGATGGCGGCCATCGCCACCAGGGTTTCGGGATCGACCCGGCGGTCCGGGTCGGCGTGGAAGATGCCTGCAATGCCACACATGGCCTGTCTCCTGGAGTCTTGGAAAGCTTGTTGAGTCGATAAGGGCTAGGGGCTTTGTGCACAGGAAGACCGGGAAGACCGGGAAGTTCTTTGCAGTTGGAAACCTGAAGACCCTGACCTCTTCATCCTTCCCGATCTTCCCGGTCTTCCCGGTGAACATCGCCCTTCTTCGTATCTTCGTGGTGCAATCCCGCCCTTGTTCTTGATTTACTCCGGGGTGTCCATCACGGCGCTGATCCGACGCACCATCGAGGTCAGCAGGGCCATGCGGAT
>JAWLFM010000074.1:2654-11728 GCA_041685565.1 Thioalkalivibrio sp.
TCTTCGTGGTGCAATCCCGCCCTTGTTCTTGATTTACTCCGGGGTGTCCATCACGGCGCTGATCCGACGCACCATCGAGGTCAGCAGGGCCATGCGGATGAACACCGCGCCTCGAGCCTGCGCGAAGTACCAATTGTGCGGGGTGTCGTCGAGATCGGTGGACAGTTCGTCGCCGCGCGCCAGCGGGTGCAGGATGACCGCGCCCGGCTTCAGCGGTGAATTCCGGGCCAGACGCAGCCCGGCGCCGAGCGACTCGAAGCTGTCGCCGACCCAGGCGATGGCGTTGATATACACCACGTCGAGCTCCGGCAGTACCGGATCCAGTTCGTGCATCACCCTGAGGCGAAGCCCGGCCTGTTCCAGCTCCTCGCGCTGACCCTCGTCGAAGTTTTCCGTTTGATTGGAGATGATCACCACCTCCTGGATGGCCTCGGGGAAGCAGCCGAGCAGCAGCAGGAGGCTGCGCACCGTGCGCATGCGCGAGGGGACCCCGATGATGCCGACGCGGATGCGCTGCTCCGGCGCGACCTCGCCCTGGAACAGTTCCGGCCGCCACTTGGCCAGCGTATAGATGTCCGCCATGGCCTGGGTGGGATGCTCGTCGATGCCGTTGCCGGCATTGACGATCGGGATGCGCAGGCTGTCCAGCATGTCGTAGACCGCATGGCCTTCGGAACTGCGCAGGGCGATGACATCGCCATAGTTGTTGAACATCTCGGCGATGTCGGCCAGCGATTCGCCCTTGGCCATGCCGGTGCTCTTCGGGTCGGTGATCGACATGATCGCGCCACCCAGGCGGTGCCAGGCGCTCTCGAACGACAGCCGGGTGCGTGTCGAGGGTTCATAGAAGGCGCTGATCAGGATCTTGCCCGCGAGGGGCAGGTGCATCAGCGCCGGTGTGGATTCGAATTGCGCCGCGAGCCGGAACAGCTGGATCAGCGTGTCCTGATCGAACTGCCGGGCCGACACGACGTGCCCCGCGGCCAGTGCGAGCAGGGGTTCCGGATCTTCCGGCAGGGCATCGAGCAGGGCCTTTGGCCGCTCGATGCCGGCGGTGCCGTCCTTCGGCTGCAGCGGACGCCGCAACCGCCTTTCCTGGGATGTCACCACAAGCAACCCCTCTTCCAGTCGTGGACGAACAGCGTGATCAGCAGGATGGGCGCGAGGGTCGCGATGCTCGTGGCGATGACCACGATCGTGCCCAGTGCCCCGACGGATATCGTCATCGTACACCTCCAGTTGTACCCGCGGTGCCGCGGGGTTCCGCCTCGGCGAGGCTGCGCCAGTCGAAGTCGCGGGGCGCAATCCAGGTGAACAGCACCAGCACCGCCAGGGAGACGGCGGCCCCGACCAGGGCGGCGACATAGAAGCCGATCACGAAATAGCTGACCAGGCCAAGGGTGGTACCCGCGATCATGCTCAACGCCGCGCCGGTGGGATTGGCCCGGCGCCAGTACAGGCCGGCAACCACCGGCCAGATCGCGCTGGCGACGAAGGCACCGGTGAAGTACAGCACCGCGGCCAGCGAGCCGATGATCGGCAGCTCGCCGCGGTAGCTGGCCGCGGCCCAGGTCAGCAGGCCCAGCAGCACCACCATCACCTTGGTGGCACGGAACTGCTCGTCCTCCGACGCCCGGGGCCGGAAGTGACCGCGGTAGATGTCGCGGGTCACCAGGTCCGAGGTCGCGGCAAGCAGGGAGTCGAGGCTGGAGGCCAGGGCGGCGAAGACCACGATGAATACGACGATCGCGCCGGTCAGGCCGAGCACCTCGGCGGCGACCAGGGGGCCGACCATGTCCGCGACCGGCACGTTGATCCCCAGTGCCGGGGTGGCCAGCGCCACGAAGCCCGCCACGATCGGGATGGGTAGCCAGAGCAGACCGGCGAGCAGGTAGGCGCGGAAGCCGACGCTGCGGCCGAAGGCGAAGGCCCGCGACCACCAGACATTGGAGTGGAAGATCTCGCCGACCCCGAACAGCAGGTTGTTGAACAGGAACATGATCGCGGCGGGGAAGAGCAGGTTCAGCAGTTCCGGGCGCTCTTCCATCAGGTTGAAGTGGATGGCCTCGAAGCCGACCTTGTCGATGGTCAGCCAGGCGATGAAGGCGACGCCGAGAATGATGATGATGGTCTGCACGAAGTCCGTCCCGATGACCGCGCGCAGGCCGCCGAGCAGGGTATACAGCACGCAGACGGTGAGGATCACGGTCATCCCCACCCGGTAGTCGATGCCGGCGAGGGCATTGATCAGCACGCCGCCGGCCATCGCCAGGCTGACCAGCCAGCCGAAGGCATAGATCAGGGACACCACCAGGAACACACGCCAGGTGAACTTGCCGAAGCGCAGCCGGATGAAGTCGCCGGAGGTGAAGCCGTGCGGCATCAGCTCGCGGATGCGCCGCGCCAGCGGGGCGAACAGGATCAGGCCCAGGGCCCCCAGGGAGTAGCCGAACATGCCCCAGACGCCCAGCTGCAGCGCGAGCTGCGGGGCGGTCATGGTGGTGTTCGCCGTGACCCAGGTGGCCATCGCCGTGGCCGTGGCCAGCGCCAGGCCGACGTTGCGGCCGGCCAGCATGTGATCCTCGGCGGTCTTGTTGTTGCGGCCCAGGTACCACCCCAGGGCCACCCACAGGATGCTGAAGGCGATCAGCAGCCCCCAGGCGATGCCCGCGGGCAGGATGGCCACGTCCTCGGCGATGATCACGAGGCCTCCCGCACCCGCGCGATTTCGGCGATGGCCTCGTCGGTGGTCATCACCCGTGCATAGCGGTCCTTGATGGTCGTGATCGTGGCCTCCTGCAGTTCCGGCGTCACCGTGGCGCAGCCGTCCTCGATCAGGGTCACGTAGAAGCCCAGGTCGCAGGCGTCGCGCACGGCGGTGGAGACGCATTCATTGGAGTACACGCCGACGATGAACAGCGAGGTGATGTCCAGGTTGCGCAGGATGTACTGCAGGTTGGTGGAATTGAACACGCCGCTGGCGGTCTTGTTCAGTACGATCTCATCGCCGACCGGTGCCACCGATTCGACGAACTCCGCCTCCTTCGATCCCGGCGGCGCGTGGAGATTCAGGCGCTTGTGCCCCGGGCTGCGGTCGCGGCCGTCGCGGGTCAGCGACTGGATCCGGGAGTGGATCACCTCCAGGCCCTGCGCCCGGAAGGCATCCTGCAGGCTGCGCACGTTCGGGAGTACCTCGTTTTCCAGGTACTGGAAATAGTAGTCCTGGGCCTTCAGTGGCACGCCCGAGGCGGCGGCGTCGGCGAACACGCCATAACCGCGGGCGGCGTCGAGGTACTGCAGATCGATGCACAGCAGCGCGACGTGATGCCTGGCCAGCTCCTGGCGCAGCTGCCGCGTGGAGATGAGGCTGCCCTGGTACTGTTCGCGCAGCGGGTCCAGCGCGTCGAAATCGGTGAGCGGACTGATCTTGTCGTTCATGCCGGGGGTTCCTCTCAGTGTTTGGCGGCCAGCGCCAGCACGCTGCGCAGCATCAGGTTCGCTCCGGCCTCGATGTCTTCCCAGTTGGTCCATTCGCCGGCGGAGTGGCTGCGACCCTCGATACTGGGAACGAAGATCATGCCGGTGCGCGCCACCGCGCTCATGCTCTGGGTGTCGTGGGCCGCACCGCTGGGCATGCGCAGGTACTCCAGCCCCGCAGTCTCGGCCTCCGACGCGATCAGATCCAGCAGGCCCGGATCGCAGCGGGTCGGTCGGATCTCGGAGAGCACGTCGAACTCGAACATCAGGTCGCGCCGACGCGCAATGCTCGACAGGGTGCGCCGGCAGGCGTCCGACAGGGCCTTCAGCACGCGCTCGTCGGTATCCCTGACCTCGACCGAGAAGATGGCCTCACCCGGTATGGTATTGGCCGCCCCGGGCTTCAGTTCCACCCGGCCGATGGTGGCGCGGCTGTTCGGGCCGCCGTGCTCCTCCAGGATCCGGTTCACCTCGCCCCCGAACTCGGCCAGACCCTGGAAGGCGTCGATGCGCATGTCCATGGGCGTGGTGCCGGCGTGATTGGGCTGTCCCTTCAGGCGCACCTCCCATTTGAACAGGCCGGTGATGGCCTCCACCACGCCGATGCTGATGCGCTTGCGATCGAGGACCGGACCCTGCTCGATGTGCAGTTCCAGGAAGGCGTGGATCGTGCTCGGGTCGCGCCGCGCGCCCAGTGCCCCGTTGGCGTCCAGGCCCCAGGCCGCCATCGCGTCCACCAGGGTGATGCCCTCGAGGTCGCGGGCGCCCTGGATGCGCTCCGGCGTCAGTTGCCCGGCCAGCGCCTGGGAGCCGAACATGCCGCCGAAGCGGCCCTCCTCGTCGCTGAAGTCGATGACCTCCAGGGGATAGCGAAGCTCGATTCCGGCCTCCTTCACGGTGCGCAGCACCTCCAGGCCCACCAGCACCCCCAGTGCCCCGTCGAGAGGTCCACCGCCGGGAACGGTATCCAGATGGGAGCCCATGACCACGGCCGGCCGCTTGCCGTCGTACTCCAGGCGGCCGTGCAGGTTGGCCGCGCCGTCCTGGAAGAGTTCCAGGCCTGCGACCGCCAGCCGCTGCCGGAACCAGTCCCGCCCCTGGCGATCGCCCTCGGTGAAGGCACGCCGGTTCAGCCCGAGTTCGGGATCCCGGCCGACCTGACTCAGGTCGAGCACGTCCTGACGCAGGCGTTCCATGTCGATCTTCACATCCTGGGCGCGGGGGTGCGCTTGGGTCTGCATCGTTTCCGCCATGGTGCCTCCTGCCTGGGCCTTGAATGGGGTGGATGGGTGGGTCATGCGAGCCTCCGTCCACGGGCAATGGCCAGCAACAGGGCGGCGAAGACCGCTGCGCCGAGTCCGAAGAACAGGAAGGCGCGGCTCAGCGCATGGTGCTCCACGACCACGACCGCCTCGTCGCTCCAGTTCTCCGCGCCTTCCGCGCGAATGCGGAACCGGTAGCTGTTGTCCGGGAGACCGCTGATCGTCGTGCTGGTGTCGCTGCCGCGGTAGATGATGCGCGCGTCCACGTGCTCGGGTCCCGTCGCCTGCTCCAGTTCAAAGCGCTCCGCGCCGCTCCAGTCCAGGCGGAAGAAACCGGCACTGTCGCGCTCCGGGGGTGAAGCGAAGCTGGGGGCGGCGGGGCTGCCTGCCGCCGGCAGGAGCAGCAACAGGAGCAGCAGCGCCCCCGGTAGCGGCAGGCTGAACATGCCTCCGGTCTGCATTGCTCGCCTGCCTCCGCTGTCGGTGGCGCGGTGCGTGCATCGCGCCGTCATGGATGTCCCTCGTAGGGGTGCAGGCCGGCCTTCGGCTCGGTCGAGGCCATCGTCTCGACCAGCGCCCCCAGCCCCTTGTCCAATGCGGCGAGTTGGGCGGGATCCAGGTCCTGCAGCGCCCGGTTCAACTCACCCTGGGGCGCCGCCGGCGCCCGGGTCAGCAGTTCCTGGCCGGCGTCGGTGACGAACAGCCGGACCACGCGCTGATCGCGCTCGCGGCGACGCCGTTCGACCAGGCCGCCCTGTTCCAGCTTGTCCAGCAGGTTCGAGGCGGTCGAGGGGTGCACCGACAGTCGCCGCGACAGGTCGCCGACGTTCAGCCCCGGGGAGCGCTGCAACTCCCACAATGCCCAGAGCTGCGCGGCGCTGATGCCGCAGGCACGCTCGACATTGCGGGAATGCCCCTGCAGCGCGCGGATGATCACCCGCAGCCGGCGGATCACCGAGCGCACCGGATCATGTTCCCCCAAGGCCCGGGGTTCTTCCGCAAGCTGTGTCGACATCGCCAAGGCGCCTCTTCGAACCAGGAGGGGTTTATTTTTGTGCAAAAGTACTTTTAGCGCAAATCGTGTCGCCCGGCGCCTGATGCCGCCGAACGCCACCCGGTCGGCAGGAACCGCGTCCGTGCGCCCGCTCCGCAGGCTTGTTGTTAAAAAGAAACAGTAAGATTTCATGTATCCGATTGATTTGTGACTGTAATATCTGTGCCGATCGCGCTGCTTTGGCCTGGTGTGTCAGATGTGATACAATCAGCCCCGGATTTTCGCGGGGTGGTCCATCCTGGGCCAGTCCCAAGCGCCTCTGCCCGAGGCAGCGCATGCAGGCGGGCGATCGGCCGAGACGGGTCGCGCCAGCGCCGCCGGTACTTCACCAACCATCCGGAGAAAGACCATGCTTTCCAGAAAGATTCTCGCCGCAGCGATCGCCGGATCGCTCATCGCCCCGACCCTGGTGGCCGCGGACCCGATCGAGTTCGATTTCTACGGTTCCATTCGAACCCATGGCGAATATGTCCGCCCTGACAACCGCAATGAAGGAACCGACCCTCCGGGGGTCGACTCCTACACGGCCCTTCGCGACGCCTATTCACGCCTGGGCGTGAGGGCCAATTACGGTCTGACGGAGGGCATCAGCGCATTCGGCCAGCTGGAACTCCCCCTGGATACCGCGAACCTCGAGGTTCAGGATCCCTACGACCAGGGTGGTTTCGGCCGCGATGACGCGGAAAACGTGCGTGTCGGCCAGATCGGTCTGGCCGGCGATTTCGGCACCATCCAGTACGGCCAGCAGTGGATGCCGTACTACAACGCCATCGCCTACCCGGTGGACATGTTCAGCACCTATTACAGCGGCTTTGCCACCTACGCGGTGTTCCGCGTCCGGGATACCATCGCGTACTACAGTCCCGACCTCAACGGCTTCTCCTTCGCGGCGTCGTATTCGGACAGCCGTGGCAACGAAAAGTCGACCTCCCGCATCGATGGAAGCCGCGAACAATTCACGGTCTCCTATAACGTCGGCAACACGACGATCTCCGCCGGCATCGACGACCGCGGCGACGACGACGACAGTCGCATCCTGGGTCTGGCGGCCTCCCATCAGATGGGCGACCTGTACCTGGCGGCCAAGTACGAGGAGTTCGACTCCGATAACAAGGCCTCGGGCGCGTTCAACAGGGACGGCAACCAGGCGTTCAATCTCTTCGCCAGCTACACGATGGGCAAGAATACCTACAAGGTCATGCTCGCCGATGTGGAGAACTACGGGGACAACGTGATCCATCTCGGAGTCGACCACCAGTTCCGGGACGATCTGAAGTTCTTCGCCGAGTATTACTACGAAGAGGAAACCGCGGCCATCACCACCAAGCGCGGAGGTCTGGGCGACTTTCCGGCCGGAGCGAGCGGTGGTCAGGTCATTGCGGCGGGGCTGCGTTTCGATTTCTGATCGGCGTCACCCGTTCCGGCGGCGGCCGGCTTGAACCAGGACGCCCGGGGCTGTGTGTTCGCTCCGGGCGTCTTTCCGTGTTGAAGCTGAGGGGCGGGCCACGATTTCCGTGCCTTCCCGGATTCCGGGTGACTGCGGGCTTCACCGCCGGGCAGCGGCACCCGCGTGCGACCGTTCACGCCCCGGGCGAGGGATCCGATCGGGGTGGGCGATGCGGGCCAGTACCATCGCCAGTACGATGGCGGGAAGCCCGATCGCCGCCGCAAAGATGAAGAACCAGAACCAGCCAACCTGCTCCGCAAGCAGGCCGGTGAAGCCGGCCAGGAACTGCCCGGGCAGGGTCATGATGGAGCTGAACAGGGCATACTGGGTCGCGGTGTAGGCTGTATTCGTGAGACTGGACAGGTAGGCGATGAATACCGAGATGGCCAGGCCGCCGCTGATGTTGTCGGCCATGATCGCGAACACCAGCCCGTAGGTCTGCGGGCCCAGCAGCGCCAGCCAGGAAAAGGTGAGGTTGGTCAGCGGCGCCAGGATCGCGGTGAAGATCAGCATGCGCAGGATGCCGAAGCGCATCACCAGCAGTCCGCCCAGCGCGGCCCCGGTCAGCGTCATCGCCAGCCCGAAGGCGGCGGCGATGTTCGCGATCTCGGCCTTGCTGAAGCCGAGGTCGAGATAGAACGGGTTGGCCATCACCCCCATGAAGATGTCGCTGATGCGGAACACGGCGATGAAGACCAGGATCGCCAGCGCAGCGGCGCCGAAGCGTTGCCAGAAATCGGCGAAGGGACCGACCACCGCGCCGATGAACCAGGCGGTCAGATCGCGCCGCCAGCCCCGGTGCCGGGTGCGGTCAAGGTAGTCGATCACACGCTGTTCCATCTCCCAGGTGTGCGCGTTCACCGCGACCTCGGGTTCGCGAATGATCAGTGTGGTGAGCAGGCCCACGGCCATCAGCACCGCCATCGTGCCGTAGGCGAGGCTCCAGTCGCCGGCCGCCGCCAGGTGCAGCGCGCCCGCGCCTGCCGCGAGCAGCGCCACCCGGTAGCCGAACACGTAGGTGGCCGCCATCGCGCCCTGGCGGTCGCGGGAAACCGCTTCGATCCGGTAGGCATCGATCGCGATATCCTGTGTCGCGGAGCCGAACGCCGCCAATACGGCCCAGACCGCGACCAGCCACAACTGCTCGCGGGGATCGGTGAGCGCGATCCCGGTCAGGGCCAGCGCGATCACGGTCTGCGCGAATAGCATCCAGGCCCGTCTTCGGCCGAACCAGCGGGTCAGCAGCGGCAGGGCCATGCGATCCACCACCGGCGCCCAGAAGACCTTGATGCTGTGGGCCATGCCGACCCAGCTCAGGAAGCCGATCGCGGCCAGCTCCACCCCGAGATCGCGCAGCCAGGCGGTAAAGGTGCCGCCGACCAGCAGCAGGGGCAGTCCGGCGGAGAAGCCCAGGAACAGCATGCCGATCACGCGCGGATGCCGGTACACGGCGAAGGCCTCGCGCCAGTCGCGCTGGCCGGTGGTGGCCGTGGATTCCGGCGTCTCAGTCATTCCGCATGCTTACCTGTCACCGACATACCGTTCGCCCTGAGCCTGTCGAAGGGCCCGCCTCGGGCGTTCCGGCCTCGGTGCCCGGCTTCGCTGCGGTGCCCCGACCCGCGGGACGCCGTGAATACCTCCCTGTAGGCTTGACGGCCGCATCCCTGCGGCCGACACCCGCGGACCGAGCCACCGCACCGAAGCTCCCGGCGCTGATTGAAGGGCGCGCTGCTGGGGTGGTCATGCCTCGGTGCCCGGCTTCGCTGCGGTGGCCCGACCCGCGGGACGCCGTAAATACCTCCCTGTAGGCTTGACGGCCGCATCCCTGCGGCCG
>JAWLFM010000075.1:0-11679 GCA_041685565.1 Thioalkalivibrio sp.
ACGGGGCCAAGAGTTGCACATCATCCTGGATAACCTCAGTGCGCACAAAACGCCCGAAGTGAAGAGATGGCAGGAGGCGAACCCGGATGTTCACTTTCACTTCACGCCCACCATCTCCTCTTGGCTGAATGCGGTGGGGGGCTGGTTTGCACAACTGGAGCGGCGTTCCTTGTACCGCGGGATCTTCACCAGTGTGACCGAACTCAAGCGCGAGATTGAGCGATTCATCAAGGTTGACAACAAGGAGCTGGCCAAACCGTTTCGCTGGACCAAGGATGCCGTCACCATTATCGGCGCCGTCGAAAGGGCAAAGAACGTGTTACCTAATTAACCGCATGGCCTACCAGGTTCGTATGCTGAGTCCTTGCTGATGACCGATTTGTACAATCCCTTGAGCATCGCCTTCGCTAACATGCGGCCGATGAAACAAGCACTCCTGTTAGCACCGATTCTCGCCCTTGCTGGCTGCGTGGCCACTTCACCACACACCCCCACCTCGGAATCCGATGCGTCGGCTTCCTTGGCTGCGGGGAACGTGCAGGCAGTGGCACGTCCACCGGCGGGGGGGCCGTATGACCCGGCATCGGTAGTGCTTTACCTCGATGGTTCAGGCTCCGATTCGAGTTGCTCGCTGCACGTTCAGGCGTTTCACCGGCCGGATCTGCACGCCCATCAGATTGGCTTTACACTGGAGGTGTTCGCCCGCGACGAGGTCAACCCCCGGGCTCTCGGCGGCCGCGAGTACGACATGCCGCTTGACCGCGCGGTTGCAGTCGAGGGTGGTACCGTGACCTCGTTCATGAGCCGTGATCTCGATGTGCCATGTAACCAGGCAGAGGTATACCTGCGAATGGACTACTGCGGTATCTCCGGTCCCTGCCCTCGCTATGTCGTTGGACAGAGTCATATCGGTGCGAAGCTGGTTATCGGCCACTCCGATCGCAGGAACGTCTCTGCCGGGGGACGTACGGGCGCCGTCTCCGGCCGTTCGGATGAGGCGCTTTCCGCCGCCCAGCAGGCCTGCCTCGAAGAAAAGGTTGCAGCGGCCAGGGAGTCGCAGCAGAAGCGCCGGGGTCTCGGTCGCCTGATGGGTGCTGTAAGCCGCACCGCCGCCCGCTTCGGTGGCGAGAGTGTCGCCCGGGCCGCGAGGGATCTCTACGATGCCAACGCCACGGCGGACGATCTCGCCGCGGCAGCCAGGGATCTGGGTGTCACGGAGTCCGATATTGAGGCTTGCCGGAACCCATGAGAATCCGACTTGCCGGCGCTACAGCCGGTTGCAGGCAACAGCAACTCGAATATCGCATCATCATCCCGGGAGAACATTGAGATGTTATTCAAAGGGGCATGCCGGCTCGTTTCGATTGCATTGGCGGTCACGTCGTTTGCAGCGGCCAGCGTCTGGTCGGCCGAGTTCGAAGCCGTGTTCGGTGTTGTTCCCCACCCGGATGCAGACACCTTCCGTCGCGGCCCCGGAGCGGTTGGAACAACGCCGCTGCCCCCACTACCCGCTCTGGAGGCCGAAGAGCCTGATCTGGTACGGTCACGCGACGCTGCTTATCGTGTCGCCGACCACTACGATCCGGCCGATTACTTCGTCGAGGATTTGCATAGATCCCTGGATTTCGATCCACATGCAGCGTTCGAGTATGTGCGCGATCGAATCGCTCTTGATCCTTACGCGGGCGTGCTGCGCGGACACGAGGGTGTCCTCGGCGCAAGAGCGGGCAATGCGCTGGAACGCGCCCTGCTGCTTGAGCGTCTGCTGGAAGACATGGCCTACGATGCCCGCCTCGTTTTCGGTGTTGCGGACGCCTCGACGGCTGATGCTTTGTTGAGGCATGCGTTGACGTGGCGGGGACAAAGATCGGCTCCCGAGCCGTTGTCGGCCGTGATCGGCTTGATCCCGCCAGTGATGGAGCGAATGCTGCAGCGAGCGAAGCGCGACCATGCGTGGTTGTTGCCGGTCGCACAGGACGTGTTACAGGCGGCTTCCCCTGCGCGGATCAGTGCCGGCAACGACCGTGTGCATTACTGGGTACAGGTGCGGCTCGATGGTCAGTGGCTGGATCTCGATACCGCGTTTCCCGAGGCGCAACCCGGCGATGCTTTCGTCAAGCCCGCGGGTTATGGCAGCGATGCATCCCTGGAGAAGGCACACGTCGTGGAGATCCGGGTCGTGGGTGAGCGGCTGCGGAACGACAGCCTGCAGGAGTCGACGTTGCTCGAGATCGCCCTCGACGCGCATGAAGCGGCACAGCAGCGCATCTACCTGATGTTCCAGCCCACAGACCAGTCACAGGGCGGTACGCTGGCCCGCGCTCTCGGTGAGGGACGAACCTTCAAGCCCGTGCTGAGCATCGACGGCGACCTCACGAACGGTCGTGCGGCTGCCCCTCTGGTGGTTGGGAACGAGCGTTCAGACGCCGCAGAGTTTCTGGGCGCCGGCGCTGCCGCGGGTCTCAGTGGGCTCTACCTCGACGTGACCGTCGCCTCGCCGGAGCAGTCGCCGCGTACCCGGCGTCGGGTATTGCTCGACCGGGTACCGGCAGCGAAACGCGCGCAAGGGTCGCTCACAGCGGCAGACCTGCAGCCCGTGGCCGTGGTCGAGGATACGCCGGAGGCTTTCGCGGCGATCCACCAGATCACGGTGTCGAACGGGGGTACAAATCCACACAAGACGGCCAACGGCCTCGGCCTGGCCGTCGACTACCTTGCCACGTACCTGACCGGGGACGGCGTCTTGGAGCGAATCGACGTCGATGCACTGTTCTGGCCGCTGGCGGCGCAGCGCGCGGCCATAATCGCCGCGAATGAGAGATTGGTGACACGGGCTCTGGACGGTCTGACGGGGGCACGCTTTTTTATTGGAACGCCGAGGATTTATGTGTTTTCCAAGGGCGCGGTCGCGACGGCTGAAGGGCCTCCGGATATTGCGACTCAGGTGGATCTGCTCGACGACGACGTCTCTGTTGTCGCCGCTCGAGAGGTGTCGGCGCAGGCGCTCGCCGCACGCCGGATGTGGTATGGCGTGTTCCAGTCGGCGTTCGAAACCACGCTGCTCGAGTTGCCCTACATGGCCATCGGCGAGCAGCCCGGTGGCCTGGTGAGCGCGAGCACCCGTGTCGACGGCAACGCCGTGCTCGCGGACGGCAGTCTTGCATCTGCGGATGACGAGCAGATTTCTTTTGCGCTCAAGCGCGCACTCGAAGGTCCGGCGCAGGTGGTGATCGCTGACTCACAGCATCACAGTCCGGACACGTGGTGGACGATCGCGCCCGATGGCATGGTGCGGGCCATGCTCGCGCCAGGCCTCGGGGGAGTCAGTGACCATACCTGGTGGAAAAACTATACGAATTCCAGCTTCCCGACAAAAACCTATCGCACGAGCATGTCACCCGATGCGACACACGCCCAGAGACAGGCTTATCTCGACGGGACGAGAAAAGCCTATCGGAGTGGTGGTGGTCAGGCGGCGGCCGCGAAAGCCCAGCGCGCTAAAAAGGGGCCTTCCACACCCGCGCGGCGCGCCGGCGCGAGCCGGGGCGGCCACCTTGAAGACAGTCTGATGCGAACAGCTATGCTGATGACTCTCAAAGAGCCCATCACCGCGGTGACGCTTACGGTTGTCGCGGGCGCCACCGTGTCGTTTCTCGCCATGTTTGTCTACGCGGCCTTCATCTAGGCATGTCCGTAAACGCTCCGTGACGACGAGCGGCCGATCCGGGGTGCACCGGATACGGTGCCACCTGTCGCTCGCCTGGGCGATGTTGTTCCTGGCGGTCTCGCCGCTGGCGTCGGCAAACACCGCGATCGTGTTCGATACGGAACCCAATGACGAGCCCGCCGAGGCTGTGTCACTGCCGTGGCCCGGTGTCGGCGAGACGCTGCGTGTGCTTGGGACGCTGCAGGACCAGGACCAGGACGCCTATCGACTGGTGGTAGACGAGGATCGCGCCGGTGCCCGTCTGGATCTGCGTTTGAGCGCTCCCGCCGGGGCCGTCACCAAGCTCGATGTTTTCGATTTCAGCCCCCTGGTAGACGACCGCGGACGCATTCCGGCGGAGCTTGCGCAGCGCCCGGAAAGGGTGTTCACGATGAGCGTGGCGGAGGCGGGGCGTCCGGTGCAGGCCGAACGGCTTTTGCTCGCACCCGGCACGTACATCCTTGGTCTCTCGCATTCGGGCGGCGAAGTGCAGTATTCGCTCGAGATCGCGGGCCACGATGACCATCGCGTCGCGGTGCCTGACGGGGAACACGGATCCGACTCTCCGCTAACGCTTGATCCGCGTGGCCGTATAGCGGCGGTCTGGGCCGCCGGTGAGACGCACTTCGCGTTCGAGCTCAGCCACGCCGGCGCGCCCCACTTTGTCGATCTCGAGTTCCAGGTGCCGGCCGGCCATGACGCCTCGATGCAGCTGGTGTCTCCGACCGGGGAGACGCAGGTCAGGCTTGCTGCTGCCGGCGGCCTGCCAGTTACGCGTGGGAGTCTTGCCTTGCAGCCGGGTCACTACCGTGTGGTGAGCGACTCGCGTGCAGTGGCTGTGCAGATGGTGACCGTCTCGCCGGGTGCGCCGCCGGTGGACGGCGACCGCGAGGTCGAGCCCAACGATCGACAGCCCAATGTTATCGATTTCGGCCAGGAGATTGCTGGTACCTTTGAGCACCGCGATACCGACCTGCTGGCGTTCAACGTCACCGAAGCACAGGCTGAGCGCAAGCTCGAGTTGACAGTGGAATCCGCGCCGGCGGCAAGCCCGGAATTGTGCCTGAGCAATGACGAACGGAACCTGCGGCAGTGCGTGCGTGGTGACAGCGATGGGCGTGCACAGCTGCTCGACCTCGGCCTGGCGCCAGGCCGTTACACGCTGACGCTGCGCTCGCGCGGTGAAGTGCCCGCGGACTGGCGGCTGCTGTGGACCGAGGCCGGCGAATTCCGTGCCGGTGAGGAGGTCGAACCCAACGACAAACCGCATCTTGCCACTCCACTGCACGAGCGCGGTTTCGGCCGGGGGCGCTTCGTCGGTGCACGGGAGACCGACTTCTGGCGGTTCCAGGTATCCGGCGAACCGGTACTCTGGCGAATACAACTGCAGGGCGATGATCTGCACAGCCTCGCGCTGCTCGATGGGTCCGGTGATCGTATCCAGGCCAGGTCGGCGGGCAATGAGCCGCGCGTACGCCTGGACAATCTGTTCCTCGAGCCAGGCGATTACTTCATCGAAGCACGGGGGACCGATGCCGATTACGTGTTACGCGTACGCTCGCTGGGTGCGCCAACCGAAGGTATGGAGCTCGAGCCCAACGACGACTATCACAATGCCGGCACGTTGCGATTCGGCCAGGAGGCGATCGGGACGTTGGCCTCAGCGGATGACCAGGACCGCTTCCGCTTCGAGCTGCTCGGCTACGAACGAATCCGGTTGAAGGTCACGCCGCCGGCCGACGGCGGTATTCGCGGCCGGGTGGAGGTCGGCGATGAAACGCAGACGCTCAGTGACATCCGTCACGGCGGGCGCCCCGGCGAGCCGTTGGTATGGGACCTGTTTCTGCCGCCGGGCAACTACAGCCTGCTGCTGACTCCTGGCGAGACGTCGGTCGCCGAGTACACCGTGCTGATGGAGCGGGGTGACTTTCTCGAGCCCGTTGTCGACAGGGAGCCCAATGATTCGCGCGGCCTCGCCGCACCCCTGCCGCCCGATGGACGCGTGGCCGGCCGGGTGGGAGACACCGCGGCCGGCGAGGACTGGTACGCGCTCGGACGACCGTCGAGTGCAGTGACGCTGGCGCTGCCGCGTGTCCGTGGACTGAGACTGGCTGTGTTCGGCGACGACGCGCCCGAGACCAATCTGTTGGAATACAATCGGAGTGCTGGATTCGAGCGCGCCACACTGACCCCGGGTACGCACTACTGGCTGCAGCTGCGCGGCGATGCGGAGTACGACATCGACTTGTCCGCGTTGCTGACAACACCGGTTGGTGCCACGGCGGATGCCGCCCTCGCGGTCCGGATAGAGCTGCCCGAGGTGCCGGTGCAGGCCTATTCGCCCTGGCGTCAGCACCTCGAGGGTCGGCTGGTCGTTGCCAACCGCGGCGAGGTGGCGGTGCCGCTGGCGCCGAGAACCCACCTGACGGATCTGCGCTGGTCCCTGGCGCTGGGTGACATGCCCGAGGCGCTGGCCGCCGGCGAGCGCATCGAGGTTCCACTGGCCCTGACGATCGCGCCGGATGCGCGAGCGCACTGGCCGGTGCAACTGTCGGTGGCCTTCGGTCAGGGTGCACGTGCGACGGCGGAAATCTCCGCAGACGCCGATATCGCGCCGGTGGCACCGAGCTTCCATTGGGCAGTGCCTGAACCGCTGCGCGGCGGCTTCAATGCTGCGGCGCAGCGGTTCGGGGCCGAACCCGTGTCCAGTCCGGGTGCCGAAGACGATCTTGACGACATGTTGCCTCTGTTCGATAACCATGCGCCGGTCGGACATTGGACGGGCTTCAGCTTCGTCTTCGGCCGTGGGGGGCGTGAGGCGACTCCCCCGCCGACGGTGCGCCTGGCAGGCGACGAGGCGGTTCCGGTGGCGGGTTTTCTGATCGATCCCACTGCGTCACTGTCCCCGACCGGATATCTCGGGAAATTCGCGATCGCAGTTTCGCTCGATGGTCAACGCTGGGATCGTGTGGTCGAGGATGCCGTCGATCCGCTGGCGATGGAGCAGGCTTTCGTGCTCGATACTCCAGTGACGGCGCGATACGCCCGGTTGATACCGCTGAGCGCAGCGTTCGGCGATACCGGCGGCGGGCGTATTCGCATCGGCCAGTTCAAGGTGATCGCGTCGCCTGGCTGGCAGCCGGAGTCATCACCCTTCAACCTGGCGGCGCCGGAGTTCGGGGGGCACCTGGTCTGGAGCGACCCGTGGTTGCGCAAGAGTGCCTTCGAAACCGGCATGCTCGTCGCCGACGGCGAGGCGCCCCGCATGGAGCTGCGGGGGGATACTCGCGGGGAACTGGTGCTGGGCTTCGAGCACGGTCGCACCGCCAGTCTCGACGCCCTGTCGTTGCGCCAGGTGACCGATGCGCAAGTCGGATCGCAGCCGTCCCGGGTCCGGATCGCGACTTCTGCGGATGGGCTGCTTGGACCATGGCATGACATCGGCACCTTCGAACTGGACCCGACGGATACCCGGATCGATCTGCCCGAACCGCAGTGGGTACGTTTCATCCGCTTGACCTTCGTCACCTCGGGCCCGGTGCGCTGGCTGCAGCTGCCGGATCGTATTGCGATTCATGAGGCCGCAGGGGGCGGGAGCATACTCGGTGAGTGGGGTCACGCCGCCCGTCATGGTCCGTTCGAGGCTGTGGAGCCTCCGCGCTATCGTGGTCCGCCCGAGGCGTCGGTAAACCGCTCGCAGGAGGCATCGATCACGCTTGCACCTGGTGAAACCCGCAGCGGCAGCGCGCTGCTCGGGGAATACAGTGCGTGGTACCGACTGCCGGTGCCCGATGGGACGAATCGTGTCGAGGTGACACTGGCCGGTGCGACCACGCTGGAAGCCGCCCCACGGCTCCATGATGACCAAGGCGGCGAGGTGGCTCTGCGTGCTATCGAGCAGGAAGGCTCACGACACCGCTGGCGGGCCACGGTGGACCCTGCGCGCGAGTACTTCCTGGAAGTCTACGAGCCGTCCCGCTCGGTACTGTTCAGCTGGGACACCTCGGGTAGCGTTGCGCGCTACCGGCCGATCATCAAGGCTGCACTGCTGAACTACGCGGCAACGATCCAACCCGGGCGAGACGAGGTCAACCTGCTGCCGTTCGGATACACGCAACTCATGCTCGATCGCTGGCAAGGGTATGCCTGGCCGTTGCGCCGGATGCTAGCCGCCGATCCGCGAGAGACCAGCTCCAGCGCGGCCGAGGCCACGCTGGCGGTCGCTGCCCAGGCGATGGCGAGCAGGCCCGGAAAGCGGGCGGTTCTGTTGCTGACCGACGCCGCCACCTCGACCTCTGCGGACCTGTGGCCTGCGTTGCAACAGGGGCGGCCCCAGGTGTTTGCCATGCGGTTGCCTGGAGGTGGGGCGCTCGGGTCCAACCTTGCTGGATACGAGGATCTGATGCAGGACTGGGCTGCGACAGGCGGCGACTACACCTATGCCAGCAGCATGGCGCAGCTGCAGATGGCATTCGACCGTACCATTGCCCGTCTCAGGCGGGCTGCGGTGTTCGAAGCGTCTGTAGAGTTCGAGCGCGTCGATGACCCGTCACCGGCACGGCTGTCAGTGGTCTCGCCGGCCGGCGGCCTTGCGCCTGATGGGCTCGGTGCCGTGGCACTCATCCTCGATGCCTCCGGCAGCATGCTCAAACCCATCGACGGTAAGCGGCGGATCGACATCGCCAAGGATGCCATCGCCCGCAGCATCGACGAGATCTTACCGGGCGGCTTGCCGCTGGCGCTCAGAGTGTACGGCCACCGTGAGGCAGGAAGCTGTCATACCGATCTGGAGATCCCGCTGGCGCCTCTCGACAAGACAGCCTTTTTCCAGCGTCTCGAGACGATCGAGGCGATCAACCTGGCTCGCACGCCGATCGCCGACTCGCTGGTCGCAGTGGCCTCGGACCTGGCGAGCGCCGAGGGGCGCAAGCTCGTGGTACTGCTGACCGACGGTGAGGAAACCTGCGATGGTGACCCGCTGGCGGCCATCGAGACACTGCGTGGCAGCGGGATGGACGTGCGCATCAACGTGGTAGGTTTTGCGCTGGATGACGAATCGATGAAGCAGGAATTCGCCACCTGGGCGGCAAAGGGCGGCGGAGAGTATTTCGATGCTGCTGAGGAGGCGTCACTTGTCGCAGCGATGGGCGAATCGCTGCGGGTGCCGTTTTCGGTACTTGACGCCACGGGTAACGAAGTGGCGGAGGGACGCGTTGACGGTGCCGTCCTGGAACTCGAGCCTGGACGTTATCAGCTCCGAATCGGAACGGCAGTGCCGCGCACGATCACCGATGTCGACCTGGCCCCCGGCACCGAGCGCCAGATCGAAGTTCATTGAGATCGTCGCAACGACAATCCTCGAGTGGGCGGCGACAGCCAGATACTCAACCCCGCGGCAGTCGGTCTGAGAGTCGCCGCCAAAGGCAGACGGATGGCCGATTTTTACAATGCCATGAGTCGCCACGCTGATAAATTGCGACTGATGAAGCGCTAAAAACTGAGCGTGCCGCGCTGACGCTCATTCCGGCAGGCCGCTGAAACTATGCTCATCCGTCTGACTCTCCTCATGTTTTTCTGTTTCAGCCTGTTTGCCTGCGACTCTGTCGAACAGGCCGCGGATGAGACGACATCTCAGGATGCCCCTGCGCCAGAAGCCGCCACCG
The DNA here is from genome assembly GCA_041685565.1 of Thioalkalivibrio sp. Taxonomy (GTDB): domain Bacteria; phylum Pseudomonadota; class Gammaproteobacteria; order Ectothiorhodospirales; family Ectothiorhodospiraceae; genus Thioalkalivibrio. Next base: position 9,370 of record JAWLFM010000075.1, read on the forward strand.
AGCCAGCGGCTCAATCGCCACCGCCATGGCTGCCCGACGCCATCACGCTGCCTGCGGACTTCAGGCAGCTCGCAGATCGATCCATCGGCAGATACACACGACTCCTGCAAGGGGTGACGGCCGCCGACCAAAGTGCATTGCTGGCCGAATACCGGGAGGCGCTGGACGCCGCAGGCTACCAGGTGGACGATCGCGCCGATCTCGTCGAGCAGGGTCTAGTTCACTACCAGGGCAACGGTCTGCAGGAGGCCAGCATCCGCTTCGTTCAGGCCGTAGATCGCCCCGATGGCCTGATCCAGTTCGACGCCCGGCTCGACACCCAGTGAGAGGTCCGGAAATCTTGCTAATGGCACTGGCGGTGGCAGCAGCGCCGGCATCGCTGGTGGCAAACGCCCAGGAGGTTTCCCAGCTGGAGATACGCAAGAGTCTGGATCGAGTCGGCCAGCAGGCGCGGACTCGAGTAGAGATCTATGTGCCCATGGATCTGCAAGGGCTCAATTTCGATGACCCGATCGATAAGGATCTTACTCGGGTGACCGAATTTTCCGACGATCAGGGCCGTGATTTACTGAAACAGCATCGAAAAGTGCAGCACAGCAACATCGAGCGTGGCCATGCCTGGCTACCAGCGCTGCGTTTCTCCGGGATCGCTGACCTGCGCAATGATCGTGACGTGAAGTTGGTCGTTACGTCCAGCGATGCACCTTCGCCCGCTGCCATTCGACTGAGCCTTGCGGCTGATGTCGTATTCAACTTCACGGACGAGGCCGAACGCTCGAGCGCCACCATCCACCAACTTCCGGTACCTGATGGCTCGGGGCGCAGCCGGCTCGATGCCAGCATCGGGCCGGTATCCGTCCAGTACGTCGGCAGTGCCCAGCTCAACGAGACGGAATGGCGCCGGTTTGCGGTGACGGTGCCCGGCGTGTCCATTCTGAAGGTGGAAGTGATTGGTGGCGACGATGCGGCTTCACTGCCCTTCGCGTTTGGCGATGCACGGGCTGGTGAATTCGTGATCAGTGATGGCCGCGAGTTCGTTGATGTCGAAATCACGTTCGCCGGCCACCGCAAGGTGACGGTGCCATTGGACCTGGACTTCGCCATCGGACTATAGCCTGGGTATCCAGTCAGGCGATGTATGCAAACGAATCAATGACGGGAGGAATCAAAATGCGCATCTCGAACGAGTGGCTAATGAGTCTGGCTGTTCCGGCGATGCTGGTCTGTTCCGCAGCAAAGGCGGTGGAGCTTGGCCCGGTTGCGGGCTGGGAGGCTGGTGCGGCAGACGTCGTCGTCTTCGGCACGGAAAAGCCTGAAGTCGTCGGAGCGATAGATGCACAAGGGCGAGTCGAAGTGGCGTTGCCGGCGGCCGTCGAGCCCGAGCAAACCTTTGCAGAATCCTTCTCGTGCCCGTATGAAGGGGAGACTTCGATCAGTGCACCGGATGCCAAGTTCGCGACATGGTCGTCACTGCTGATTGCCCGAATGGCTGAAGAGGAATTGATCGGTGAGCTGAAGGCGTTCAGCTCACCTGTCTATGCGGAGGAATGGCGGGCTGCTCTTGGGGCTGGCGACAACGCACCTGAAGGAGGTTCGAGTTTCAATTGGATCTACGTCTCCGAACCGGTACGGGTGGAGGGCGTTTGCGATGTGGATTTCCAAATCGATGGTTCGGGCACTGCGCCGGTGAAACGGCGTACCGAATACGCGATGGAATTCGATGCGGGTTGGCAGTTCCTCGAAAGCGAAACTCGCGCGACGGTGACGAGTCAGAGCGGCGTCACCTGGGCGGTCGATACCTTGATGCGCAGCGCAGCGCAGGATTCGGACCGCATCAACTGGGTGGTGTTTCTGGAGCGCTAGGGCACAACGCGGCGCCGGGCGACGTCGAGCAATTGCAAATGCTCCAATTCTGGCGCCCGGCACGATCGACGGGCAGCGCCCCGGTAGGAGCGGCTTGCCTTGTGGGAGCGGCTTGCAGCCGCGATCGCGATCACAGATCGCTCCCACAGCCTTCGGGGAATTGTCGCGCCCGCCCCGATTCGAACGCGGGACCTGGCTCCGGAGGCCAACGCTCTATCCAGCTGAACTACGGGCGCGAGGGCCGATTCGATCGCGAATCGGGTCGGCAATTCTACGGGCTCGCGACCTCGGACTCCAGCGTCTGGTGGGCCCGTTGCCGATGCCTGGGGCGGATGTGGGCGGCCAGAGTGCGCACGGCCGCGGCCAGCACCGCGGCGTCGTCGGTGTAGCCAAGGCCGACGATGACATCGGGGATGAGGTCGGTGGGCACCACGAAAAGCGTAGCCG
>JAWLFM010000314.1:0-2825 GCA_041685565.1 Thioalkalivibrio sp.
CCGATCTCGGCCCGGATCTGCACCCGCAGGCGGGCGTCGAGATTGGACAGGGGTTCGTCCATCAGGAAGACGTCGGGTTCGCGCACGATGGCGCGCCCCATGGCGACTCGTTGCCGCTGCCCGCCCGAGAGTTCCGCCGGGCGCTTGTCGAGCACCGCCTCGAGGCCCAGCGCCCGCGCCGCCTCTGCCACCCGTCGGTCGCGCTCGCCACTGCGCATCCCGCGCATGCGCAGCGGAAACTCCAGATTGCCGCGCACCGTCTTGTGCGGATACAGCGCATAGTTCTGGAAGACCATCGCGACGTTCCGCTCGCGCGGCCCCAGCCCGTCGACCGGCCGGCCGCCGATCCGGATCTCGCCATCGCTCGCCGGCTCCAGCCCGGCAAGCAGGCGCAGCAGCGTCGACTTGCCGCAGCCCGAAGGGCCGAGCAGTACCAGCAGCTCGCCGTCGCGGACGCGCAGATCCAGCGCCGGGATCACCGTCTGCCCGCCGAAGGCCTTGCGTACCCGCTGGAATTCGACCTCTGCCATGAACGGCTCCGTTTTGCTCTCCGTCGCGCGACCGGCCTAGCCCTTGACGCCGGTGGACGCCACGCCGCGCACGAACCAGCGCTGGAACAGCACGAACAGGATCAGCACCGGCAGCACCATCAGCACGCCGAAGGCCATGATATCGCCCCACTGCAGCGGTGGCAGGGTATGGAAGTTCGCGATCCCCAGCGGCAGCGGACGCACGGCCTCGGAGGTGGTCATCAGCAGCGGCCACAGGTACATGCCCCAGTGGAACAGGAACAGCACGATCGCCACGCTGGCGAAGGCGGCCTTGGCGTTCGGCACCACGATTGCGAAGAAGGTACGCAGCACGCCGGCACCGTCCACCCGCGCCGCCTCCTCCAGCTCGCGCGGCAGCCCCAGAAAGAAGCTGTAGAAGAGGAAGATCGCCAGCGGGTTGGCGACAAAGGGAATCGCCTGCACCAGCCAGTCGTCGCGCCAGCCCACCCAGGAGAGCTGGTAGAACAGCGGAATGGCGATGGCCTCGAACGGGATCACCAGCACCGCCAGGACCAGCGCCAGCATTGCCTCGCGGCCCCACCAGCGCAGCCGCGCCAGCGCGTAGCCGGCGAAGGCGTTCACCAGCAGCCCCAGCCCGACGATCAGCCCGTTGATGATCAGCGAACTGGCCAGGTACAGGCCGAACGGCACCCGCTCGAACACCGCGCGGTAGTTGTCCAGGCTGATGCTGCCCGGGAAGAAGGCGCGCAGGGTGCCGGCCTCGGCGAGCACCAGGTCATCCGGCTTCAGGCTGCCGACCAGCATGAACAGCACCGGCGCCACGAACAGCAGGGTGAACGCGAGCAGCAGTAGGTAGGCGAGGGCGGCGCGCAGCCGTGGCCAACGGTTCACGAGACCTCTCCGCGTTGGCGCAGCAGCCGGCGCTGGACCAGTGCAATGCCCAGGATCGCCAGGAAGAAGACCACGCTCATCGCTGCGCCCATGGCGACGTGGCCCTGATCGAAGGCCGTGCGCACCATCTCGTGGATCACCGTGTTCGAGGCGTCCTGCGGCCCGCCGCGGGTCATGATCCGGACCTGGTCGAACACCCGGAAGGACAGGATGGTGGTCACGATCACCACGAAGATCAGCGGGTTGCGCAGCCCCGGCAGGGTGACATGCAGGAACTGCTGCCAGCGGCCGGCGCCGTCCACCGCCGCGGCCTCGTGGAGCTGGCGCGGGATCGCCTGCAGGCCCGCCAGCAGCACCACCATCTGGAAGCCGACGCCCTGCCAGACGGAGGTCAGCATCACTGCCGGAAGTGCCCAGTACGGATCGTTGAGGAAGTCCCTGGGCTCCCAGGCGCCGAAGGTCAGCAGCCCGAGCCCGGCGTTCAGCAGGCCGTCCGGGCCCGGCGCGAAGATCAGCACCCAGACCACCGCGACCAGCGACAGCGGGAAGACCACCGGCAGGAAGAACAGCGTGCGGAACAGTGCGCGCCCGGCCAGCGGGCGGTTCAGGAGCAGGGCCAGGGCCAGTCCCAATGCGGTCTGCACGGGCACCACGATCAGGGCGAACAGCAGATTGTTCAGCAGGCTGCGGGTGAGCCCCGCGTCGGTGAAGGCCAGCGTGTAATTGGTCAGGCCGACGAACTCCAGCGGCAGCGGCGAGCCCATGCGCAGGTTGGTGAAGGACAGCACCACGGCCAGCCCAAAGGGCAGCAGCATGAACAGCGCCAATCCGACGAGTGCCGGGGCCATCAGCAGCCAGGCGGCCGCGGTCTCGGGAGAGCGCATCCGGCGGCTGATCATCCTGGCGCCTTGCCTTCGGAGCCCGGGGCCGCTTGGCTTGCCGGGGGTGTGATCGCCGGGCGCGGGCCAGCGGATGTGATGGCGGGGCTTCGGGGGGTCATGCGCCGTCCTCCGCGAGCGCAGGGTAGTAGCGGTTATCCTGCAACTCCCGGTCGATGCGGCGCGCCGCCCGGCCCAAGGCCTCGGCGGGATCGGTGCCGTGGCGGATGTCCTGGAATGCCCGGCCGAAGGCGTCGCTGATCACCGGATAGGCCGGGGTCCGCGGGCGCGGCCGTGCATAACCCTCGTCCAGCTGGCGCGCGAACAGGTGCAGCGGTCCCTCGGGGCCGTAGGCCGGCGACTGACGGATGGCGCTGCGGGTGGCGGGTACGCCGCCGTTCGCCGCGCTCATGGCCAGCACCTCGTCCGGGCGCAGCAGGAAGGTGAGCAGGTCCATCGCCAGTTCCGGGTCCTCGGCCCGGCGGGTGATGCCCCACTGCCAGGATCCCTGGCCGGTGACCATGTTCTCGCCCATCCGCGGCAG
>JAWLFM010000315.1:0-2822 GCA_041685565.1 Thioalkalivibrio sp.
TGCCAGCACCCTCCGGGGCACCCACCTCTCGAATGGAGGTGGCGGTAGTCTGGAGCGCGTGATGCCACTGGGCGCGAGGTGAGTCCATCCCGCTGCCGTAAGCCCATGACGCGTATGGCTCGGTTTGTATCTGCGTCCATCATGCGCCTAAACTATGCGCATTAATCATGCGTGACGGATTCATCATGCCGAACTCCACGAGGGTCTCCCGCGCGTCCAAACGGGCCGTGAACCTGAGCATCGACGCCGAACTGCTGGCCGAGGCGCGCGGGTTCGGACTCAGCCTGTCCGGACTGCTGGAGGAACGTCTGTCAGATGCCGTGCGCGAGGCGCAGCGCAAGGCGTGGCTGGCGGAGAACGCCGAGGCTATCGAGGATTACAACTCCCGTATCGATACGCGCGGCAGCTATGCAGACAGCGTACGGCGCTTTTGATGCGCCAATTCGACGTCCTGCGCAATCCGAATCCGGAAACCGCTGCGTGGGCGCCGTATCTCCTTGTGCTTCAGAATGATCTCCTCCGCGATTTGCGCACCACGGTGGTCGCTCCCCTGGTGCAGCAGGCCGATTTTGGCCGGCCGGTGCAGGTGCTGAATCCGGTGGTGGAAGTCCAAGGCGAACCATTGGTGCTCTCCACCGCGGAGCTCGCCGGTGTCTCGACAGCGATGCTGGGCGAGACGGTGGCTTCGTTGGCCGGTCGGCGCACCGAAATCATCGCGGCCATCGACCTTTTGTTCACAGGTATTTGACGACCCGGCAGGGGTTTTGGCGAACCACTCCGGGACAGCCACTTCGTTAAGAAGACCTTGCGCCCAGGGTCGTCGGACGATTCTTGTGGGTTGCCGTCCCTGATGGGCGCCGCCAGATATGCTCTCGCGGCAGTTGTGCTCAAGGTGAAGGCTGGAAGGGCTTCCGCTTCACCCATGCCATGGTGTTTACAACAGCATTCGAGATTGCATGGACCAAGAGAGCGCCGCGCTTAAAATAATTGGCTCGATACAGACCGAATTCCTTCGGCAGCTGCCACAGGAGTTCGAGGATCTGGTCGAGCATTGGCACATCGTCCGAAAACGGTCCTGTCTGCTGCCGGAAATCAAGGATCTGCGAGCGCGTACGGAAAGGCTCGTGGACCAACTCAGGGACAAGCGAATAGACCGTCTTTTCCACCGCGTGCGACGTCTGGACGACCACCTGCAATTTCATATCCGTACGCAGCAGCCACTCTCGCGCATGGAGATGGAGACCATCACAACCCTGATGATGACGTTGCGCCAGGCAGGGATCGAGGAAGTGCCTGCGGAGCTGCGAAAACGCGCCCAGGCACAAGCCAAGGCTGCCGCGCATTCCCATGGTGCCGAAGTAACGCCGACGGCGAACACCGCGAAGCCGGTCATTTTCATCGTCGCTGCCACCGCAGCGGGCACATCGACACTCGCTGAAGATCTGGCCCAATACGGGTTCGACATGCGCAGCTTCGAGGATCACGAGTCCGCCGTGCGCGCGCTGTCCAGCCAATCCCCGCATGCGGTCATCGTGAAGCCTCCGCCGGGCGATGCGGCCAACGCCGTGCGTGACGTCATCAAGGTCCTGCGTCAGAAGATACCCGTCTCGGTACCTGTTCTATGGGTCTTGCGGGACGGCTGGGAGACGTGCCTGAACACCCTCCGTGCGGGCGCGGATGGCTGTATCCAGGAGCCCGTGCCGATGGCTTCACTGGCGTCGCGACTGCGAAGACTGATTGCCACGGAAGACCGGCCGCCGCACCGGCTTCTGCTGGTAATCGCTGACCGGAAGGTGCGCACGGCCCGCACGACGGCTCTGCGCGATTCCGGTTTCGTCGTCGAAGGCGTTGACGATCCCATGCAGACACTGCCCGTCGCGCTCCGGTTTGCACCCGAGGTAGTGCTGGTCGATTCCTCGTTGCCCGCGATGGATGGCCTTGAGCTTGCGCACCTCTTGCGTCAGGAGGACGCCCTGCAGACGGTGCCCATCGTGCTGCTCTGCGAGGGGCCCGATGTGATCAAGAACCGGCACCGATTGCGACAATTCGAGCTCGATTACCTGGTGCATCCCTTCTCCGAGTCCGACCTGTTGGAGCGACTGTGCCTCAGGGGTTCGCAGTACCGCAGCATGACTTCCCAGGGCACGGGCCGGATTCGGAACCCCAGCGCCTTTCTTGAGCGCTCGCGGTTTGGGGAGATGCTCGAGAACGCCGGTAGCGGCGCGGGAACTCAGGGCTTCCGGGCGTTGCTGTTTCTGGAAATCGATGGCTATGGCCACCTCATCCGCTCACATGACCTAGGCATCCTCGAGGCACTTTCTGCGCGCATCGAATCGGCGCTGCGCCTGCATCTGCAGCCAGAAGACGTGGCAGCCCGATACGACGATGCAGCCTACGCAGCCCTCATTTACCGAGATGAGCCCGAGCAACTGGAAGCGCTCGAACATTCCCTGAGGCAGGCGCTCACGAAGGTCTCGCGCGAGGACTCGCAACCAAGCGATGTCGGCTTCAGACTCGGTGTGACCCCGGTAGGATCGGACGGTGATGTCCGGGCCGCCTTGTGCGAGGCGGCGATACGGTCCCGATCGACGGCTAAGGCCGACCCGGTTGCAGAAAACGGCATCATGGGCGAGCCCGAGCCCGAGCCCGAGCCCGAGCCCGAGCCCGAGAGCATGGCAATGCGCACGCCGCCTCTGGATGACGCCGGGCGCAGGCACTGGGGCGGCCGCATCCGCGATGCGATCCTCGGCAACAAGCTGTTCCTGATGTTTCAGCCAATTTTTCCCGTCAGCGGTAACGACGCGATAGAGCGCTATGAAGTG
>JAWLFM010000316.1:0-2817 GCA_041685565.1 Thioalkalivibrio sp.
ACGCCTTCAACCCAGGATGCGTGGCCATGGCAGGCGCGTGTTCTGGGTGGTACAGGTTCTTGCTGCAATCAGTCCCGGGACAGCCGCCCAGAATGTAGCGAGGGTCTCCAGCCTGATGCTTTGCGGCCTTTGTTTCCGGATGCTTGGGTAGCCATTCGGGGCAGGCCACCGCCACTACCGGCCGTCAGGTGCTCTTGCCGGCCCTTGTCAAAGGCTTTGCATGAGAGTCGTTAGCAAACCCCTATACTCCCATGGTATCCGCAAGCTTCCTCTAAGGACCGTCGCCATGAGCGCAGCCCAGCCGCCGTCCATTGAACTCCTGCAGGGATCGCCTGGCGGGGGCGAGTCACCTCGGCGCCCCGTGCGACTGGGCGTGTTTCTGGTGACCTTTCTGGTTTGTGCTGCATTGGGTCTGGCATTCACCTATCTGCGCCCGCCCGTATACCAGACTTCGGCCACGGTGTTGACCGTCAAGCCCAAGGGCGTGGACCAGCCCAGTGCCGACGCCGATATCGAACACGTGGCGATCCAGCGGCGCCTGCTCCTCGGGGATGATGTACTCGAGCGTCTGGCGGCGGCCCTTCGACGCGAAGGTCATGATCCTGGGCGTTATACCGGCGCGGGTGGGCTGCGGGCGATGCTCGCGGTGTTGCCGGTGCCCGACACCAACCTGGTCGAGCTTCGCGCGGAGGGGGGGGAGCCCGAGCTACTTCAGAAAGCGGTCGATCACTGGGCCGAGGCCTATGTGGCGCTGCGTGCCGCTCGCATCGCTGACATCGCCAGCCGGACCACTGCGGAACTCGTTGCGGAGCAAGCGCAGCTGGGCCGCCGTATAGCCGACAAGCGCACAGAACTCGAGGCCTTTCGCGAGCGCCACGACATCGTGAGCATGGAGCGGGAAGAGAACGAGACCCTGTCCCGTCTCCGGGGCCTGAACGCCTCGTTGAACAAGGCAAGAGAGGAGGCGACCGAGGCCCGTGCCCGGCTCAGCGCGGTGCAAACGTCGTTGGCTCAGGGCAGGGTGGTCGTCCCTGACGAGGAGAAATCCAGGCTTGCCGGCCTGCAGTCGGAGGCACAGGCCTTGCGCGAACGCTTGAGCAGGCTCGAGGAGCGCTACACCCGCAGGTACATGGAACTCGACCCCAATCTGAGGGACCTGCCCGAAGAGCTGGCAGCGGTGGAGGCACAAATCCGGCGTCTGACTTCCGTAGGCCAAACGCAGGCATCCACGGATGCCGAGCAGGCGGTATTGGTCGCTGAGGAGACGGTGAGATCCCTTGAAGCGGAGCTGGCCGCCCACCGGTCTCGGGTCGCCGAGTTTACTGCCCGATTCGCCGAGCATCAGGTGCTGGAAGAGGAGTTGGAGCGCCTGGAGGTGGTCTTCAATGACAACCAGGAGCGGCTCGCCCGCATCGAAATGAGCAACCGGGAACAGTTCCCGCCCCTGGAGGTGGTCGACCGCGCACCCTTGCCCCTGGAGCCTGTGCGCCCGCTCTATACGCGCGACGCCGGCATCGCACTGGGGCTGTCGGTGCTGGTGGCGTTGTTTCTGGCCTGGCTGGTGGATTACCTCACCGGTCGCATGCGCCGCGAGCCGGCCGTAACGGGGGTCCGGGTCTTCGGCGGAGCGGCACCCGAGGCCCCGCTGCTGCCCAGGCATGGTTCAGATGCCATCCTGGTTGGGGGCGCCGCAGCGGCGCGGTTTCCCTCGGCCTGGCCGCGCGAGCTGGAACCGGCCGAAGTCGCCGCCCTGCTCGAGACCGCCTCTCCGGTGACCGCCCTGCAGGCGGGTCTGTTGCTGAGCGGCGTGACCCCCGAAGAAATTCCATTGTTGGCGGGGAGGGTGGATCCCGACAGCGACACACTGGACATTGGGGGCCCGGGGGCACGTAGCCTAACCCTGCCCGGGGGCGTGCGCCGACTGGCTGCGGTGGCGACGGACGCGGAATGGGCCTGGACGGACGAGGAGATGCGGGCGGGGCTGCAGATCGCCGCCGCGGATGCGGGGCTCACGGATGCGGCTGGAATCTCCCCCGAAGCGCTGCAACATACCTATCTTGTATTCCTGGTTCGGCAGGGAGCACGTCTCGGCGAATTGGCACGTCGAGCGGGTCCCCTGCAGGCGGGTCGTTTGAGTCGTTATGCGCGGCTGTCGCCCCCAGGAGCCAATCGGCCCCTGGAGGACATCGACCCGTTCTATCCCATACTGGTCACCTGAGTACGCGTCAAGCGGAGACGGGACCGATCGGCCGGGACAAGCGGAGACCGGGACATGGTCTGCGAAATCCCCGGTGAAAGCGCCGACAAAGGAAAGCCAGGCCGTGTTTGTGAAATAGTCCGCGCATGCGCTGGAACTTCGACAACAGCTACGCACGATTGCCCGAGGCCTTTTTCGCCCGGGTGGGACCCGTTCCGGTCCGCGCTCCGCGGCTGGTGCTGTTGAACCGGAGTCTGGCTGAGGAACTGGGCCTGGATGCACAAGCCCTGGAGCGTGCCGAGGCCGCTCTGGTGCTGGGAGGCAATGAGCCCGCGATCGGAAGCGAACCCATCGCTCAGGCCTATGCGGGTCACCAGTTCGGGCAATTCAACGTGCTGGGCGACGGCCGGGCTCACCTTCTGGGCGAACACGTCACGCCGGATGGAAGGCGCGTGGACATCCAGTTCAAGGGTTCGGGACCTACACCGTACTCCCGTCGGGGTGATGGCCGAGCGGCACTCGGACCGATGCTGCGCGAATACTTGATCAGCGAGGCGATGCAGGGGCTCGGGGTCCCGACCACCCGCAGCCTTGCCGTCGTCGCGACCGGCGAACGCGTG
>JAWLFM010000317.1:0-2807 GCA_041685565.1 Thioalkalivibrio sp.
TAGCATATTCGCGGCGCTCAGTCGTCACCGCTGAGGGTGGCCTGGTCCTCGGTCAATTGCACATAGGCCTTGAACCGCGCGCTGATGTTGTTGATATACGCGACCGGCTCGCTGCCCCGCACGTAGCCGTGTCGGGCCTGTGAGAAATACTGCCGCTGCGACAACAGCAGCATGGCATTTTCGACGTTGTCGAACCAGCGGTCCGGGTCCCAGCCTTTTTGCGCCGCAAGGCGGCGTGCATCCATTACGTGTCCCACGCCTGCATTGTAGGCGGCGAGCGTGAACCAGACCCGGTCGGCGACCGACAGATCCTCGGGCAAGCGCTGGCGAACCCAGTCCAGGTACAGGATTCCGGCTCGGATGTTATCGGCCGGATCCTCGAGATTCTGCACGCCCACCTGCTGGGCGGTACGCGGCATCAGCTGCATCAGCCCGGTTGCACCCATGGAGGAACGGGCCTCCGGGTCGAAGCGGCTCTCCTGGTACATCTGCGCGACGATCAGTCGCCAGTCGAAACCCCGTGGCTCGGCGTACCGGCGCACCAGATCGTCCCAGGGAGAAAGATGCGCAGCTCCCCGTATCCGGCCGTCCATATGGCTGCGGATACGGCGCTCATCCTCGAAATACCGCCGATACAGAATGTTGTAGAAGGTGCTGCGGTGCTCTTGGCGGAAGAATTCGTTCAGGGCCTCCAGCAGGGCGGCATTGTCCGCGCGCACGGCCCAGGCATGCGGGACCGGGGAACCCACCTCGAACTGCTTCCGGATGTCATCGCGCCGGGCCAGCTCCACACCGAGCAGGTGTCCCTCGACGACCGCATAATCGAACTCGCCCGCAACCAGGCTGTTGACGACCTCCTCGAGATCCCCGGCAACTCCGGGCAGAGGCACCAGATCGAAGCCTTGCTCATCTGCCAGCGTCTCGAGTTCGGACCACAGGACGCTGTCGCGGACCGCGGCGACCGCCCCGCCCGCCACCGCATCCCAACCCGCAAGGTCGCCCGCCTCGGCGCGGCTGACCAGGTAGGGCTGTGCATGATGCCAGGGATTCGTGAACTGGACCGGCCCACCCCCATTGCCGGCATCCGGCTCCAGGAAGCCGCCGGCGATGTCCGCCCGTCCCTCGTCCAGCCAGTCGTAGACCACGGCGGGATGCGGGGGCACCACCACCTCCAGGCGCATGCGATGCTGTTCCGCGAAGCGCCGCGCGAGCTCGTATTCGAAACCGACCAGTTCGCCGCGCCAAAGATAGTAGGAGGCCGCGGAGTTGGGCAACATGATGCGCAGTCTGCGCCGTTCCTCGAGTTCGGGGAGATCGCCCACGTAGCGGGCCTCTCGAGGCCGGGTCAGCTGTTCCGTGGTCAGGAACCGGTTCAGGGCAGCCAGCAGTTGCGGTGTTTCCGGACGCACGGCCCAGGCGATGGACCGCCGCTCCCCGAGGGGAAAGGCAAGGCGAAGGTCGTCGCGGTAGCTCAGGTACATCTCGGCGATGTTGCTGTCGCGAACCGTGGCGTCGATCTGGCCCTCTACGACCATGTCCAGCGTGGATTCGTCGTCAAAGTGATCGAGGCCGGGAAGGAGATGCAGGTCCGGAACATCCTCGCGCAGGGCGCTCAGCGTCTCCCAGAATGATGCCGCCCGATCGACCATGACGCTGCGGCCGGACAGGTCCTCGATGGAAGATATCTCCTCGTTCGCCTCGGCGACCAGCACGACCTCATGGACGTGATCGATGGGCAAGGAGAAATCGACCCGCTCCAGGCGGCCCTCGGTGACCGTGAGGTTGGCGGCGATGATGTCGGCCCGGCCCTGCTCGAGCAGCGGCAGCATCTCGCCCAGCCGGAACACCGGCACCAGTTCCAGTCGCAGACCGAGCGAGGCGGCGAAGGCCTCGGCCAGTTCCCGTTGCTGCGCCACGGGCGAACCCTGTCGCGGCAGCGACGGCTCACCGAGTGCGGTGCCCGGCACGATGACCCGCAAGCTACCACGCTCCAGGAGGGCGTCGAGATCGCCGGTCTCGACACCGTCACCGTATGACGGTGCGTCCCCCTGATCGGCACAGCCAGGCGTCGTCAGAAACAGCAGGGCGAACAGCAGGAACAGGCGCGTGTACATGAGCCACTCATGACTGCAAACGGGAACAGTCCCCATTTATAGCCGATGGCGGCGGACTTCTCCTGTGGCTGGAGCACCGGTGTGGCTGGCAAGGCAATCTGCTGCGAACCTCCCTTCACCCTCACCCGCCAGAGACGGGTGAACCGTTGGGGTGGGCCACACAGGAGCCGGCGCCGCATCCGTCGGGGGCGCGGGTCTCAGGTCAGGAGGTCCGGGGGGAACCCGTCAGAAGAACAGCAGCATGCCTACGGAAGTCATGATCGGTGCACCCGCCACCACGGCAAGGGTGAGCACACACACAGAGCAATCCTTGAAACGTCCGGAACGGAAAATCTTCAATGTTATACTCCAGATCGGTCAAACGGCTTGCCAGATGCCTGGCGTGCGAGCCTGACAGAGGCGAGACCCGGCCACAAAACGCTGCGCACCGCTCCGTCCCGACGCGGATCCCAAGCTACCGGGCCGCAAACTTCTCCGCCAGAAACGACGGTGAGTCTACAAAGCAGGATGGTGGCAAAATATGATCCACATCATGGAATCCAGCGGTTCACGTGGTGCCCTAGTGGGCCATGCGGGAAGTTCGGTGACTATGGAGCATAGCCAGAAGCGCCGGAGCAAGGCGGGCAAGTGCAGGAATAGTGGACCTATTTCAAACTTTCCCAACGCAGCACCGGTGCTTCTGGCGAAGCGATC
>JAWLFM010000318.1:0-2803 GCA_041685565.1 Thioalkalivibrio sp.
CCGCGACGCAAGGGGCGAGCAATGAGAAAATGGGTTTCGGTACTCTGGCCGTCGTTCATCATGTCGGCGATCGCCACCGTCATCGTGTTTCTGTTCCTGAACCCTGCCCAACTCGCGCTGAGCGGCGGACCCGCGCTGACGACGCTGGGCTACTACTCCGTGACCTTCCTGTTCCTCTGGGCGACGACCTCGGCAACCACGCTGATCTCGTATTTCTTCCAGCGCCCACCGGAAAGCTTCAATCCCGACTGAACCGGATCAGAGGCCGGGCGGCGCCGGCCAACAAGGCGGCTGTCTCATAGGGTGTGCTCCGGCGCGGGTGCCTTAGCGACACGCGGCCCGGGCGCCGACGAGTGGTATTTCGCTCGATCCGGGATGATGTTCCGGATACCACCCCTTGGGTCTTCCACGTCTCCGATGTAGCGCGGGAGCAGGATGATGTGCAGGTGGTCGATGCTCCTCCCCGCTGCCCGGCCGTCGTTGTTGCCGATGGTGTAGGCATCGGGCCGGTTACCCAGGAAGGGGAGCTTCAGCACGGTTTCGATGTGGCCCTTCGGCCGCTCCCGCAGATAGTCGCGGTTCAGCATGTTCCGGTACAGGTCGTCCATGTCGGTCGTTTCGATGACCTGCCGGACCCCGTGAAGGGCGTCGAAGTAGTCCGCGTGCTCGGTTTCGTTGAGTTCGAACAGGGAGACGACGTGCCGCCGGGGAATGATCAGCGCATGCCCCGGATTGACCGGATTGGTGTCGAAGAGGCCCACGAATGAGCGGTTCTCGAAAATGAACGGGTCGGCCAAGCCGGCGGCAACGCGGCAGAAATAGCAGTCCTGGTCTGGTGGGGTGCGCGTCATCGGATAACCTGGGCGGGTTTGCATCGGAATAGAGGCGCCCGATTCTAGTGGATTCTCGCGCCGCTTGTGCCGGATAGCGCTCATCCTGCCCCGAAACAACCCGCAAAGAGGCCTGCGGCGGCCCCACTGACTGCACCTCATGGTTCGTGAGAAGATTCAAGCCAAGGTTTCGGGCATGGCAGACTCAACCGAATGTATGGCATTGACCTGTTCATCGTCGGCGCTTCCATCGCCGTGGTCGTCTTGGCGGTCATGATCCACTATGAGGCTTCCGCCATGCTGACCCGGATCACGGACCGCCGCTCGCACATGGCGCAGCGTCCGCGCATCCTGCTGCTGATCTTCGGGCTGTTGACTGCCCATCTTGTGGAGATCTGTTTTTTCGCCCTGAGCGCCTGGGCCATGATTGCGCTGCCCGGGTCCGGAAACCTGCATTGGGTCGGCACCGCCAATCAGGCCGGCGTGACCTTTTTCGACTTCCTCTACCTTTCCCTTGTCACCTACACGACGCTGGGCTACGGCGATCTGGTACCCGACGGCCCGATCAGCTTCCTCTATGGACTGGAATCCCTCACCGGCTTCGTGCTGATCACCTGGTCCGCATCCCTCACCTTCATCGAGATGCAGAAGCACTGGAGGCCCAGCAAGCAGTGACAGACGGTTGCGAACCCGTTTGCTCGTGACGCCGTTCCTTCCCGAACTTTCTCTCGCTGCGTGACTCGCAACGGGGATGATGCTCTGGCGCGCGCTCCTGCTGCTCTTCACGGCCGCAAGCCTCTCAGGCTGCGGGGTGCGGATGCTCTACCATCAGCTGGACTGGTTGATCCCCTGGCAGCTGCAGCACTACGTCACGCTCGACAGCTCGCAACGTCTCGAGCTCGAAGTCCTGGTCGAGGATCGCCTCGACTGGCACTGCCGGACCCAGCTGCCGCGCTATGCAGAGTGGCTTCGCGCCGTGGAACACGATCTCCGGAACCAGGCCGTCAGTGCGCAGTGGTTGACCGAGCGCGCCGATGATGCCGGCGTCTTCTGGACCGAACTCATGCGTCCACTGTCGCACGACTTGGCGGCCGTCCTCGGGGAGGCGAGCGACGCGCAGATCGATGAGCTGTTCAGGAATCTGGATGCCCGCACCCGGGAACAGATGAAGGCGTTCGTGAACCGAGAGGATCACGTGCTCTTTCAGGAGCGGGCCGAGCGCCTCGAACGGAGACTGCGCCGATGGTTCGGGCGCATGAATGCGGATCAGCGCGCACGCATCCAGGCCTGGAGCGAGGATCTCGGCCTGTTCGGGCACGAGTGGCTGGAAAACCGGGGACGCTGGCAGGCACAACTCCGGCACGCCCTGGACGCGTCCGACCGTCGGCCGGAATCACTGCAGCCCGCGCTGGAGCGGCTGATGGTGCATCCCGAGCAGAGCTGGTCCCCCGACCATGTCGAACGGCTCGAACGCCAGCGCAAGGCCACCTGGCTCTTGCTTGCCGACCTGTACCAGATGTCCTCCGAAGGCCAGCGCGACCGGCTGATCACCCGCGCCGGGAGGCTCGCTCGGGACTTCGAACGGCTTGCCTGCGCGATCCCGGTCGACGCGCCACCCGATTACCGGACTTCCGACGCGTCGAAACCCGGCTCGATGAGGGCTTCATAGGCCTTCTGTGCAGCATCCTTGTCGGCATAGATCCCGGCCAGTTCATGCTTGAAATCGTACGATTCCATCGTGGATACCTCCTTTTCCAGTCTCATCTCCAAGGGTGTCTCGTCGTGTATGGGACGACCCGGAAATCGGTCGGGAGGTGCTCGAGCCACTCGAGATCTTCGGCGTCGAAGCCTTCGGCGAAAGGGTCCGCAGACGTGGCTTCCTCGGGAATAAAGAGTCTGCGCACTTCGGGCTTGGCCACCGCCTGGATCAGCAGCATCGCCTTCGCCGGATCCTCGAACCCCGCGAAGTCGCC
>JAWLFM010000076.1:0-11573 GCA_041685565.1 Thioalkalivibrio sp.
AACCCTTCGCGGTCTTCGCGGTCTTCGTGGTGAAAAATCCACCTGCCCTCCAACCGACCAAGCGGCGGTACCTCGCCCCACTTCCCCCACCTAAAACCCTTCCCGGTCTCCCCGATCTTCCCGGTGCAAAATCCCGCAGCACCAGCAACCAACCCCGCCCCGCTTTTCCCCCAAAAACCCTTCGTGGTCTTCGCGGTCTTCGCGGTGAAAAATCCAGCAGCCACGCGACCAACCGAGCAGCGATACCTCGCCCCTGCATTCCCGCCTAAAACCCTTCCCGCTCTCCCCGTTCTCCCCGGTGAAAATCACGCGGCTTCGGCACCCCCCGGACCTGCGACCGACCGACCTCGCCCCTGCCTTCCCCCCGAAAACCCTTCGTGTCTCCGTGGTCTTCGTGGTGAAAAATCCAACGGCGGTGAGCAAAGCGCTACTGGGCCGGCAGCACCACAGCGGAACCGTTGCCGCGCGGATCGGAGGCGGCCTCGACACGGTCTTGCCGCCGCTCCCACAGCACCACCTGCATATTGCCGAAGGGACGCACCTGGGGCGAGAGGGTGTGGCCGCGGCGGGCCAGCCCCAGCAGCACATCGGTATCCAAGGCCCCGCTCTCGAACTCGATGTGATCGGGCAGGTACTGGTGATGGAAACGGCCTTCCCGCACGATTTCCTCGGCGTCGGCCCCCTCCAGGGTTGCCAGAATCCCGTGCAGCACCGTGGTGATGATGCGACTCCCGCCAGGCGTACCCAGCACCGTGATCCGTTCCGGGGTCTCGACGAAGGTCGGGCTCATACTGGACAACGGGCGCCGGTACGGGCCGATGGCGTTTGCCTCGAAGCCGATCAGGCCATAGGCGTTCGGCACGCCGGGGCGGGCCGCAAAATCATCCATCTCGTTGTTCAGCAAGACACCGGTACCGGGGGGAACGAAGCCCGATCCGAAGGGATAGTTCAGGGTAATGGTGGCCGCAACCCGGTTGCCCTCGGCATCCAGCACCGAGAAATGGCTGGTCTGGGGGCTTTCGACGCGGGGCGGCTTCCCGGCTGAAGACTCCGGCATCAGGGACAGTTCGGCGCTGGGGGTCGCCCGATCGAGATCGATACCCTGCCGCAATTCGGCCGCATGCTCGCGAGAGAGCAGGCGTGTCACCGGGATGTTCACGTGATCCGGGTCACCGAGGTAAAGGGCACGGTCGCGATAGGCCCGGCGCATGGCTTCGACCAGCAAATGCACACGCAGGATCTCATCATCGCCGAGGTCGTTGTCCTGTACTGCCAGAATATTCAGGATCTGGCCGATGGCGATGCCGCCCGAGGAGGGCGGCGGGGCGGTGACGATCCGCGCGCCATCGTGCTCGAGGACCAGCGGGCTGCGTTCGACCAGTTTGTACCCGGCGAGGTCCTCCAGGGTCCAGATGCCTCCAGCGGCCTGCACGCCAGCCACCAGGCGTTCGGCGGTCTCGCCTGCATAGAAGCCGTCGATGCCCTGCTCCGCCAGTCGCCGCAGGGTCGCCGCGAGATCCGGTTGCCGGATCAGTTCTCCCGCCTCGGGCACCTCGCCATCGCGCAGGAAGATGTCGGCGGCATCGGCGCCGGTGCGCAGGGCCTCCAGGCGGAAGCGCGCCATTTGCTGGAAGCCGGCATTCGCCGGAAAGCCCGCTTCCGCGAGCCGGATGGCCGGCGCCAGATTGGCGTCCAGGGTGAGCCGACCGTACCGACCGGCGAGATGCACCAGCGCGGCGGGCATCCCGGGGATGGCCGCCGCGAGTGCACCGTCGAGCGAAAGCCCGGGGATGACTTCGCCGTCCGCATCCAGGTACAGATCGCGGTGCGCGGCGCCGGGGGCGGTCTCGCGGGCATCGAGCATCACCGAACGGCCGGGTTCCGCCTCATGCAGCAGGAAGAATCCACCGCCTCCCAGCCCCGACCCCTGGGGCTCGGTGACGCCCAGTGCCGCGGTGACCGCAACCGCGACGTCGAAGGCATTGCCGCCGGCAGCGAAGATCGCCTCGCCCGCGGCGGTGGCCAGCGGATGGGCACTGGCCACCGCCTGCTGGCCGGGGCCGGCCTGCGCCGTGGCGCAGAGCGCCAGCAGCCACAGGGCGCAGAGAACCCCGCGGACCGAGCGCGCACGCAGGCGCATGAATGGCAATGGCATCAGGAGGTCAATTCGCCGTGAGCTGCTCGTACTTGGCCTGCAGCTCCTCGGGTGTCTCGTGATGATCAGGATCCAGGGGAATGCAGTCCACGGGGCAGACCTGCTGGCATTGCGGCTCGTCGTAGTGCCCGACGCACTCGGTGCACAGCTTCGGGTCGATGACGTAGATCTCGTCGCCCGGGGAGATGGCGCTGTTCGGGCACTCGGGCTCGCAGACGTCACAGTTGATGCATTCGTCAGTAATCATCAGGGCCATGGATGCACCTCAGGTGTGTGTTCGACGACGATCCGATTCGCGCGGGCTCAGGGTTCGGCGTAGCGCTCGGACAAGGCATGTACAACGGCCGGACTGACGAAGTTTGAGACGTCCCCGCCCAGACGGGCGATTTCCCGCACCAGACTGGAGGACACAAAGCTGTATTCCTCCGCCGGCGTCAGGAACATCGTCTCCACCTCGGGGGCCAGTTGCCGGTTCATTGCCGCGAGCTGGAATTCGTGCTCGAAATCGGAGACGGCGCGCAGGCCGCGAAGGATCACGGTGGCCCCGCGCTCGCGCGCGAACCGCGCCAGCAGCATATCGAAGCCACAGACCTCGACATTGGCCAACCCGCCCAGCGCCGACCGCGCCAGGCCCACCCGTTCGCGCAAGGGAAAGGACGGCTCCTTGCGTGGACTCTCGGCGACCGCGACGATGATATGGTCGAACAGCCGCGAGGCCCGGCGCACGATGTCGGAGTGTCCGTGGGTGATCGGATCGAAGGTTCCGGGGTAGATCGCGGTGATGCTCATGGGCGGCGTACGATGGGTTCCGCCGTAGCTTAACCGAAAACCCCTGTGCCGGCAGTTCCGGTTCGGGCGACCGAAGGCGGTCCTGGCGCGGCATACCCTGCTGCCAGGATCGGCCTGAGGCCGGCCAGCGCATGGGCGGGACGCAGGCTGCCCACCGGATGTGATGGAGGAATGCAATGCACGAAGACTATCGCCCGCCGCTGGCCGATTATTGGGATGCCCTAGAGACCCGGTACGGCGCCGGCTTCACCCTGGACGCGATCGGACTCGAGGAGTTACGGGAGCTGGAGCGGCATCTGGCCGCGGCCGTGGAACAGGATCCACGCGTCACGCCGGTGGAAAAGGCCAATCTCGGGATGGTGCTGCGACATGCGCGCAGCGTCCTGCAGCGGCGCACGGGCGGCTGACCGGCGCGCGGAGCGTCAGCGCCCTGCTGTGGTCGCCATGCCGACGGAGTCGGTGCGCTGCCCGAAGGCCGGGCAGGGGGGCGTTGGGCGGCACGCCTCGCCGCCGGAATCCACGGCAGCCACGATGCCAGCCGTTCGTTGGTACGCCGCAGCCTCGGGCAGCAGGGCGACGGCGCAGGCCGCGGCACTGCGGGCCTGGCGCCCGCACTCACGTGCGGCCAGCACATGGGCCAGGTTGTTCCAGGCCTCATGTCTGTGCGGCTGCGCCTGCAGCAGCGTGCGCAGCGCGCCCTCGGCAGGCATGTACTCGCCTGCCGCGAAGTGGGCATTGGCCAGGCCGAGATAACCGATGTGCTGGTCGGGCCAGCGCTCGATGGCGGTCCGATAGCCGCTCACTGCGGCGGTGAGCATGCCTGTCTGCTCGAGCTCATTCACCGCCCGCAGCCAGGACAGCGGCCCGGCCGTGGCCGGCAGCCGGTCGGGGGGCAGGGCGACGAAGGCCCAATGCCCACCCCGGGCCCAGGTCCGCTCGAACAACGGCAGGGCATTCACGTGCCGCTCGTGGGTGCCGCTGCGCAGCACCATGCGCCCGGCGTCGAGGTCGTAGCCGATCACCACCGCGTAGTGCCAGCGCGGGGCCAGTCCCAGTCCCAGGTTCTGAAACACCAGGACCGGGTTCCCGGCAGCGACCTCGGTCAGGATATCGGCCAGTTCGGGCCGCAGACGATAGGCGACCAGCCCACGGGCGCGCGCCGCGGCGCGCATCTCCGCCTGCAGGCTGCCCTGCCGCTCTGGCACATAGACCTCCCGGACCAGTGCCTCCGGCGTAACCTCGATGCCCTGCCCGACCAGCAGCGTGGCCAGCGCCGCCGGCCCGCACTGGTAGTCCTCCTGAGGAAAGAAGGCGGTGTCGGTCAGTTCGACCTGACCGGGAAGACCCGCCGGCACGGCCGCAGCGATGCGCGCGCTCTGCGGCGCCGTGGCGCATCCGGAGAAGAGCAGTGCCGCGAGCAGCGCGAGACACCACCAGGCACGCCGCGACAGATCCGGTCGCTGCGGATGGGCGGGGAACACCTGCCGCAGCCCGGGATCAGCGGCTGGGCGTCACGAAGGCGAAGATGTCGGTAATCCCGAGTGCATCCGTGATCACGAAGACCAGGAAGACGATCAGCACGGCCTCCAGGGCACCGGCACCCGCCGGCAGCTGGTCAAGACGGGCGTTCAGTTCGGTCACCTGGCCATCGGTGAGCCGATCCACGCGCACCTGGGCGTCGGCCGGATCCACGCCCATGCGGACGAGTGCGGACTGGATTTCCGCCGCTTCCAGACGCTGGACCAGCGCTGCACGCTCGGCATCGACCCCCGCTGCCGCGATCAGGCTGTTCGTGTCGAGCATCCCGGCCATCACCGGCGACGCCGGAAGCAAGGCCAGCAGCAAGGTGCAAAGAAGGGTGAAGGTGCGGGTAGAGTGTCGCTTGATCCGCATGTACCGCCTCCTGAAGTGTGGGCTTGTGGGTCATCCGTCACGGGGTGCAGAGACGGCCCCTGAACGCCCCGCCCGGAGAGCCCATACTACACGTCTCCCGGAAGGCCCCACAGCCATCCCTCCCAACGGTGTCGGAGGATGGCTAGTGGGCCATGCGGAAGGTTCGGTGACTATGGAGCACAGCCAGAAGGGCCGGAGCAAGGCGGGCAAGTTTGAAATAGGCCCACTAGGCGTCGTTGACCCGGAACTCCCGGCAACGTTTGGGACGAAGCACTCCACGGATGCGGGGATAACACGGCAGGCCGTGCAGGAACGGCGGATAGTCCTCGCCCTCGATCAGCGGCCGCAGGTAGTCGCGGCAGGCCTGGGTGATCCCGTAGCCGTCGTTCGAGATGAACTCCAGCGGCATGCCGCGCTCGACGTTGGCCACGCGCTCGAGCGGCACCCGGTCGATGACCCAGCGGTAGGGCACGCTGGACTCGCGCCGGATCACCGGCATGAAGCTGTGATGCCCGGCAACCACGCCCTCGACCGCGGCCTTGCCCACCGCGTAGGCCTGCTCCACGTCCACCTTCGAGGCCAGGTGGCGCGCGGCGCGCTGGATGTAGTCCACCACCGACCAGTGCAGCTTGTGCCCGGTCTCCTTCTTGATCATCTCCGCCAGGCGCGGGACCGCGCCGCCAAGCTGGGTGTAGGCATAGACGTCGTGGGTCTGCGCCACCGCGTAGAGCGACCCGTCCTTCTTCTTCAGCCCCTCGGAGACCACCACCACGCAGTAGCCGTGGCGTTCGATCGTCCGCTGCAGGTTGGTCAGGAAGTCGGCCTCGTCGAAGGGGACCTCGGCGAACAGGATCAGCATCGGCGGCTGTCCGTCGTATTCCTGGGCCAGCGCGGCAGCCGCCGCCAGCCAGCCCGCGTGCCGGCCCATGACCTCCAGGATGAAGACCTTGGTGGAACTGGTGTGCATGGATTCGACATCCAGGCTGGCCTCGCGCACCACGGTCGCGATGAACTTGGCCGCGGAGCCGAAGCCGGGGCTGGTGTCGGTACAGTCCAGATCGTTGTCGATGGTCTTGGGCACGCCGACCGCGGTGATGGGGTAGCCCATCAGGTCGCCGATCCGCGCGATCTTCAGCGCGGTGTCCATGGAACCGCCGCCACCGTTGTAGAAGAAGGTGCCGATGTCATGGGCCTGGAAGACCTCGACCAGGCGTTCGTACTGCCTGCGGTCCCGATGCGCATCCCCCAGATCGAACCGGCAGGAGCCGAAGGCGCCCCCGGGCGTGTGACGCAGGGCGGCCAGGGTGAAGGGATCCTCCTGGTCGAGATCGATGATCTCTTCGTGAAGCACGCCGAGGATGCCGTCGCGGGCCGCGAAGCAGGTACCGAAATGGGCGGGATGGGCCCGCACGGCCTCGATCACGCCCCAGGCGCTGGCGTTGATCACGGCAGTGACCCCCCCCGACTGGGCATACAGCGCATTCTTGGGCATCCAAATTCTCCCGATCAGTGAGCAGGCGTCCTGAACCGGTACCCATGCAGAAAGGATACCAGGGGACGATCGCACAGCTTTTGCTAATATGTAAGGGTTTTCCAGCCGGGCCCGTGGTCCGGTGCGTTCCCGGACCCCCGGGCGCGGTCGCTCGGCACGCCGGATGGCGCAGGCATTGGGGCGCGATTTTGTGGCCCCGCGCCTCGGCATGCAAACCCCGCAGGCTTCAGCGGCATGCTGCGGACCACCCGGCGACCCTGCCCGCATGCCCGAAACCGCACCAAGATGGTGCGGGGAACGCACCGGCCTGGCCCGTCACCCACCCGCTCCTCAGGAACCAGACCATGCACATCGGCACCACACTGACCAACTACATCATCGAGACCCAGCGCCAGATCCAGGGTGCAACCGGGGAATTCACCGGCCTGCTGAACGACATCGCCGTCGCCTGCAAGAAGATCTCCGACCTGGTGAACAAGGGCGACCTGATCGGGGTGCTGGGCTCGGCCGGCTCCGAGAACATCCAGGGCGAGACCCAGAAGAAGCTCGACGTGATCACCAACGAGGTCTTTCTCGAGGCGCTGGCCCACAACGGCCACGTCGCCGGACTGGCCTCGGAGGAGATGGACGAGATCTACCAGCTCCCCGCCGACGCCCCGCGCGGTCACTACCTGGTGCTGTTCGACCCCCTGGACGGCTCCTCGAACATCGACGTGAACGTCTCGGTGGGGACGATCTTCTCCATCATCAAGGCGCCCGAGGGCGTGACCAACCCCACCACCGAGGACTTCCTGCAGCCTGGCGCCACACAGTGCGCGGCCGGCTACTGCCTGTACGGGCCCTCGACCATGATGGTCTTCGCGACCCGGGACCGCGGCGTGCAGATGTTTACCCTGGACAAGGACTTCGGGGAATTCCTGCTGACCCATGAGGACGTGAAGATCCCCGAGGACACCGCCGAATTCGCGATCAATGCCTCCAACGGACGGTTCTGGGAGGCCCCGATCAAGCGCTACGTGGACGAGTGCCTGGCCGGAAGCGATGGCCCGCGCGGCAAGGACTTCAACATGCGCTGGATCGCCTCGATGGTCGCCGAGGTCCATCGCATCCTGACCCGCGGCGGCGTGTTCCTGTATCCGGTGGACGAGAAGCTCAAGGCCAAGGGGCAGGGCGGCAAGCTGCGCCTGATGTACGAGGCCAACCCGATGGGCCTGATCATCGAACAGGCGGGCGGCGCCTGCACCACGGGCCGCGAGCGCATCCTGTCCCTGAAGCCCGAGGGCGTGCATCAGCGGGTGCCGGTGATCCTGGGCTCCAGGAACGAGGTGGAGCGGATCACCCGCTATCACGCGGACTGAGCGGCGCCGGCGCCGCTGCGGACGTTGGATCCGCGCCCTTTGAGGGGCGGGCCGGGAGAGCGCCGGGCCTCCCCGGCGTGAAGGCCCGGTTCCGCCGCGGCGCGGACCTCAGGAGGCGAGCGCGGCGGCGAGCGTCCGCGGCAGGGTCTGTGCTCGGGCCAGCAGCCTCGGCTTGACCCGCTGCTCGAAGAGATCCGTTTCGCTGATTCCGGCCAGCCCCAGCGCCGCCATGTATTCCTCGACGAAGGGTCCGTGCTCGCTACCCGGACCCGCGTGGATCCGACGCTGGAAGCGATGGGCCAGATGCAGCAGGGCCACGTTCTTCACCACGTCGGTGGGAACATGCTCCGGGAGCGCAAACTCCGGATAGTGCCGGAACTCAATGGTCTTGCAGAGACGCTCGGGCAGGTTCCAGGCGCGCAGGAGTTCGGCGCCCAGCCCGGCCGAGTCCATGGTGGCCAACAACCCCTCGAGCCGGGGATTCTGTGTCTTCAGCAGTTCCAGCACGACGCTGCCCACCTCATGCAGCAGTCCGATGGTCGAAAGCTCGGCGGGGTGGCCGATCCCCGTCGCCTGGGCGCTCGCGAAGGCGAGCTGCGAGGTGTCCAGCGCCCGATGGTAGATCTCCAGGAACCGGGGCGTCTCCGGCAGGCTCTTGCGCAGGCTCTCCGACAAGACCAACTGGTGAACCCCGTCAAAACCCAGCAGGGTCACGGCATGGTTCACGTTGTCGATCTTGTGCTGTAACCCGTACAGGGGCGAATTGATCGCCTTCAGCAGCGTACTGGTCAGCGAGGGGTCGGATTTGACCAGTTCGACGACCTCGGCATGCGTGCTTTTCTCGTCAAAGAGCTTGCCGAGAAGGGTTGCGGTGGATACGGGAAGCCGCGGCACCTTCTGGATGACCTGCCGCACCGCCTCGCTTCTCGAAAACCCGCTGTCCGCTGCCGCCCGGGAGCGGAACAGCGCCTGAACCAGTGCCTGATTCCGCTCCTGGAGCGCTCCGCCCCGCGCCGTGAGCCGGAACATCCTGCCATGTTCCTGCGTGTGCAGTTGAGCCAGCAACCGGAGCCTGAGTTCGTCACCGAGGCCATCGTAGATTTCGCGATCAAGGCTGAGTACCGAGGCGGGCCCCCGGGCGACCGCGGAACAATAATGGGGTCCCGACACACCGAAATCCAGATTGCCGATCCAATCACCGGCACCGACCTCCATCAGGGTTGCGCCCGTGCCGTCCTGCAGTTCGACCGCACCCTTGATCAGAAGATGGATCGCCCGGATGCGCTCCCCTGCAGTGAACAGCAGTGTGTCCGGCTCCAGCACCTTGATCGGCGCCATGCTGTAGAGTGTCGCCAGATCCACGTCCCGCAACCCCTCGCCTGCATCCCGGCTGACACCGGGGCTCGAAGGGTCCAACGGCGGCTGCTGGACTCGCCTGGCACCGGTGGCATCCGCCGCCCACGGGCGACGCGCGGGTTCTCTGCCGGTCGCGGCAGCCGCGGTCTTTCTTTTCCAGAAACCGAACATCGAACGCCCCCCGTGATGCGCCATTCACCTTGCCGTGCCCACGGGCGCGTGCCCCCCGGTGCCGACGCGAGCACCTGCCACGCCAGCCGACGCTGCCCGCCATCGGCATGCCCTGAGACTTTGAGTCTATATCCATAGCGGCCGCGCGGAAAGTCGGCCGGGCCACAACGGTACTGCCGCACCCCTGAAGGCACATCCCCCGCAGGATCCTGTATACTAAGCTGTTTGGCGTTGCCCGCCCCACCCCGCCGGAATGCGTTTCGGCCCTCCCGAGTACCCTGTCATGTCGCACTCCCCCTCATTCTCCGAGCTCGGCCTGTCCGAGCCGTTGGCGCTGACCGTCGAGCGCCTTGGTTTCACCCAGCCGACCCCGGTTCAGGCCGCCTGCATCCCCGCCCTCCTTGGCGGCCGGGATGTGCTCGGCGAGGCCCAGACCGGCACCGGCAAGACCGGCGCCTTCGGCCTGCCCCTGATCGACCGCATCGACGCCGAAAAACGCGCCGTGCAGGCGCTGGTCCTGGCCCCGACACGCGAACTCGCGAACCAGGTGGCCGCAGCGCTCGCCAGCTTTGCCGAGGCCATGCGCGGCATCGAGATCCTGCCCGTCTACGGCGGCCAGCCCATGGGCGTGCAGCTGCGCCGGCTGCACGCCGGCCCGCAGATCGTGGTCGGCACACCGGGTCGGATCGTCGATCACATGAAGCGCGGCACGTTGAAGCTGGATGCGCTGCGGCTCGTGGTCCTGGACGAGGCCGACGAGATGCTGCGCATGGGCTTCATCGACGACATCGAGTGGATCCTGGAGCAGACCCCCAAGGCGCGGCAGACCGCGCTGTTCTCGGCCACCATGCCGGCGCCGATCCGACGCATCGCCCACCGCCACCTGCGCGATCCCGAAGAGATCCGCATCGGTGCCGGCAACGAGGCCGGAACCGATATCGATCAGGTCTACTGCCTGGTCGACCAGCGCCACAAGCTGGAGGCCCTCGGCCGCATGCTGGAGGTCGAGACCGACCGTGACGCGGCGCTCGTGTTCGCGCGCACCAAGGCCGCAACCCTGGAGATCGCCGACGCGCTTGCCGCGATGGGTCACGCGGTCTCGGCCCTGAACGGCGACATGGAGCAGAAGGAGCGCGAACGCGTGGTCGCGGACCTGCGCAACGGCCGGCTCGACGTGATCGTCGCCACCGACGTGGCCGCCCGCGGCATCGACGTGCCGCGCATCAGCCATGTCTTCAACTTCGACGCCCCGGGCGACGCGGAGGCCTACGTGCACCGCATCGGCCGCACCGGACGCGCCGGACGCAAGGGCCGCGCGATCCTGTTCCTGGAGCCGCGCAAGCGCCGCATCCTGCACGAGATCGAGCGCCTCACCCGCAAGCCGGTGCGGCCGCTGCCCGTACCCGATCTGAAGGCGGTGACCGCCAGCCGCGAGGCCCGCTTTGCCGGCCGCGTCGAGGCCATGCTGGCCTCCGGGCACTCCGGGCAGCACAACGAACTGGTCGACGCGCTGCTCGCGCGCTGCAACACCTCGGAGCGGGATCTGGCCAGCGCCCTGGTGGCATTGGCCACCGAGATGACACCCCTGCTGGCGCCGGGCAACGCGGCCGCGGACCCGCTGGCGCGAACCAGCCACGAGCGCGACACCAGCCGCAAGCCGGCCCGCTCTGCCGAGACCCGGGAGCGACCTGCCCGCGACCAGGGCCGCCCGACGGCCACCCCGCGCACCCCGCGCAGCCCCGAGGGCGAAATGGTGCGCTACTACATGCCGGTGGGGCGGCAGGATGGCATCGGCGCGCGCGAGATCGTCGGGGCACTGACCCACGAGGGCGGATTGTCCGGGGGCGACATCGGCCGCATCGGGCTCATGGACCACTACAGCCATGTGGATCTACCGGCGACGCTGAACGAGGCCGCGATCCGCCGTCTGGCCCGCATCCACGTCGCCCAGCGCAAGCTGGAACTGACACTGGAGACGCCCGAAATCGCCGGCGGACGCCCGGACGCCGAGAAGGCCGTACCCCGCGTACGGATGGCACAGACGCAGGACGACCGGCCCGCGCGCCCGGGCAAACCTGCTCGTTTCGGCAAGCCGACCCATGCCAAGGGCGGGAAGACCCCGCAGGATCGGAAGCGGCACGCCTTCGCCAGCCCGACCGCCGGCCGCGGACGCGGCCCCGGACCGGGCAAGCCCTTCTCGGCCCGCGACGCCGGCACCCTCGCCATCCGCCGCAAGCCGGTCTGAGCTTGGCGGTCCGGAGGCACCATGCTCCCCCGGGGTATGGGGTCGACGGGGCTGTCCGCCAGCGGGACGCCGTGAATACATCCCTGTAGGCTTGCCGGCCGCATCCCTGCGGCC
>JAWLFM010000319.1:0-2766 GCA_041685565.1 Thioalkalivibrio sp.
GGCAGGCCTAAAAGGGCATGTCGGGGTGGAGGGGGCGGCGCGCGATGCTACGGAACCCCCGTTCCGGCATGTTATCTTGCGCAGGATGAGTTACCCCTACCTGGAAAGGATCCTGACCACGTCGGTGTACGACGTGGCGCGGGAGACGCCGCTCGAGAACATGCCCACGCTGTCGCAGCGCCTGGGCTCGTCGGTGTTGCTGAAGCGGGAGGATCTGCAGCCGGTCTTCTCCTTCAAGCTGCGCGGTGCCTACAACAGGATCTCGCAGCTGAGCGCCGAGGAGCGTGAGCGCGGGGTCATTGCGGCCTCGGCCGGGAATCATGCCCAGGGGGTCGCGCTGGCGGCCTCGCGGTTGGGGATCAAGGCGGTGATCGTGATGCCGGTGACCACGCCGCGCATCAAGGTGGAGGCGGTGCGGCGCCTGGGCGGGAAGGCGGTGCTGCACGGGGACTCCTTCGACGAGGCGTCCGGACATGCGCAGATGCTGCAGGAGAGGCATGGCTACGCCTTTATCCACCCCTTCGACGATCCGGCGGTGATCGCGGGGCAGGGCACGGTGGCGATGGAACTGCTGCGCCAGCACCCGGGTCCGCTGGACGCGGTGTTCGTCTGTGTCGGCGGCGGCGGTCTGCTCGCCGGGATGGCGGTGTACATCAAGCGGCTGCGGCCCGAGATCAAGGTGATCGGGGTGGAGCCGGAGGATGCGCCGTCGATGTACGAGGCGCTGCGCCAGAACAAACGGGTGGTCCTGGACCAGGTCGGCATCTTCGCGGACGGGGCGGCGGTGCGCCAGGTGGGCAAGGAGACCTTCCGGCTGGCACGCGAGTTCGTGGACGAGATGCTGCTGGTGGATACCGACGAGATCTGCGCGGCGATCAAGGATGTCTTCGACGACACCCGGGTGCTGGCCGAGCCCGCCGGCGCCCTGGCCGTGGCGGGTCTGAAGAAGTACGTGCAGCGCGAGGGTCTGAAGAACGGGCGGTTCGCGGCGGTCCTGAGCGGCGCCAACATGAATTTCGACCGGCTGCGCCACGTAGCCGAGCGCGCCGAGATCGGGGAGCGCCGCGAGGCGGTCTTCGCGGTGACCATCCCCGAGCGCCCTGGCAGTTTCCGGCGCTTCTGCAAGGCCATCGGCAAGCGCGGAATCACCGAGTTCAACTACCGGTATTCGGATGACAGCGCCGCGCATGTCTTCGTGGGGCTGAAGGTCGAGCGCGGCGATGCCGAGAAGCAGGAGGTCCTGGACCGATTGGCGGCCGAGGGCTATCCGCTTCTGGACATGACCGACAACGAGGTCGCCAAGCTGCATCTGCGCCACATGGTCGGCGGGCACGCGAGCCATGTGGCGAACGAGAGCCTGTACCGCTTCGAGTTTCCCGAGCGGCCGGGCGCCCTGATGCACTTCCTGACCCGGATGGGGGCCGACTGGAACATCAGCCTGTTCCATTACCGCAACCACGGCGCCGCCTACGGCCGGGTGCTGGTCGGCATGCAGGTCCCGGAATCCGACGCAGAGCGCTTCCGCGACTTCCTGGAAGAACTCGGTTACGCCTGGTGGGACGAGTCGGACAATCCGGCCTATCCGCTCTTTCTGCGCTGATCACTGCCCCTTGGCGGCAAGGGCCTCCTCGTTGAAGGCGGCGTCGATGGTCACGATGGTCTTCTCGACCAGCCGGAAGCCTTCCACCGGGGCATCGTCCTTCATGTACTTCAGGCGTACCGGGCCGATGGACTTCACGGCGGTGGCGCGGTCGAGTTCGGTGTCCGCGGAATCGGCGCCGGCGCCGTCCATCAGGGCGGTCAGGACCTCGGCGGCGATCGGATCCCGGTGGCTGCCATCGCGGGCCTTGGCCAGGGTCTGGTTGGCGTCGCCGTCCAGGAAGCTCTGGTCCATGTGGTAGTCGAGGTACTGCAGCAGTTGTTCGAGCGTCATTGCGTGGGCTCCTTGCGGTCGGTCTGCGGGTTCATTGGGCCAGCCAGTCCTGGTTGAGTGCGACCTGGCAGGCCTCCTCGACCCGGCGCAGGTAGTAGAGCATGTCCACCGGCAGGTTGATGCCGTCATGCATCTGCAACGGGTAGAGGTCGGCGGCCAGCAGGCAGTCGGCGACGCTCAGCTGGCCGAGGTAAAAGCCCTCCCGGGAGAGATGACGGGCCAGGTCGGGCAGGCGCGAGAGCCTGGCGAACTGCGCGAAGCCGTCGTAGCGGTCGTTGGCGAGTTCCTCCAGCGTCATGTTGAAACGGCGGTGGACGCCGGCCTTGAAGTCGGCGAGGGCCTCGGGATTGTCGCCGATGCCGTGAAAGCCGGGCGCCAGCGGGGCATAGAGACGCTCCAGGACCGCATCGACCTTTGAGCGCCAGTCCAGGAGGGCGGTCCATGCGGCGTCATCGACGATGCCCTCCCGAAGGGCTGGATGCGCGGGGAACAGCCGATCGATCTCCGCGAGCGCCGCGACGGTGTCGGTGTGGAGCACGGCGTCTTCCGTCTGAAGCACCGGCGATTGCCGGGCGATGCCCAGCTCGAAGAAGGTCTCGTCGTCGAACCAGTCCACCGGGTGCAGTTCCAGCGGGACCCGTTTCGCACCGAGCGCCAGGCGCAGACGCTGTGCCTGCGGGGTGTGCGGGAAGTAGTAGAGCTTGGTCATCGTCGCCCCGGGTATGTCGCGCAACGGGATACTACCCGTGCCGCCAAGGCCGCGCCTACACCCCGTAGCGGTGATGAGGGTGTTCGGGGGAGAAGCCCATCGGCCAGGGGGCTGGCCTCCTACG
>JAWLFM010000077.1:0-11414 GCA_041685565.1 Thioalkalivibrio sp.
CTGGCGTTCGCGTCCTTGAGCGAGAAGTATCGATGTCCGGAGGCATAGCGCTTGAGGTTGGAAACCTCGCCCTCGACCCATACCGAGCCCAGGCTGGCGCGCAGCAGGTCGTCGGCCTGCTGGTTCAGTTCGCTGACGCTGAGGACGCTTCGCTCGTTGGTCATGTGGGCTCGGCACTGGGATTTCGGTGGATCCGCAGCTTAGCAGGGAAGACCCCGGACTCGGGGTGTCGGGGCACCGGAAGGGCCGTGAATCACGCGCGGCGCTCGCGGGCCTGCGGCAGGTTTTCTTTACCAGGATGCCCGCGAATTTTATACTGTTCGGCTATTTACCTTCCCCTCATTGCCAACCCCAGGAGCAGCCCATGCGCATACTCGCGGAAGCCCTTACCTTCGACGACGTGCTCCTGCTCCCCGGACACTCCACCGTCATGCCCCGTGACGTCGACCTTTCCACCCATCTCACCCGGAAGATCGCCCTCGGTTCGCCACTGCTCTCGGCCGCGATGGACACCGTCACCGAGGCACGTCTGGCCATCACCATGGCCCAGGAGGGCGGGGTTGGCATCGTGCATAAGAACATGAGCTCCGAGGCCCAGGCCGAGCAGGTGCGCCAGGTGAAGAAGTTCGAGGCCGGGGTCATCAGCGATCCGATCACGGTCACGCCGGGCACCAGCATCGGCGAGGTGATGGAATTGACCCGCGCCAACCGGATCTCCGGGGTGCCGGTGGTGGACGGTACCGATCTGGTCGGGATCGTGACCTCCCGGGACCTTCGCTTCGAGACCCGGATGCATGCGCCCGTGTCCGAGATCATGACCCCGAGGGAGCGCCTCATCACGGTCCCGGAGGGTGCCGACAAGGATCACGTCATGGGGCTGCTGCACAAGTACCGCATCGAGAAGGTGCTGGTCGTGAATGACCGCTTCGAACTGCGCGGCATGATCACCGTGAAGGACATCCAGAAATCATCGGAGCATCCGGGTGCCTGCAAGGACGATCGTGGCCGCCTTCGGGTCGGGGCCGCAGTGGGGGTCGGTGCGGGGACCGATGAACGGGTGGCGGCGCTGGTCGAGGCAGGCGTTGACGTGATCGTGGTCGACACCGCCCACGGTCATTCACAGGGTGTGCTGGACCGGGTGCGCTGGGTCAAGCAGCACTACCCCGATGTACAGGTCGTCGGTGGCAACATCGCCACCGCCGATGCCGCCCGCGATCTGGTGGCGGCCGGGGCCGATGCGGTCAAGGTCGGTATCGGGCCGGGATCCATCTGCACGACCCGCATCGTTGCCGGGGTCGGTGTCCCGCAGATCACCGCGATCGCGAATGTCGCGGCCGCCCTGGAGGGTACCGGAGTGCCGGTGATTGCCGATGGTGGCGTGCGCTTCTCGGGCGATCTCGCGAAGGCGATCGCGGCGGGCGCCCACAGCGTGATGCTGGGATCGCTGTTCGCCGGAACCGAGGAGGCCCCGGGCGAGGTGGAGCTCTACCAGGGGCGGTCGTACAAGTCCTACCGCGGCATGGGCTCCCTGGGAGCGATGCAGCAGGGCTCCTCGGACCGTTACTTTCAGGATGCGAGTGCCGGTCCCGAGAAGTTCGTGCCCGAGGGGATCGAAGGCCGGGTTCCCTACAAGGGGTCCATCACCGCGATCATCCACCAGCTGACCGGCGGATTGCGCTCGTCCATGGGCTATGTCGGGGCACGGACGATCGAGGAGATGCGCACCAAGCCGCAGTTCGTGCGGGTCACCTCGGCGGGCATGCGCGAGAGTCACGTTCACGACGTCGCGATCACCAAGGAAGCCCCGAATTACCGGCGCGAGTGATGACCAGGCGCCACGCAGGCTCTGCCGGTGGTCAGAGGCGTGTTGTGTCGAGGCGCGCATGGAGGAGGCCAGCCCCTGGCCGATGGGTGTCGCCGCGCCGGATCGGTACGAGGGCTCGCCTCCTACCCGATGGGTTTCCCCGCGCCGGATCGGCGCGAGGGCTCGCCGCCTACCGGGATCGGGCCGATGCGCAGAGTGCGTTGTTTGTGCACGACAGAACGGCCCGCGGATCTTGCTTGATAATCAGGCGGTTTTCCCTCGATGACTGGGTGACGAGATGACTCAAGACCTACATGCGCACCGGATCCTGGTGCTGGATTTCGGCTCCCAGTACACCCAGCTGATCGCACGGCGCGTGCGCGAAGCGGGCGTCTACTCGGAGATCCACCCCTGGGACATGAACGCCGAGGCCGTGCGCGCGTTCGCCCCCAGCGGCGTGATCCTCTCGGGCGGTCCCGAGTCGGTGAACATGGCGGACCCGCCAGGGACGGAGGCCCTGGTCTTCGAACTGGGGGTTCCGGTCCTGGGCATCTGTTACGGCATGCAGACCATGGCCGCGCAACTGGGTGGGAGGGTTGAGCCCTCGAGTCACCGCGAGTTCGGTTACGCCCAGGTCCGCGCGCGCGGCCATACTCGCCTGCTGACCGATATCGAGGACCACACGACGGCCGAGGGCTACGGGCTGCTGGATGTGTGGATGTCGCACGGCGACCGTGTCACCGCGCTGCCCCCCGGCTTCAGGCTGATGTGCTCCACCGATTCCGCCCCCATCGCCGGCATGGCCGACGAGGAGCGCGGATTCTACGGCCTGCAGTTCCATCCCGAGGTCACGCATACCCGCCAGGGCAAGCGCATCCTGTCGCGCTTCATCCACGAGATCTGTGGCTGTGAGGATCTGTGGACCGCCGACAACATCATCGATGACATGACCGATCGGGTGCGCGAGCAGGTCGGCTCCGACCACGTGCTGCTGGGTCTCTCCGGTGGGGTCGACTCCTCGGTGGTTGGTGCGCTGCTGCACAAGGCCATCGGCGACCAGCTTACCTGCGTATTCGTGGATACGGGGCTGCTGCGGCTGCACGAGGGCGACCAGGTGATGGCCACATTCGCCCGGCACATGGGCGTGACGGTGATCCGGGTGGACGCCGAGCAGCGCTTCCTGCAGGCGCTGGAGGGTGTGAGCGATCCCGAACAGAAGCGCAAGATTATCGGTGGACTGTTCATCGACGTCTTCGACGAGGAGGCCGGCAGGCTGGTCAACGCACGCTGGCTGGCGCAGGGGACGATCTATCCGGATGTGATCGAGTCGGCGGGCTCCAAGACCGGCAAGGCCCATGTGATCAAGTCCCATCACAACGTCGGCGGCCTGCCGGAACACATGAAGATGGGCCTGGTCGAGCCGTTGCGCGAACTGTTCAAGGACGAGGTGCGCAAGATCGGCGTCGAACTGGGCCTGCCCTCCGAGATGGTCTACCGCCACCCGTTCCCCGGTCCGGGACTGGGTGTGCGCATTCTCGGCGAGGTGAAGAAGGAATACGCGGATCTGCTGCGCCGCGCCGATGACATCTTCATCGAGGAACTGCGGCGCGCGGATCTCTACGACCGCGTCTCCCAGGCCTTCGCGGTGTTCCTGCCGGTGCGCTCGGTCGGCGTGATGGGCGACGGGCGCCGCTACGATTACGTCATCGCACTGCGCGCGGTCGAGACCATCGACTTCATGACGGCCCGCTGGGCGCATCTCCCCTACGACTTCCTGGACCTGGTATCCCGTCGCATCATCAATGAGATAGACGGCATATCTCGCGTCACCTACGACATATCCGGCAAACCCCCCGCCACCATCGAGTGGGAATAGCACCCAGCGGGGGGTCGGACCAAGGCAACTCTTTGATCTATAAGTAAAAGAAGCGAAAAAGAACGAAGGAAAGGCCCTTAGAAGGCCATTTTTGGCGTCGAAAACGGGGCCCTAACAGCGGCGAACGCCTAGCCCAGGCCTCTTGGGTGCTCATGCGTCCCGGTCATCGGTGGGCTACCCGACCGCATCGTTAACCAGCTGTTTTTGCCACCAAAAAGGGCCGTTTAAGGCGCTAATCGAGTCGATTTCCGGCCGTTTTTCCCCTGTAAACAGGGGCTTGGCTTGGTCCGACCCCCGGTTGGTTCTAGAGTTTCTGTTCGATGGCGTCGCGAAGTTCGCGGGCTGCCGGTTCGGCCTGCTCCAGGATCGTTTCGATCCGGTTGAAATGGAGCAGCCGGATACCACTGATATCGGGCTTGACGTAGATATCCGGCTTCTCGTGGCGAATGCTCTCGGCAATAAGCGCTTGCTGCATGATCTCGAAGGTGTTGAACAAGAGGTCCAGCAACGACGCCTGGTCATCTGCATTACGGGGGGTGCGTGAACCGGAAACGTCGATGGCCACCGTGAGATCACAGCAGGGCTTCAGCTGGCGCCAGGGCAGGGGACTGGATGTCCCGCCGTCAATCAGCAACCTGCCTTCCTGCCGGAGTGGCGCGAAGAGGCCCGGTACGGCCATGCTGGCCTTGATCGCCTCCAGAAGGTCGCCGCTTTCGAATACCACCGTCTCCCCGGTCCAGTAGTCGGTTGCGATCACGCTCAGGGGGATGTCGAGTTCGGCGAAGGTGGACACGTCGGTCTTCGAGCCCAGGAACTCCAGAAAACCGGATGGATCAAGCAAGCCTCCGCTGCTGATGTCGACCTGCAGCAAATCACCCAGCTCCAGATCGATCTCGTCGTCCATCAGCTCGGAAAGGACATCGAGGCTCGATCCGGCGAAATCGCCGAAGATCCCGCGAATCTCGCTCGCGCTGAGGCCTGAGGCGTACAGCGCACCGATGATCGCACCGATGCTGGTTCCAGCGATCCTCTTCGGCTTGATGTCGAGGTCATCGAAGACCTGAAGCATGGCGATATGCGCCAGCCCGGCGGCTCCACCCGAGCCCAGAGCCAGGCCGATGGAAGGATCCTCGGTCTTCCCGGTGGTTTCCGCCCGTAGGACCCCTGGCAGCGCAAGACCAAACAGCAGCGTCAGGAACAGGATGCGCGTCATGGTGGAAATGCTGGTCATCGTGCCGAATGATACCGGGCATTCGGAGCACCGTCACACCAGGCCCGCAGGACGGGACCGGTATCGACCCAAGACCCAGGCGGGCCATCAGTCCCCAGGGATCCGATGACGACGATAAGAGGCTGACAGCCAGGGACGGGGGTTTTATGCAACACTCCCATGAGCATCCTGGCCCTCGTCAGCAATGGTGTTTGCGACATGGAGTTGTCTTTAACCGTCAGCCTCGCCGGATTCCTGCTCGCGGCCGTCGTCATCGGTATCTGCGGGGTGCTGATGACTGCCCGGGCCGAGCATCTTGCCCGGGTGACCGGCCTGGGTCAGGCCGTCATGGGCGCCGTATTCATCGGTGCCACCACGTCGCTCTCGGGATTGGTGACCTCGGGAACTGCCGCCATCCAGGGCTATGCCTCTCTTGCGGTCAGCAATTCCCTGGGTGGTATTGCCGTCCAGACGGTCTTTCTTGCGGTCGCCGACATGGTCTACCGTCGGGCCAATCTTGAACACGCAGCCGCCTCCGAGGCCAATCTTCAGCAGGTGGCCCTGCTGATCGCCCTGCTGGCGATCCCGCTGTTCGCGATGGCGACACCGGAACTCCAGATCGGCTCGATACATCCGGCATCCATCGTCTTGGTCATCGCGTATATCGGGGGGGTGAAACTGGTCAGCCGGGCGTACGAACATCCCATGTGGCAGCCAAGAATCACCCGGCAGACGCGGCACGAGAAGGAACGGGAGCGGGATGAGTGGGCAACGACCCGGGACTGGCTGGTGTTCGCAGCGCTGGCCGCGGCCGTGGCGACCTCCGGCTGGGTCATCGCCATGTCCGGTATCGCCCTTTCCGCTCATCTCGGGATTCAGGAGAGCGTGGTCGGCGGGGTGTTCACTGCGGTTTCCACCTCCCTGCCCGAACTGGTGATCGCGGTTGCGGCCGTGCGCCGCGGCGCGCTTGCCCTTGCGGTCGGCGATGTCATTGGTGGCAATTCGTTTGATGTCCTGTTCCTGTCGTTCTCTGACGCGCTCTATCTGGAGGGCTCGGTGTATGCGGCGGTGGGCGGTGATGAGCTGTTGTGGATCGCTGTCACCATCCTGATGTCCGGGGTGTTGATGATGGGCCTGTTGCGGCGCGAGAAATTCGGTTTTGCCAACATTGGCTTCGAGAGCACCCTCGTCCTTGGACTGTATGCCATCACCTTGGCGACCCTTCTCTTGCGATAGTCGTAATCTCGACGTTTCCAGCGACGGAGACGCTCCGCGACTCACTCGTTTCGGTGCGGCGTTCTGAGCGAACCGCAGACCGCGGGGGCAGGGCCATGCTGATCTCTTCCGGCAAACGCACTATCATCGGGGATGTGCCGTCGCCAGGGGCGCCGCCATGCAACGGCCTGTCGGGGCTCGACACCGCCACGAACCCTCGCTGTACGTGACCGGTTCCGGCCATGCCATCCAGAGTGGAGGTGAATGGCGGGGACGAGGGGACTTGCGCGGTCTGGCTCGCCTGCGTTGGTCGTGTCGAGAGGTACTTCCCCTCTCCCAGTTCTCCCGGCAGAAAAAAGGATCTGTTCATTCTGGATGCCACCATGTCTGGGCCACCCGTCGTCCGCCTTTCCCGCCTGTTCGAACACCGGCGCCTGTGGTTCTTCACCGCCCTGTTCGCGCTCTTTACCCTGGCAGGGATATGGCTGGTCTACCTCCACCTCAACGACACCCCCGTGCAGTTGGATCCCCGGCTGTTCTCCTGGCAGACCTGGGTCCTTTGCACGCTTTTGCTGTTCCTCTACTTTCTTGCCGATGGCCTGCGGCTCTATTACACCGTCCGGGCCCTCGGCTATCGGCCGGGACTGGACTGCATGACGCGCCTGGTGTTCGTGAACCTCTTCGTGTCCAACATTACCCCCCTGGCCACCGGCGGGGGCTTTGTGCAGGTCCTGTACCTCCAACGGGCGGGCATGCCCCTGGGTACCGCCACCGCGGCAACCACCATCCGGACCACCCTGGCCATGGTGGTGATCTTTGCAGCCGCCCCGCTGATCCTGGTGGCCGTACCCGTGGTGGCCGACAAGGTGGCCTGGAGCTCTGCCCTGTCGCTTGGTCTGGCAGTCTTTATCACCCTATACCTGGGTTTTATGTGGATTTCCATCTTTCAGACCGGCCTGCTGGTCCGGCCCCTGGACACGCTACTCGGGTTGCTGGCGGCCGTCCGTCTCATCAATCCGGCCAGGAGGCTGCGTTGGCGCTACCGGATACGCCGTGAACTGATTCGTCTGCGGCATGGGTTCCGGCGCTTCCTGGCACGGGGCGACCGTTTCCGGCTGCTGGCGGTCCTCAGCACCCTGGTCTTTCTGGTGGCGCTGTTTTCGTTTCCCGCCATCCTGCTCCATGGCCTGGGATACGACCTGCACTATCTGCAGGTGCTCGCCATCCAGACGGTGAACACCTTCATCATGTACCTCGCTCCGACTCCGGGGGCTTCCGGCATTGCCGAAGGCAGCTTCGGCCACTTCTTCTCCGGACTGGTGACCGACGGCCATCTGCTCCTGGTGATCTTCGTCTGGCGCTTTCTCACCATCTATCTGGGGATGATCGTCGGGCTGATCATCCTTCACCGGGATCTGCTGAGCCATTTTCGCAAGGACCTTTCTCCCCGTGCGCCGACGTAAACGCAGCGCTCGCATCGCCTTCGTCGTCGTCCTGGGCGTGCTCACCTTGCTGGTGGGCTACAAGCTGTATCTGAGCTTTTTCAAGGGTGGGTTCGAGGCCCTGCATGTGGAGCAACTGGAGGCCATCGAGGCCGCTTTGGAAGGGCGGGGGACCTTCAGCTTTGCCGTGGTGGGGAATATCAACAACTCCATCGGACTCTTCGAGCGCCGCATGGTGCCGATGCTCAATCGCTCCGACCTGCAGTTCATGATCTCGGCGGGCAATGCGGTCGGCGGTGGGGGGGAAGACAACTACCAGGCCCTGTACGGCTCTTTGCAGCGGCTGGAGATCCCCTATCTGCTCACCTTCGGCGAGGCCGAATACAGCGAGTTCGGCAGCTTCCGCTTCTACGACTACTTCGGTCCCTATTTCTTTTCCTTCGCCGAGGGAGAGGCCGGTTTCATCTTCCTGGACGTGACCGGCAAGACACCCTATTCGTGGCAGCGCCGCTGGCTGGAGGGCGAGCTGGAGAGCCTGTCTCAAACGGCCCGGCACCTGTTCGTCTTCCTGGGGGAGCCCGTCCTGCCGGAGCAGGCGATGCAGGACCCCGACACGCTCCATCTCTCCGAGCACCCGGCCTTCGCTGCCGACTTGCTGCGCCTGTTCGAGCGGTATGGAGTGGATGTCGTTTTTTCAGCTTCGCTGCCATTCTATGACCGCCAGACCAGGGCAGGGACCCAGTTCGTGGTGACCGGGGGCGGTGGCGGGCTGTTGTCCAATGACGAGGCCAGCTATCACCACTTCGTGCGCGTGGACGTGAGGCCCGAGGGTATCGGCATCACGCCGGTCCCCGTGGATCCGGTGCAGAACCGGTTTCTGCGTCTCCTGGAGAATCTCTGGTTCATCGTTTATTCCCTCTTCTACGTCGGCTATCTCAACTTCCTGCTGTTGGTCTGCGTTGTAGCCCTGGTGGCCATCTGGCTCTATCGCGCCATCGTCGTGGAGAAGCACTACTACCGCGATTTCGATCTGGACGACGTGCCGCCTTTCACGACGCCATTGCGCGTGATGATGTTCACCAACAACTATCTGCCCTTTATCGGTGGGGTGCCCATCTCCATTCAGCGTCTGATGGATGGCCTGACGCGTCGCGGCGACCTGGTGCGGGTCGTGGCCCCCCGCTATGCGAAGGGAAGGGAGACGGACCCGCGGGTGACGCGAGTGGCGACGCTGCTGGCCTGGGGGGAACGCAAGTCATTACGACTGGCCAATCTCCTGTCTCCGCGGTTGTTCCGCCAGATAAGGGCCTTCCGGCCGGATATCATCCATGTACATCATCCCTTCTGGCTGGGGTCCTTGGGGCTGTGGCTGGGGCGGAGGCTGCAGGTGCCCGTCGTTTATACCTACCACACGCGTCTGGAGCACTTCGCCCACTATGTCCCGGTGCCGGGACGCGTGTTCAGGAATCTGATCTCCCACTATCTGGTGAAGCGATTCGCCAGCAAGTGCGACGGTGTGATCGTTCCTACCCTGTCCGCGGAAGAGTACCTGCAAGTGCTGGGTGTGCGCTCCCAGATGCTGGTGAAGCCCACGGGTGTAGACGTCAGCGCCCTGCAGACGGTCGACGAGCCTCGGGTGGCCTCTCTGCGACGACAGCACGCCCCGGCGGGTGAATTGTTGCTGGTGACCGTATCCCGGCTGGGCAAGGAGAAGAACATCGACTTTGTGCTTCAGGGGATGGCCTGGGTGCGCCGCCATACCGATGTGGCCTTCC
Source organism: Thioalkalivibrio sp. (assembly GCA_041685565.1). GTDB lineage: Bacteria > Pseudomonadota > Gammaproteobacteria > Ectothiorhodospirales > Ectothiorhodospiraceae > Thioalkalivibrio. The sequence continues at coordinate 9,323 of JAWLFM010000077.1, forward strand.
GCCTCCTGATCATCGGTGAAGGACCTGAACGGGAGCATCTGGAACACCGCTGCCGGGAACTGAATCTGTCGGACAGCGTTACGCTGGTGGGCGCCGTATCGCCCGAGGCGGTAGCGCCCTATTACCATCTGGCCGACGTCTTCGTATTCGCTTCCCAGTCGGAGACCCAGGGTATGGTGATCCTGGAGGCCATGGCTGCCGGTCTGCCGGTGGTGGCGGTGCGTTCCAGCGGCATCGACGACGTGGTCCAGAACCACGTCAATGGCTATAAGACCAGCGAGCTGCCGGCCGAGTGGGGCGCGCGTCTGCAGGCGCTGCTCGAGGATAGGGCGCTTCGGGCCCGCCTGTCAGCGGAGGCCCGGCGTTTCGCCCGCCAGTACGACGTCGACTGCGTCAGTGAGGACATTGCCCTGTTCTACAGACGCCTGGTCATGCTCACGGAGCGCCGGCGCACTGCAGCCTGAGTGCCACGTTCCTGGATATGAGGCACCTTTGATGAGGAAAGATGGGCCCGTGCGCACGTGGTGCCGCGTCGGACGGAGGTCGCGCTACCTATTGAGGTCACCTGGCGTTGCTCCCCGTCGGTGCAGGGCGGGACACCCGGTGATCTGCGTGCCCCACTCGTGTCCTGTCAAACGTCTGATGGCGTCATTAGGCGTCTGACAGGACACTAGAACGCTACGGCCAGTTGTGCGGTGACGGTGTCGGCTTCCTGGCCGGTGCCGCCATCGCCGGTGCCATAGGCCTCGTCGTGGGCCCACTCGAGTCCGAGGACGATGTTCTGCATCACCGCCATGGATAGGCCGAGGGAGGTACGCTTCTCCGGCAGTCCCAGGTCAAGGGCCTCGTCGGTCTGCTGGTGGCCGAGGGCGACCGTGCCTTCTCGGCCCATCATTTCGAAGCGGTAGCCAGCCTCCAGATTCCAGGCCGAGGGCTGGGCGCCGGTACCATTGAACGCCACTTCGCCGACGTGGAATCGGTCGGAGGCGGCCAGATACTCGCCGACCAGGCTGAACGGCCCGCGAATGAACAGGGCGTGAATACCCCAGGCGGCCACGTCGTCCTGAATCAGACCACCATCGAGGTGGTCGGTGAGGCCATCGGAGTCGGCCAGGTCATTGATGTAGCTGACGCCGACATCCAAATCGGCTGCGTCACCCGCCCAGAGGAAACCGAGGTTGAACCCACCGTTGTCGATGATGTTGTCGTCATCGACGGCGTCCGTGTCGCCATTGAACAGGTAGGCGCTGCCGTAGAAGCTGCCCTGGTCGAAACCAGCCAGGACGATGGTCTCGCTGGTCTCGCCGATCTCCAGGGTAAGCGGATCGGAGACCATGTGGGTTTCGTATCTGCCGAAAGGCACAGCGGCAGTGCGGCCAGCGGTGAAATAGACTGGGCTGGCCGCGGCATTGCCGATGGTCACCAGGGCCGTATCCACAGTCAGGTTGCTGTCGCTGCCGTCCTCCTCTTCCCACAGCAGAACGAGATCGGCGCGGGTCCAGTCATTGATCCGGGCACCGAGGCCCAGCTCCACGGTGGCGACATTGATTTCGCTGACATCGCCGTTGACGTCGTCGTCGTTGATGTCGGCGTTGTCGGCACTCATCGCCTCCACCTCGATGAGGCCTGCCATCTCCACGTGCTGCCACCATCCCCCCGCACTCGCGGAAACATCCCGCCGTTGCAGGGCGCTGATTTGCTGCTCCTTATCCCGAATGACCTGATCCTGGTCCTGTACCCGGCTCTCCAGGTACTGCATCCGCTGCTCCATCCGTTGAATACGTTCGTCCAGGGCCACCTCCGCGATAGCGGAGCCCTGCCAGACCAACCCGATGATGGCGATCGCCCATGCCTTCTTCATGCCGTTGAACCCCCAAGGTTCGGAAAGGGGGGCTGGCTGGCGACGACTGGCTTGCCCGTTGCTATCAGGAAACGCAATGATAATCATTACCATTGCGATGTCAATGGGCGGTTGCCAGTGGCGCAATGTGTAGAGAACGGGCCGAGCGCTGTCGCTGCCCGCTAGTGCTGCATGAGCCTCAGCAAGCGTTGGCCGGCGCTGACATGGAAGGCGCCTGGCGAGGCCGCCTAG
>JAWLFM010000320.1:0-2751 GCA_041685565.1 Thioalkalivibrio sp.
GCACTGCAGGATGACGGCCGGGTGGCGCCGCGCCGTCTGTTCGTGTCCGGCAATTCCTGTTAATTCATGGTATTTGCATGCTACTATTTCGCGCCTTCGCCAATGTCCATGCTGCGAAGGCTTGCGTTCGCGCCGCGCGGCCGTGCCTCTCGCCCGGAATCAGGGGATGATCCGGACCGCGGCCGAGGTGCCGGCGGGAGAGCGTGCGAGGATGATGCCCGCAGGGCCATATAACCAAGGTTTACGTCTCAGGAGTCAAGCACGACATGTCATTCGATACCCAAACCAAGACGGCCATCGTCGAGGAATATCGCCGCGATCCCACGGATACCGGCTCTCCGGAGGTCCAGGTTGCGCTGCTGACGGCACGCATCAAGCACCTGATGGGGCACTTCGAGGCTCACAAGAAGGACCACCACTCACGCCGCGGTCTTCTCAAGATGGTCAATCAGCGGCGCAAGCTGCTGACCTATCTGAAGGGCAGGGACCAGGAGCGTTATCAGGCGCTCGTGCAGAGCCTGGGTCTGCGCCGTTAAGTTCACCAAGAAGCGGGAAGCCAAAGCGTGTCATACAAGAAGATGTTTCAGTACGGAAATCACACGGTCACCCTCGAGACCGGCGGCATAGCCCGTCAGGCGAGCGGAGCCGTCCTGGTCAACGTGGCGGATACCGTGGTGCTGGTCACCATGGTGGCCCGCAAGGATGCCGATCCCGGCCGCGACTTCTTCCCGATGACGGTGAATTACCAGGAGCGGACCTACGCTGCGGGCAAGATTCCCGGCGGCTTCTTCAAGCGTGAGGGACGCCCGAACGAAAAGGAGACCCTGACCAGCCGCCTGATCGACCGGCCGCTGCGTCCGCTGTTTCCCGAGGGCTTCAAGCACGAGACCCAGATCGTTGCCACGGTCATGTCGATCAACCCCGAGGTGGATCCGGACATTCCCGCGCTGATCGGGGCATCGGCCGCGGTGGCGGTCTCCGGGGTCCCCTTCGCGGGTCCCATCGGCGCCGCCCGGGTCGGTTACCGCGACGGCGAATACCTGTTGAATCCGACCGCCAGCGAACTGGCCGAGTCCGATCTCGACCTTGTGGTCGCAGGGACCGAAAAGGCGGTGATCATGGTCGAATCCGAGGCCAGCGAGCTCTCGGAAGAGGTGATGCTGGGTGCGGTCATGTTCGGACACGAGCAGATGCAGACCGCCATCCAGGCGATCCAGGAACTGGCCGCGGAGGCCGGCAAGCCCGCCTGGGACTGGACCCCGCCGGCCGATGACAGCCACCTCGAGGACCGTGTTGCCGGTGTCTCCCGCGATCTCCTGATCGAGGCCTACCAGATCCCCGAGAAGCAGGCGCGCACCGATCGCCTGAACAGCCTCCGCGCCAGCGTGGTCGAGCAACTGGCCACCGGCGCCGAGGACGCGCCCTCGGCCGATGCGGTGAAGACCGCGTTCCACGATCTCGAATACCGCATCGTTCGCGATCGGATCCTGGACGGCAATCCGCGCATCGACGGCCGCGACAACCGGACCGTACGCCCGATCAGCGTGCGTACCGGCGTGCTGCCGCGCGCCCATGGTTCGGCCCTGTTCACCCGGGGCGAGACCCAGGCACTGGTCGTGGCGACCCTGGGGACCGATCGCGATGCCCAGGTCATCGACGCGATCGAGGGCGAGCGCCGCGAGCGTTTCATGCTGCACTACAACTTCCCGCCCTACTGCACCGGCGAGACCGGTATGGTGGGTACACCCAAGCGCCGGGAGATCGGCCATGGCCGGCTGGCCAAGCGCGGCGTGCAGGCGGTGATGCCCAAGGCAGACGGTTTTCCCTATGTCGTCCGCGTGGTCTCCGAGATCACCGAATCCAACGGCTCCAGTTCCATGGCCTCGGTATGCGGCACCAGCCTGGCGCTGATGGATGCCGGGGTTCCGCTGAAGGCGCCGGTGGCGGGCATTGCGATGGGTCTGATCAAGGAAGACGACCGCTTCGCCGTGCTTTCCGACATCCTGGGTGACGAAGATCACCTTGGCGACATGGACTTCAAGGTGGCGGGCACCACCGGCGGTGTCACCGCCCTGCAGATGGACATCAAGATCCAGGGCATTACCCGTGAGATCATGGAACGGGCGCTGGAACAGGCGCGCGCCGGGCGGCTGCACATCCTGGACAGGATGAGTGCGGAGATCAGTTCGCACCGTACCGAGATGTCCAGTTATGCGCCGCGCTTCATCACCATGCGCATCAACCCGGAAAAGATCCGGGACGTGATCGGCAAGGGTGGGGCGACCATCCGTGCGTTGACCGAGGAGACCGGGGCGTCCATCGACATCTCCGATGACGGTAGCGTGAAGATCGCCTCCACGGACCAGGCCGCTGGCGAGGAGGCCAAGCGCCGGATCGAGGAACTCACCGCCGATGTCGAGGTGGGCCGGGTCTACAGCGGCCGCGTGGTGAAGATCATGGACTTCGGGGCCTTCGTTGCCATCCTGCCGGGTCGCGACGGTCTCGTGCACATCTCCCAGATCTCGAATGACCGCGTGGAGAACGTGAGTGACTTCCTGACCGAGGGCGACACCGTGACGGTAAAGGTCCTGGAGGTCGACAAACAGGGTCGCATCCGGCTGAGCATGAAGGCCATCGAAGCCGCCTGACGCACCCGGTCGTGGATCTGATCAGCATACGCAAGAGCTATCGTCGCTACGCAAGGCATTACGACGTCATCAAGTTAAGGTCCCTAAATGGTAGCTAAGTTGG
>JAWLFM010000078.1:0-11375 GCA_041685565.1 Thioalkalivibrio sp.
CTGCACTTGCCCGCCTTGCTCCGGCCCTTCTGGCTGTGCTCCATAGTCACCGAACTTTCCGCATGGCCCACTAGTGGGCCGTGCATGGCTCACTAGCGCATGTTGCTGAGCCAGTAGAAGCGGTAGGGAGGCACGACCAGGCGATCATTGAACAGGCGCGGGATCTCGCCGGTATGCAGATCCTGCAGGGTGCCGCGCAGGTACAGACTGCGGTAGCGCAGGTTGCTCAGTTCAAGGAACTGCGGATTGGCGTCGAAGTTCGCGACGACCAGTACCGAGGACGACTGCTGGTGCTCGGGGTGGGTGCGCAGGCAGGCGAACAGGTGCGGATTCTCGAGGTCGATGAGTTCCCGGTTGTTGAAATCGGCGAAGGCGGGGATGCCCTTGCGCGCGGCGATCATCCGTTTCAGGCCATCGAAGATGCGCTGTTCGACACTGCCGTGCTGGTGCCGGAGTTCGGCCTTCTCCCAGTCGATGCGCGGCCGGTTCATCCAGCGACTGTCCCCGGCCTTGTTGGGATCCTCGAGATAGCTGCAATCACTCAACGTCCCGATCTCGTCCCCGTAATACAGCAGCGGAATGCCGCCAAAGGCCATGATCATGCCGTGCAGCAGCAGGATGCGCTGCACCGCGCGGTCGATGACCTTGGGCTCTCCCGATTCCAGTGCCCTTTCCAGGCCCGCCAGCGAGGCCAGGGAGCCGGAGATCCGGGCATCGCCCGTCTTCTCGTTGCGGCCGAAGGGCTGGCCCCGCGCATCGGAGCCCTCGTACTCGCCCGTGAAGTAGTCGACCAGGAACCGACGATGCGCGTGCGGCTCGTAGCCGGCGGCGATGATGTCCCGGTCGTCGAAGCCCAGACCGATGTCGTCGTGGCAGCGCACGTAGTTGAGCCAGGTGGCCCGGTCCAGCTTGTTCGGCAGGCTGCGGATGCCCAGATTCAGCAGCCGCGCATTGCGCGTGGCCATCGCATCCCAGAGCAGGGCCATGAAGGTGGCGTTGTAGGCGATCTCGCATTCCTTGGCGATGACCGCGTCCTCGCCGAAGTACTTGATGATCTCCAGCGGGGCGACGATGGCCTCGGCGATGAACAGCACGCCCGGCGCGGTAACCTGGCAGCAGTCCTTCATCAGCTGCAGGATCAGGTGCGCCTCGCGTTCGTTCTGGCAGGTGGTTCCGATCTTCTTCCACAGGAAGGCGACTGCGTCCAGTCGTACGATGTCGGCCCCCTGGTTGGCCCAGAACAGGATCACATCCAGCATCTCGATGAAGACATCCGGATTGCTGTAGTTCAGGTCCCACTGGAAGGAGTTGAAGACCGTCATCACCCACTGCTGCATCTCCTCGTCCCAGGTGAAGTTGCCGGGTGAGGTCTCCGGGAAGATCTCGGGCATGGTCTCCTCGAACATGTCCGGGATGTCGCGGTTGGGGAAGATGTAGTAGTAGTCCTGGTACTTCCGGTCGCCGGCCCGGGCCTTGCGGGCCCACTCGTGTTCGTCGGAGGTGTGGTTCACCACCACGTCCAGGGTCAGCAGCATGCCGCGCTTGCGCATGGATTCGGCAAGCTTCCGCAATTGTTCCAGGGTGCCCACCCGCGGGTCGATGCGGCGAAAGTCGCTGATGGCATAACCGCCGTCGCTGGCCTTTTCCGGGCAGACCAGCATCGGCATGATGTGCAGCATGTTCACGCCCAGTTCCTGCAGGTAGGGCGCCCGGGAACACACGCCGTCGAGGTTGCTTGCGAAACCGTCGGCATACAGGGCCATCGCGACCCACTCCTGGTTCAGGAACCAGTTGTGGTTCAGCTCCCGCTCCTTGTCCTGTGCCTCCAGCTCGGCGGAACGCTCGATATAGCGCGCAGCCATGACCTCGACCAGCTTGATGCTCTTCTCCTTGAAGTCCTCGCGCGCCCCGTACAGCGAGTGGAAGAGCGAGTGGATCGCATAGAAATTCGCGCCAAGACGGGTATAGAAATAACGCAGATCCTGACGCCGGATCTCCGGCTTCAGTTCATCGAGGATCTCGTTCAGCAGCGAGTGTGAGACCTGTTCGTACATGCGGTCCTTTCGGTGTGCGGAGGCCTTCGCGACGGAATCCCCGAGCGCGAGAGGGGATGGATGGTGCACCATGATCGGCAACCCGGCGCCACAGCGCAAACTGCCGTCGCCCACCGGGCGGTGGCCCTGATGCGGCATCCGGATCCCGGGGGGCTCGGATCGACGGGTCAGCGGCCTGTATCGGGGCCGGCCTGACCCTCGACCCGCACCAGCATGGTTCCCGACAGCCAGTCGTGGAGCATCGCGCGACGGGGGTGGGCCAGGCTGAGACCGAGTCCGACCAGCAACAGGGCGGTGGCACCCGCGGTGACCAGGGCGCCGTGCTGGCGCGCCAGGTAGATCCCCAGCAGTATCGCCAGCCATTGCGCCAGCGCGACCAGGTAGCGGAGGGTCGCCTGCTTCGCGTTCACCCGAGCGCCGGCCTCGTCAAGCAGCTGGATGTTCCAGGCCTGCATGCCCAGGGTCTGGCCGGTACGGGTCCAGAACCAGGTGAAGAAGGCCCAGGCGGCCAGCAGGTTGACCACGAACTGCACCGGAATGAGCGCGTGGCCGGTGGCCTCCCCGATCAGCACGAAGACGAGGCCCAGCACCATCCAGATCGCCAGCAGCAGCAGGGCGTCGTAGAGCATTGCGCCCAGCCGCCGCGGCAGTCCGACCGGGTCAGGCGTGGAGACCGTAGCGGGCACGTTCAGAATACCGACTGAAAGGGAATCACCTCGACCTCATCGCCAGTGGTGGCGCCGGTGCTCTCCCTCGGAAGAACGATGTAGGCGTTGGCGATGCTCATCGAGCGAAGCTGGTGCGAGCCCTGGCCACCGGTGGAACGGACCGTCCATTCGCCGTCCCGTTGTTCCAGGATGCCGCGCTGGAAGTCCGCGCGTCCGGGGTTCTTGCGCAGATCCTGCAGCAGGCGCGCGCGCAGGGTCCACGGACGTTCCGGGACGGTCCCACACAGACGCAGCAGGGCCGGGCGCACGAACAGCGAGAAGGTGGCCATCACCGAGACCGGATTGCCCGGCAGACCGAGGAATACGGCCTGCCCAAAGCGGCCAAAGGCCAGCGGCCGCCCGGGCTTCATCGCCACCTTCCAGAAGTCGGTCTCGCCCTCGCTCTGGAGCAGGCGGGAGACGAAGTCGGCATCGCCCACGGATACCCCGCCGGTGGTCAGCATCAGGTCGGCGGTCTCTCCCGCATATGTCAGTGCCGAGCGCACGGCCCCCTCGGTGTCGGCGATCACCCCGAGGTCGATGAACTCCACCGGGTAGCGGCTGAGCAGGGCGCGCAGGGTGTAGCGGTTGCTGTCGTGGATCTGGCCGGGGCCCAGCGGCTGGTCGATCGGCACCAGTTCGTCGCCGGTGGTGAAGAACGCGACCTTCGGAGGGCGGACGACGGTGACCTCCCCGATGCCCTGGGACGCCAGCAGCCCGATGTCGGCCGCGGTGAGGCGCCGGCCCCGGTCCAGGATCACGCTGCCCGCCCGGGTATCCTCGCCCGGATTCCGGATGTGGGCGCCGGCCCCGGGGTTCGTCTCCAGGGTGACGAATCCCGCCTCGGCGCGGACCTGCTCCTGCATGATGACGGTGTCGGCGCTCTCCGGGACCACCGCTCCGGTGAGGATGCGGAGGCATTCGCCCGGGTCGAGGTGTCCCTCCCAGGGGTGCCCGGCCGCGGACCGACCGGCCACGCGCAGGCGCGTTCCGGCACGGGCGTCGCTGGCGGCCAGCGCGTAGCCGTCCATCGCCGAATTGCGCGACGAGGGGACGTCGATCCGCGCGGTCACCGGGCCGGCCAGTACCCGGTCCAGGGCATCCGTGATCGGCAGGGCCTCGCTTCCCGCGACCGGCGCGCAGGCCGCGAGCACCCGTTCCAGGGCCTGTTCCACGGTGAGCATGTTGGGGTCGGTCTCGTCCATCCCGGCGTCGTCGCGTCTCAAGATCCGGCGTCCGCGGACAGGCCCGGCAGGTTGAAGTACCCGCCGATGAAGGCGGCGATCGCCCCGACATCGTCCAGCGGCAGCACCCGGACGCCCGGTGGAACGGCCTCCGGGCGATCGGTGGCCACGGCGATGATGTGCGGGTCGTCGATGCAGAGCAGCGCCTTACCCAGCCCCGGCCGGTGGATCTCGATCTTCGGGATGGGCTCACGCTTGAATCCCTCGACCAGGATCAGGTCCGTGCGGGCCGGGTCGAGTCTTTGGACCAGATCCGCAAGCACGGGCTCGATCGCCTGGCCCTCGGGGTCTTCCACCATCAGCGCAAGACGTCGGCTCGACGCCACCAGCACCTGCCCCGCACCGGCCTTGCGCAGCACGTAGCTGTCCTTTCCGGGCTGGTCGACGTCGAAGTCGTGGTGCGCGTGCTTGATCAAGGCCAATTGCAGCCCGGCGCCACGCAGGACGGGCAGCAGGCGCTTCAGCAGCGTGGTCTTGCCGGCGCCGCTCCAGGCGGCGAAGCCAAGCAGGGGGATGGTCGGAGAGATCATGCTGACGTTCATGTCGATGTCCGCGTTCCGCGCCCGATGCGTAGCGGGCGGTCGTCGCCAGAGGATACCGGAGCCACACCGCGATGGCACCTGCGCGCGCTGGCGAAACCACCATCGCTGGCCGTTGTCCATTGGTACATCAAGGCGCGGCCGGCGCCCCGCTTCCATCCCTTGTCGCACGAGGGTCTCATGCGGAAGCCCGTGCCGCGGACGGTGGCCAGCGTGGCCCCAATGTGTGGCGGCTGCTCGGCTCCATCGTCATTGCAAGCCCCCAAACGGTTAGGATAGGACCATGCGCCTGCATTCGATCAAATCCGTGTTCCGCTTGATCCTCTGGTCCTCGCTGCTCCTGGTCGCCGCGGGCTGGCTGCTCGCCGCGTCCGGCGACGAGGTGCGCAAGCAGGCCCTGCTGCTGACCGTATCCGATGCGATCGGCCCGGCCACCGGTGACTACATCATCCGCGGCATCGAACGGGCCGGACGCGACGAGGCCGAGCTGGTGGTCCTGCGGCTCGATACCCCCGGAGGCCTCGATTCGTCGATGCGCGACATCGTGAAGGCGATGCTCGCCTCGGAGGTTCCGGTGGTGACCTATGTCCATCCGGCGGGGGGACGTGCCGCGAGTGCCGGCACCTACATGCTCTATGGCTCGCACGTGGCGGCGATGACGCCGGCGACCAACATCGGCTCGGCGACCCCCGTGCAGATGGGCGGCGGCTTTCCGGGTCTGGACGACGGCGACAGCGGGCCGTCCCCGGGCGATGACGGAAACGCGGGCGATGAGGCGACGGACGAGGCGGCAGGGGACGCGAACGGTGACCAGGAGGCGGCGGCCGAATCCGCCGATGAGGAGGCGCGGGAGGGCGAGACGCGCCGGGGCGAGACCGCGATGGAGCGCAAGGTGCTGGAGGACGCGGTGTCCTACATCCGCGGGCTTGCCGAGCGCTTCGACCGCAATGCCGACTGGGCCGAGGAAGCGGTCCGCGAGGGTTACAACATCGGCGCGCGTGAAGCCCTGGAGCGGAACGTCGTCGAGTTCGTGGCCGAGAATCTCGAGGATCTGCTGCAGCAACTCGACGGCCACAGCGTGCAAATGCCCTGGGGCGAGAAGGTCCTGGACACCACCGATATCGAGGTGGTCCGGTTCGACCCTGACTGGCGCACCAACCTGCTGGCGGTGATCACCAGTCCGAACATCGCGTATATCCTGATGCTGATCGGCATCTACGGCATCATCTTCGAACTCTCCAACCCCGGGGCGATCTACCCAGGGGTGATCGGCGCGATCTCGCTGGTGCTGGCCTTCTACGCGCTGCAGGTCATGCCGGTGAACTATGCCGGCCTTGCGCTCATTCTGCTCGGTCTGGTCTTCATGGTCGCCGAGGCCTTCCTCCCGAGTTTCGGGATCCTGGGCATCGGTGGCATGATCTCCTTCATCACGGGCTCCATCATTCTCTGGGACGATCCGGACTTGAACATCTCGCTTCCGCTGGTATTTGGTACCGCCCTCGTGGTGGGCGTCTTCTCGATCTGGGTACTGGGGCGCCTGTTGCGCTTGCGCGGGGTCGCGCCCACCATCGGGCACGAGGAGATGATCGGGATGATCGGCGAGGCGCGCGAGGACTTCGAGCGCAGCGGGCGGGTGTACGTGCACAGTGAGCTGTGGACCGCCGATAGCACCGAGCCGGTGGAGGAGGGACAGAAGGTCCGCGTCATCGCGCTCGAGGGGCTGCGCCTCAAGGTCGAACCGGTGCCGGACGACGCCGCTGCGCCGTCGGCCTCGCGCTCCTGAACGACCCCATCCCGTCCGTCCCCCCACCGGGGCGCGGTTTCAGACAACTCAAGTGAAGGAGAAGTCGTTATGACCGGAGCCTATCTTTTCCCGTTAGTGGTGGTCGTCGCCCTGATCGCGATGTCCATCAAGGTGCTGCGCGAATACGAGCGCGGCGTGGTCTTCTTTCTGGGACGTTTCCAGGCGGTGAAGGGGCCGGGCCTGATCATCATCATCCCGGGCATCCAGCAGATGGTGAAGGTGGACCTGCGCATCATCACGCTGGACGTCCCCAGCCAGGACGTCATCTCCCAGGATAACGTGACCGTGCGCGTGAACGCGGTGCTGTATTTCCGCGTTGTGGATTCCGCGAAGTCCGTGATCCAGGTCGAGGACTACTTCTCCGCGACCAGTCAGCTGGCCCAGACCACACTTCGTTCGGTGCTGGGCAAGCACGACCTGGATGAAATGCTCTCCGAGCGCGACAAGCTGAATGCCGACATCCAGGAGATCCTGGATTCCCAGACCGATTCGTGGGGCATCAAGGTCACCAATGTCGAGATCAAGCACGTGGACCTGAACGAGTCCATGATCCGCGCCATCGCCCGCCAGGCGGAGGCCGAGCGCGAACGGCGGGCCAAGGTCATTCACGCCGAGGGTGAACTGCAGGCGGCCGAGAAGCTGTCGCAGGCGGCGGAGATCATCAGCAAGAACCCGGCGGCCCTGCAGTTGCGCTATCTGCAGACCATGGCCGACATGTCCAACAGCAGCCAGGCCAATACCATCTTCTTCCCGCTGCCACTGGAATTGACCAAGGTGTTTGATGCGATTGCCGCCAAGTTCGGTGCCCACGGCACTGCCGCGGCCAGTGACAAGGACGGCTGACCCCGCCACGCCGAGGCACGGGCCCGGGCCGCTGCGCACGGACCCGGTGCTCGGCCGGTTTCTGGACGAACTCTGGGCGGTCGAGGGATTGGCCCGCCTGACGCTGGATGCCTACCGGCGCGATTTGACTGCCCTGTCCGTGTGGCTGGCGGCCCGGGGGTCGAACCTGGCCGCCGCTAGCCGCACCGACCTGCTGGACTTCCTGGGCGCGCGCATGCAGACCGGGTCCCGACCCAGGTCCGTTGCGCGATGGCTGTCCAGCCAGCGGCGTTTCTATCGGTACCTGGTCGCCACCGGTCTGCGCCAGGACGATCCGACCGCCCGGATCGAGGCCCCGCGCATGGGGAGGCCGCTTCCGGACAGCCTCTCCGAGGGCCAGGTCGAGGCCTTGCTTGCGGCTCCCGAGACCGGCACCGCCATCGGTCTGCGCGACCGGGCCATGCTGGAATTGCTGTATGCAACCGGCTTGCGGGTATCGGAACTGGTGACCCTGGAGCAGGCGCAGGTGAATCCCCGACAAGGCGTGCTACGGGTGACCGGCAAGGGATCGCGGGAACGGCTGGTGCCGCTGGGAGAGGAGGCCGGGGACTGGCTGCGGACCTACCTGGGCCAGGCGCGACCGTTACTGATGCAGGGCCATCCGCCGGCCGAGGCCGTGTTCGTGACGCGGCGCGGAACGGGCATGACCCGACAGGCCTTCTGGTACCGCATCAAGCAGTATGCCGCCGATGCCGGCATCACTGTGGCCCTTTCCCCGCATACCCTGCGCCACGCCTTTGCCACCCATCTGCTCGATCACGGGGCCGACCTGCGCGTGGTTCAGATGCTGCTGGGACACAGCAGCCTGTCCACCACGCAGATCTATACCCACGTGGCGCGCGCACGTCTGCAGGCCCTCCATGCCCGGCATCATCCGCGCGGTTGACGCAACTCTTCGGTTCGCGCGCAGTCCGACATGCCGATGTCGGTGTTACACTCCGGCGATTTTTCCACCCGACGATACGGTTGCATACTGATGACGACAAGGATCCTGATTTCCCTGCTGGCCGTGATGGCCATGTCCCCGGCGGTTGCCACTGAGGCGATCGAGAAGCGGATGGCCGAGGTCGTGCCTTCCGTCAGCCCGGATTCCATTCAGCCGACGGCGATGCCGGGTATCTTCGAGGTCCGCTACGGAACGGACATCTTCTACGTCTCCGAGGACGGGCGTTTTCTGCTCCAGGGCAACCTGGTCGACCTGGAGTCCCGGCAGAATCTGACCGAGCAGACCAAGCGCGGGGTACGTGCTGAGATCTTCGCGGAGATTCCCGATGCCGAACTCACCGTGTACGCGCCCGAGGGCAGGGTTCGGCACACGCTGAATATCTTCACCGACCCGAACTGCCCCTACTGCCGCCAGTTGCACGGGGAGTTGGAGCAATATCTCGAGGCCGGCATCAAGGTGCGTTACTTCATGTACCCGGTGTTGGGGCGCGACTCACCGGAGATCATGCGTGACATCTGGTGTGCTGACAGCCGCACGGATGCCATGGACCGTGCCAAGGCCGGCCAGCCGGTTACCTCCAGGGACTGCCCGACCCCGGCCGAGGCACATCTGGCCCTGGGACGCGAACTGGGCATCAGCGGCACGCCCGCGACCATCAGCAGTGGCGGACAACTCATCTCCGGTTTTCGTCCCGTGGCCGAGGTGCTGATGATGCTGGAGTCCGAATAGCCCGCGAGGCATTGGTTGGGAACGGCGCGATCCGACCGCCGCGCCCTGGCGTGAAGGTCATGGTTGCGCCCGCTGATGGCCCATGCCGCATCATGCAGGGCGGGCGTGCAGGACCTTCCGCGCCGGGGATCAGTACAGCAGGGAGACCATCTTTCGGCGATACCGGTTGACCAGCTCATGCCGGGGACCAAGCACCTCGAAGGCCGCGAGCATGCCCTTGTGCCCGGCATTCTCCTTGTAGCTCCGGTGGCGCTGCATCAGCTTCAGATACAGTTCCAGCGCATCCTCGTTGCGACCGGCCACCATGTACGCGGCTGCGAGTCGCTCCAGGGCCTCCGGATCATCCGCGTTGTCCCGGACCGCCTGCTCCAGTGTCGGGAGATCGGCGCTGCTCAGTGTCTTCGCAAAGACCAGACGGGCACGCAGCTGTTTCACGGCCTCCTGTTCGTGCACGTCCATCGGGAGCAGGTTCAGCTGCGCCTCGGCACCCTCGGGGTCGCCGGCATCCAGCAACGCGCGGGCAAGATCGACCCTCAGGACATGATGGTCGGGGTCGCTCGCAACCGCGGCCTGCATGTCTTCGACGGCACCGGCGGCATCGCCTGCTTCCAGCTTCGCCAGGGCCCGCTCCCGGATCCGGTCCGAGGGGCGCTCCACGTGTTTGTCGATGATGGCGCGGATCGCCGATTCGGGCTGCACGCCCATGAACTGGTCCACCGGTTGTCCGTGGCGGAAACACATCACCGTGGGTAGGCTGCGCACGCCGAACTGGCTGGCAAGACCCTGCTGCTCGTCACTGTTGACCTTGGCCAGACGGACCTTGCCGCCGTACTCCTCGACCAGCTTCGCCAGCACCGGCATCAGCATCTTGCAGGGGGCACACCAGTCGGCCCAGAAGTCGACCAGCACCGGACGGCGGAAGGACTCCTCGATGACGTCGGCCTCGAAGGTGCCGGCGGTGACGTCGAGAAGGTCGTTGCTTGCCTCTACCATGAAGAACTCCGGGATCGGTTGCCTGTGGTCATTGTCGGGCCGGACGCCGCGATTTCAAGCGCTGAGCGTCGGATTCTCCGCGCCCCACCGTGCGGTGCGGTTGCCGGGGGCACTACACTACCGCCAGCCGACATCCGGAGGAAGGCCGCAGGTGAGTTATTCCGCATCCGACATCGAAGTGCTCGAGGGGCTGGACCCGGTGCGCAAGCGCCCGGGGATGTACACCGACACCTCGCGCCCCAATCACCTGGCCCAGGAGGTCATCGACAACTCGGTGGATGAGGCCATCAGCGGCTTCGCGAAGACCATTGCCGTGACCCTGCACAAGGACGGCTCCCTGTCCGTGGCCGACGACGGCCGCGGCATGCCGGTGGACGAACATCCGCTGGAGAAATGCCCCGGTGTCGAGGTGATCCTGGGCCGCCTGCATGCCGGCGGCAAGTTTTCGGACAGGAACTATCAGTTCTCCGGCGGCCTGCATGGCGTGGGCGTCTCGGTGGTGAATGCCCTGTCCAGGCATCTCGAGGTCTGGATCCGGCGTGATGGCCGGGAGTACAACATGGCCTTTGCCGGCGGGCACAAGGTCAGTGACCTCGAGGTGGTGAGCGAGGTCGCCCGGCGCAATACCGGGACCCGGCTGCAGTTCTGGCCGGATCCGCAGTACTTCGACAGTCCGCGATTCTCGGTACCGCGCCTGAAGCACGTCCTGCGGGCCAAGGCGGTGCTGTGCCCGGGCCTGAACGTGAGCTTCGCCGACGAGGTCACCGGCGAGCGGTGCGAGTGGCATTACGCCGACGGCCTGAAGGACTACCTGGTCGAGGCGCTGCAGGGGCTGGAGCGGCTGCCGGATGAACCCTTCATGGGCTCGGTGTCCGGGCAGCAGGAGGCGGTGGACTGGGCGGTGCTGTGGCTGCCGGAGGGCGGCGAGGGGGTGGCCGAAAGCTATGTGAACCTCATTCCGACCCCGTTGGGCGGTACCCATGTGAACGGTCTGCGCACCGGACTCACCGAGGCGGTGCGGGAGTTCTGCGAGTTCCGCAACCTGATGCCGCGGGGCGTGAAGCTGGCCCCGGATGATGTCTGGGAGCGGGTCGCCTACGTGGTCTCGTTCAAGATGCAGGACCCGGGTTTCGCCGGTCAGACCAAGGAGCGGCTGTCCTCGCGCGAGGCGGCGCCATTCGTGGCCGGGGTGGTCAAGGACAGCTTCAGCCTGTGGCTGAACCAGCATTCGGCGATGGGCGAGCGCATCGCCGAACTGGCGATCCAGAATGCCCAGAAGCGCCAACGGGCGGGGCGCAAGGTGGTGCGCAAGAAGCTGACCCAGGGGCCGACCCTGCCGGGGAAGCTGGCCGATTGCGCCAGCCAGGATCTTTCCCGAACGGAGTTGTTTCTGGTGGAGGGAGATTCCGCCGGCGGCTCGGCGAAGCAGGCGCGTGATCGGGAGTTCCAGGCCATCATGCCGCTCAGGGGCAAGATC
>JAWLFM010000321.1:0-2742 GCA_041685565.1 Thioalkalivibrio sp.
AGCAGGTTGTATCCGGTATCCGAGTAGGAAAACCCGGTCCCCGGGGCGGCGATCATCCCGAAATCCTGCGCGATGTGTTCGGGCAAGCCGGGCCTCGGCCCCTCGGGCGGGAAGCGCGCGGCGTAGTCGCCGAGGCCGAGACCGGCGCTGTGGCTCAGGAGCGCGCGGGGGGTGATCAGATCCGCGCCTTCGGGCAGGCGCCAGCGCGTCAGACAAACGTCGACGGGCGCGTAGAGGTCCAGCCGCCCGGTTTCCGCCAGCCGCATGGCCCCCCAGGCCGCGACGGGCTTGGACAGGGACTCGACCCGGAAGAGGGCATTTTGCGTCATGGGCACGGCCCGTTGGGGATCGGCCATGCCGAACGCCCCGGTCCAGACCGCTTCCCCGTCGCGCAGGAGCACGATGACGGCCCCGGCGACGCCATCGGACTCGATCCGGGCTGTTGCGGTTTCCGACAGGCGGGTTGTCAAGGGGGATGCGCTGTCCTCCGCCACGACCGCGGATACATTCAGGGCGAGCATGGCCATCACGTAAAGGGCCGCGTCGCGGAGCGAGGCAAGCGGGGTCATCCGGCCGATCCCGGTCCTGTCATGCGCCCCCACCCGCCAGACCGGCAGGAAGATGCCCGTGACAACCGACGAGATGTCGCAGATATGGGCGACCCCCGGCTGATGCATCGTAGCATCGCGCAGCCGTACCCATGCAGGTGACAGTCCGTCCTCCATACTGACTGGACCGGCCTCATGCCTGCCAACCATGGCCATGTCGCCGCGCGCGATAGGTGTCGGGCCGGTAGGCATGCGCCATATCCTCGCACCGCAACTGATGGACGATCTGGGCCATTCCGACAAAGGCAAGCAACCTCTCGGCCGGGGCTGATGGCAACACGCCATGCAGGGCCAGAGGCAAGGCCGGTCACATGGGTCAGGCCTGCCACGACCATCGTCTGGCCACACCTGTTGGCGACGGACCAACCTTCGGGTCGTGATGCCATGTCTTCGGCCCTCCCCGACAATCCCGATGTCTACTGTCCACGTTCCAGAAGCGTGGTTTCAAGACCGTCCAGCGCGGCACGATCCAGCACGCGGCCACCGGCGATGACCATTTGCGGATCGCGCAGCGTCGAAAGACTTTCCAACGGATTCGCGCCCAACACCACCAGGTCGGCCCGCCGCCCCGGCGCGATGGTGCCGTCCTGATCCGCCAGCCCGAAGAACCGGGCCGGGGCGACGGTCGCTGTGTAGAGCGCTTCACGGGGGGTAAGACCGATCGTCACGTAAAGGTCCAGTTCGTCAAGCAGTGAAAAACCGTGGAACAGGTAGGGATTGGCGAAGGAGGCATCGCTGGAGGCGAGGATCGGCACGCCGGCCGCGTGGGCCATCAGGAACGTCCGACGGTCGAGCGCGATGCTGTCCTGTGCCAAGGCACGCACCTCGTCGGTCATCGCCTCCAGCCGGAAGTCGGGCCGGCCCCAGGCCGCGCGCACGTCGGCCGGGATCATGCGCATCCGGGGCGCGTCGGGCGCGGGCCAGTTGCCGGTGTAGAAATCCGCCACGACCAGCGTCGGGCTGACATGCATGCGCGCGTCGACCATCCGGTCGAGCATCGTTTCGCACAGGGCTGCATCCCAGGTTTCCAGGATGATCCGGTTGCGCGCCGCCATGATCTCGAAAAGGCGCCCCCGTTCCGCGCCCTCGGCCATGGCGGTGCGCAATGCGTCCAGCATGGCGTCTTCGGCTGTCGAGCAGGCCATGGCGACACGCCCGAAATGTTCCATCCCGTCCTGACCGGCGTCGATGGCGGTGCCGAGCGCGACCCGTTCGGGGATGTGCCCGACGAAGGGCAGCCCAACGTCATGGGCCGCCGCGGCCAGCGCGAGATAGGTCGCCTCATCCAGCATCGAGTAGGCCTTCACGGCAGCCCAGCCTTCGGCGGCGATCCGGTCCACGACGCCCCGTGCCTCCTCCGGCGTGTCAGCAAGGAACATGCCGGGCCACGATCCGGGGCGCGCATCGACCCAAGCCCCTGCGAGGATCACCCGGGGGCCCAGAACCTCGCCCTCCTCGATGCCGGCCTGCAATGCCCTTTGCTCGGCGATGGGCCAGAGCGCGCCCATGTCGCGGACACCGGTGATACCGTTGATCAGGTAGAGCGGCAGCGCCGTGTCGGGTTCGCTCGGCGATGAGAAGATGTGCACATGGCTGTCCCAGAGGCCGGGGATCAGGTAGCCGCCCGCGCCGTCGAGGCGGGTCGCCGAAGCCGACGTAACATCGACGCCCACTTCCGCGATCAGACCGTCACGGATCAGCACGGATTGGCCCGGGGCGAGCGTTCCCCCGGCCACATCGACGATGGTCACATCGGTCAGAAGCGTTTCGGATTGCGCCTGTGCCTGCGCCCCTGCCGTGACCCCGAGGGTCAGGGCGAGCGCAAGAAGTCCCTTGAACATGTTTGTCATTGTTCCGTCACCCTCAGGACGAGTTTCCCTGCGACCTCTCCCGCCTCGACCCGTTCATGCGCCCGCCGGACCTCGGCCAGCGGCAGCACCTCGGCGACCACCGGGTCGATGCGACCTGCCGCGAGCATTTCGAAAAGCGTCGCCAGGTCGTCACGGAACCAGTCGGGGTGTTTTCGCCGCATGGCGCCGATGGAATAGAAAGCGGTCGCATGCCCGTTCGGCAGCCAATCCCAGACTTTCAGCTTCACGAAATCCAACGGGATCGAGCCGCCGCGCCCCAGCAC
>JAWLFM010000322.1:0-2741 GCA_041685565.1 Thioalkalivibrio sp.
CACGGCCACGAGGTGGGTGTCGGTCTCACTCGGGGGCACCCTCCAGGGCGGGTCCGTGGACGCGCCGGAAGCGGCCCCGACGCATCCGGTAGCCGCTGCGGGCCAGCTCCAGCATCGGCTGGTCGGCGTTACTGTCGCCGTAGGCCGCGACCAGGTCCACCGGCTCCTCCGGGGGCAGGGTCGCCAGCCAGGCGGCGATGGCGGCCGGCTTGGCCGCGCCCCGGCAGTTGGTACGGTCGAGGCGCCCGGTCACGCGTTCGCTGTCATCGACCGCCAGGCGCGAGCTGACTACGCCGGCAAGGCTGTGGCGCTCGGCCCAGGGCTGCAGCCAGAGATCCAGCGATCCAGCGATGCGGACACCAGCACGCAGTCGTGGCCCGCGGTCTGGTGGGCCTGGAGCGCACGCATGCTCGCCGGGCGCAGCAGACGGTCCAGGCGGCCCTCGGCGAACTCGCGGCCCTTTGCCTGCAGGTGGGCGAGGGTCTCGCCGGCCAGCATGCGGGTCAGCACGGCCTCCTTCGCGTCCTGGTTGGAGAGGCGCTTCAGCGCCAGGCCGGTCAGGGCGGGGAGGCAGTCCGGCAGGCGGCGCAGGAATTCCACTGTCCCCAGCGCGTGGCGCAGGAAGGGGAACAGGCTGTCGCGCCGGGTCAGGGTGCCATCAAAGTCGAACAGCACGATCTGCCGGGCCGGGCCGGGCCGGGTGGAGACGGACATGGCTAGGGAAACACTGATCCATGTACACGCTCGCGCTCGAGTCGCTTTTGCGTGCGAACAAGGCGCAGTGACTGCCGTGCAGTCATTCTGCACAAGGGAGCCGCAATGCTGTTCCCGCGCCCGTTTTTGATAACGACGGGCGGCCGAGCCCCTGCATTCAATCGCTTGTGGGGTTGGAACCCCAGGTTCCCCGATCCTGTGTTGCGCCGCTTGCGGGTAGAACCACTACCGGCTGCGCACCGCGCCTGGTCTCGGCAAACCTGGGGTTCCAACGCGAGTGTGTACATGGATCAGTGTTTCCCTAGAGTTTGAGGCGCTTGAACAGGTATTCGGGGATCAGGCGGATGATGGTCATGATGACCCACCACTTGCCGGGCAGGTAGGCCACGTCGCGGCCACGGTGCATGGCGCGGACGATGCCGCGGGCGACCGTCTCCGGTTCGGCCCACAGGGCGCCGGCGCGGTTGAAGCCCTCGGTCATCGGGGTGCGCACGAAGCCGGGCTTGAGCGTGACCACGTCCACGCCGCTGAAGAACAGCCGGTTGCGCAGGCCCTCCAGGTAGATCGCGAGCATGCCCTTGGCCGTGCCATAGGCGTAGTTGCTCTGGCGTCCGCGGTCGCCGGCCACCGAGCCGATGGCGGCGATCACGCCCCGGCCGCGGGCCTCGAAGTCCGGCGCGATGCGGGCGAGCAGGGCGATGGCGCTGGTGCCGTTCACGTGGATCGCTTGCAGGGTCTCGTCCACCGAGGCGTTGCAGGCCGCCTGGTCGGGCAGGGTGCCCCAGGCCAGCAGCACGCTGTCCACCTCGCCCAGGGCCTCCTGGGCCTGTTGCCAGATAGCGGCGTGGCCGTCGATGTCCGCGAGATCCGCTGTTGCACCGAGGATGCGGGCGCCGTCCGGGTCGTCGCCGCGCACCCGCAGGTCGGCCAGCAGGGCCTCCAGGGCCTCGCCGTCGCGGGCCACACAGAACAACCGTGCGCCGGTGTCGACGAGTTCCCGGGCTACGGCGGTCGCGATGGCCGAGGTCGCACCAAAGAGGACCACGTTCTTCATTGGGTTCATGCCGTCACCCTGCGCCAGAAGCCGGAGGAGAATTCGGGGTCCACATACTCGGCGAAGGCGTCCCAGCGGGGAACCCCTGGCGGAAGACGTCGGCCGGCATGCGTGCGTCCTTCGCAGGGTACAGGGCACCGCCGGCCTCCTGCACGATCGCGTCCAGGCGCGCGCACAGGCGTTCGGTGTCGCGGCCCTTTTCCGGGAAGTCCAGCGCGAGCGTGGCACCCGGGCGCGGGAAGGACAGCAGGCCCGGCGCGGCGCGGTCGCCGAAGGTCTTGAGCACCGCGAGGAACGACCCTTGGCCACTGGCGGCGATGGCATCCAGCAGGGCCTGCACGCCGTCCTTTGCAGCACCCGGTGGCAGCACGCACTGGTACTGGTAGAACCCGTTGTGACCGTAGATCCGGTTCCAGTGCCGGATCGCGTCCAGCGGGAACAGCCAGGGCAGATGGTGGAACGCGCGCGGGGTCGCGTGTACCGGCTGGCGGTAGTAGAGGTCGTTGCAGTCTACTGACGCGCATGATGCGTTACCATCGGCGGCGCTATCGCGCGCACCTGCGGTGTGTCGCGTTCCACGTTCCGATCTGCAGGAGAGCTGTCATGTCGCTTGTTGCCCGATCCTTTCTGCCCGTCTTCCTGCTCGCCGCGGCCGGCCTCGTCGCTGGCTGCATGTCCGGGGGCGGCCCGGAACCCGAGTTCGCCGAGGGCGAGCCGTTCCCCGAGCGCACCCTGAACGACCAGCACGGCGATCCGGTGGAGCTGCCGGGCAATGCCCGCGTGATCCTGAAGACCGTGGAGGCCGCGCCGGCCGGTGTGGCCAATGCGGTGCTGGATGGCATGGGCGCCGAGGCGCGCGAGGCGCTGGGCATCATCTACATCGCCGACATCCACGAGATGCCGTCGCAACCGATGCAGAATGTGGTGCTGCCGCGCATGCAGGCACGGGAATACTCCATCGTGGTCACCTCCA
>JAWLFM010000323.1:0-2739 GCA_041685565.1 Thioalkalivibrio sp.
TCACTGCGCCTTGGTGGCGGACTGGTCCGAGGACACCATCGTGGAGGTGGCGGCCCACTACGCGGAGCAACCGTTCCAGCCGGCGGATCAGTCCTGGGACGAGGCGCAGGCGCAGGCCGGGGCCGCAATCCACGATGAAGGCTGCGCCCGCTGTCATGCCGATGGTGGTAGCGATCCGGCCGACGATGCCGGCATCCTTGCCGGGCAGCGGCAGTCCTACCTGGTACGCACGTTGAAGGACTTCCGCGAAGGCGCGCGCTTCCAGCCCGGGACCATGGAACGGGAAGTGCAGGGACTCTCGGACGCGGATATCGAGGCCCTCGCGGCCTACTATGCCAGCCAGGGTCAGTAAGACGCTGCACGGTCTGTGCGCGGGGAAGGGGCAGCGAGGCCCCGGTGGACGGTTTGCGCCACCGGGGCCTCGCTCTTTTGCCCGTGTCATTGCCCAGGTTGTCCCAGGCGATGGCGGCGCGGCTCCCGGCGACAATACATCGACTGGTCTAAACTCTCTTGGCTCTGGGCATCATTGAAAGGGCCCAGCGCAACCACATCATTCCTCAGGAGGTTAGGACGCGATGAAAAGAACCAAACTGAACCATCGCAGCAGCAGGCCCCTTGCCGCGGCGACCGTATTCGGGGCGCTGGCCTTGGCCGCGGCACCGATGGTCCTGGCGGGTGCCCCGGACTCCGCAGAGTCCTGTCTCGGCTGTCACGGGTCGGACGGCATCAGCAGTGACCCTGATACACCGACGATCTCGGGTGCATCCGATTTCTTCCTCGAAAACCAGCTCTTTCTGTTCCAGAGTGAAGAGCGCCCCTGCGTCGCCGATCTGTTTGCGCAGGTCGACGATGCGCCCGCGGCGGATCACTGTGCCGCGGTGGCGGACTGGTCCGAGGACACCATCGTGGAGGTGGCGGCCCACTACGCGGAGCAACCGTTCCAGCCGGCGGATCAGTCCTGGGATGAGGCGCAGGCACAGGCCGGGGCCGCAATCCACGATGAAGGTTGCGCCCGCTGTCATGCCGATGGTGGTAGCGATCCGGCCGACGATGCCGGCATCCTTGCCGGCCAGTGGCAGCCCTACCTGGTGCGTACGATGACGGACTACCGCGAGGGCGCGCGCTTCCAGCCGGTGACCATGGAGCGCGAGATGCAGGCCCTCTCGGACGAGGACATCCAGGCCCTGGCCGCCTACTACGCAAGCCAGGGGCAGTAAGCGAGGCGAGGGAAGGTTTTTTCCAGGGTAAGGAGCCGATTGAAGGCCCTGGTGGGCTCGTGAGCCACCAGGGCCTTCGTCGTCTTCACGGTCTCCCCGCCATTAGCCCGTCCCGGCAGCCCGAGACGCTGCGGCGCCCTGTACAAGGGCGGTCGGGTGCGCCGGGTCGAACGAACGTCAGGGATTCAGCAAGCGCAGGATCTCCGGGTCCGCCTCTCGTTCCGCCAGGATCGAGTGGCACAGCATGCAATCACTGGAGATGGTCTCCCTCTCGGCCGTTCTGTGGCGGCGGTTGTGGCAGCGGAAGCAACCGGGCGCATTCTCACGGCTGGCCACCGGTGCATGTCCGCTGTGATCGGGGTAGGTATCCCAGGTGACGCTCATGTGGGGGAACACGTTCCAGCTGTAGATGTCTCCAAGCTGCTCGCCGGCGGCCGCAATGGCCTCCGGCTTCTCGGTCAGGAGATCCGGGTAGTTCTCACGATAGAAGGTCTCCAGCGATGCCGCGAGGCCCGTGCGTGCGGCCTCGTGGGAGGGGTAGTCCGCTTCCGTGAGGATCCGCACGCCCTCCCGCTTGACGTAGGGGAGGCTGGCGTCGATGCGGTCCGTGGCGAGGGCCTCATCGAGTTCCTGTGACGGCGACCGGTAGATGTGGGTTGGGCGATTGTGACAATCCACGCAATCCATGACGCGCCATTCGCCCCGTTCCGCTTCATCGGGCATACCGCGAGGCTCAAATACCTTCACGGTACCATCGGCCTTGGTCAGTTCGACGTCGTAGATCTCCATGCGGCTTTCATCGGAGCGGTAGCGAATCTGGACGTCCGGGTCCACGTGCCAATGAATACCGTCGGAGCCGCGCCCGCGCAGGCCGCCCACCTTCAGCAGCAGGGCGGTGCGCAGTTCGGTGTTGGCCTCGTCCTCGTCGAACACGGCATCGATCCGCAGTTTGTCGCCGATGTAGTTGGTGGGCCAGTGGCACTGCTCGCAGGTGTCACGCGCGGGGCGCAGGTTCTCAAGGGGGGTGGGAATCGGACGCGGATAGAGGTCGAAGGTCACGGCCACCATCTGCCAGGCCCCGTCCAGCTTGGACTTGACGAACCAGTCCGCGCCCGGCCCGATGTGGCAGTCGACGCAACCTACCCGGGCATGAGGCGAGCGCTGGTACGCGGTGTACTCGGGTTGCATCACCGAGTGGCAGGCCATGCCGCAGAACTCGGTGGAATCCATCACCTCGATTCCCTTGTAGGTTGCGCCGGCCAGTACGGTGACGTTGACCATGGTCAGAACCACGAAGATCAGGACCATCTTGCGCGTACGGTCCTTGTTCAGGTCGATGACCGGAAACAGCGGCGGTGCCTCACCCGCCGCCGCGGCCTTGGCGATCCGACGGCGCTGCCAGAGAATGCCGATGGGAATGATGAGCAGGCCCAGCACGAAGAACATGGGCAGGATGAGGTAGGTGAGTATTCCCAGGTACGGGCCACCCTCGAAGCCAAGCGATTCCATGACGGACAGCGCG
>JAWLFM010000079.1:0-11220 GCA_041685565.1 Thioalkalivibrio sp.
AGCGCAGGAGCGGTCCTTCGACCCGCTGGCGTGCCTCGGTGCCGGCGAGCTGCTCGATCAGCGTCAGTGCGAAGTCCATGGCCACCCCGGGGCCGCGGCCAGTGACCACGCCGCCGTCGATCTCCACCGCAGCGCCGGTGGACGGCGTGCCGCTCTCGTCCAGGGCCCCCGTATACGCCGTCGCCCGACGGCCCGTCAGCAGCCCGGCACTGGCCAGGGCCTTGGGCGCGGCGCACACGGCGCCGACCAGGCGGCCGGCATCGGATTGACGCAGCAGCAGGGCCTGCACCCGGGCGTCGTCGCGCAGGTGGTCGGCGCCCGGAAGCCCGCCGGGTAACGCGATCAGGTCGAAGTCCTCGTTCAGCACCGCCGCCAGCGGCTGGTCGGGCAGGATCACGGTGCCGCGGGAACACTGCACCGGACCCTCGTCCAGTCCGGCGACCACGACGGTGAAGCCGGCCCGACGCAGCAGATCGATGATGGTGACCGCCTCCAGTTCCTCGGCGCCCGGCGCCAGCGGCACCAGGACCCGGATGTTCTCCGCGGCCTGGCTCACAGCCGCTTACCGAGGATCGCCAGCCCCTTGAGCAGGTTCAGGGCCTCGTTGAGACCGTAGTCGCGCTGTGCCAGCGGCTCCTTGTCTTCCTCGCCATTGTCCTCGCTCGCCGCATTGCCGTCGTCGGCATCGGCCGAGCCCTCGTTCTCCATGCGCTCGATGCCATTGTCCAGCCGGTTCTGCAGATTCGCCTCGTTGACGACAGGGCCATTGCTCTCGATGGTAGCGAGGCTCAACCGCTCGATCGTGATGTCCGGCTGGATGCCCTCGGCCTGGATGGAGCGCCCGTCCGGGGTGTAGTAGCGGGCGGTGGTCAGCTTGATGGCCGTGTCCTGGGCCAGCGGCAGGATGGTCTGCACCGAGCCCTTGCCGAAGGTCGGCGAGCCCATGATCACCGCGCGCCCGTGGTCCTGCAGCGCGCCGGCGACGATCTCCGAGGCGGATGCCGAACCCTCGTTCACCAGCACGACCATCGGCACCCCCCCGGCAACGTCGCCGGGCGAGGCCGTGTAACGGAACTGCGACTCCTGCAGCCGGCCCTCGGTGTAGACGATCAGGCCCTCCTCCAGGAAGGCATCGGACACGCCCACGGCCCCGTTCAGCACGCCGCCCGGGTTGTTGCGCAGGTCCAGCACCAGCCCCTGCAGGGGTCCGTCCTCGGTCAGCGACTCGACCGCGCGCATCAGGTCACGCGCCGTGCGCGCCTGGAAATTGGTGATGCGCACGTAGCCGAAGCCCGGCTCGAGTTCTTCCCAGCGCACGCTCTGCACCCGGATGATGTCGCGGGTGATGGTGATGCGCTGCGGGCCGTCGGCGCCGTCGCGCATGATGGTCAGGGTGATGTCGGTGCCGCGCTTGCCGCGCATCTTGTTCACGGCATCGGACAGGGTCATGCCCTTCACCGGCGTGTCGTCGAGGCGAATGATCAGGTCGCCGGCGCGGATGCCCGCGCGGCTCGCCGGGGTGTCGTCGATCGGCGAGATGACCTTGATGAAGCCGTCTTCCATGCCGACCTCGATCCCGAGGCCGCCGAACTCGCCACTGGTGCCGACCTGCAGGTCCCGGAACTCGCGTTCATCCAGGTAGGCCGAATGCGGGTCGAGCCCGGACAGCATGCCCTTGATCGCGTTGTCCAGCAGCTCGCGGTCCTCGACCTCGGAGACGTAGTTGCGCTTGATGCGCATGTAGACGTCGGTGAACCGGCGCAGGTCCTCGACCGGCAGCGCCGTGCCGGCACCGTCGTTGCGGTCGGCGAAGACACCGATGGAAACACTGAGGAAGACCCCCAGGATGACGCCGGTGACGAGGCCGAAGCCGACGCTGAAACGCTTGCTCATATTCGTGATCCCCACCCGGGAAACGGATGTCTGAAATGGTAACACCGCCGTGAGGCCGTGCCGAGAGGATCGGTACGTGCCGGGCTTGCGGTCCCTTCTGGCTGCCTACTTTGAGTGCCACCAGCCGCTTGGGTTCAATGTCTGGCCCTGGTGCCGCAATTCGAAATAGAGCCCCGGCGCGATGACGGGGCTGGTCGCCCCGGCCCGGGCAATGACTTCGCCGGCGGCCACGTGCTCACCCTGTCGGGTCAGCAGTTCCCGGTTGTTCGCGTACAGCGTCAGATAGTCCTGGCCGTGGTCGAGGATCACCAGGAAGCCGTAGCCCCGCATCCAGTCTGCGTAGACCGCGCGTCCCGGATGCACGGCGCGTACCGGCGCATCGTCGCCGACCTCGAAGACCTCGCCGCGCCACTGCGTCTGGAGCCCGCTGCCGCGCTGACTGCCGAAGCGATGCAGGAAGGCGCCGTCTACCGGATATTCCAGGGTGCCGCGTCGGCGTGAGAATGCCACGGCCGTCGCGGGATCGGCCGGCGTCACGGGTGGCGTCGTGGCGGCAGCCCGGGCCGCCATGCGCCGCAGCACCGCTTCCAGCGTCTGCGCGTTGCGTTCCAGACGCTCCATCTCCAGGGAACCGCTCTCCGTTTGCTCCTGCACGCGGGCCAGCAAGGCCGCCAGTTCCTCCTCCTGGCGCGCGATCGCGCGCAGCATCCGGCGCGCCTCGGTCTCCTGCGCGACCAACGCATCCCTGGCCGTGGCCAGGCGATCGCGCGCCCCGGTCAGGGCCGCGACCTGGCCGGCGATATCGCTCAGGACCCGCTCGCGCTGCGCCTGGATCCGGGCATCGAACGCGGCCTGATGCCGTGCCATGCGGTCATCCGCGGGCGCCCAGTGGCGATGCCGTCCGCGCAGCCATTGGCCCCGCAACAAGGCCTTGGCCTGTTCCCGAGCGCCGGCCAGTTCCCGTTCCCGCGCGTCGACCTCGCGCTGGCGTGCCGCCACCGCCAGGTTGCGCTCGGCAACGGCTGCGGCCAGCCGCCGCTGCTCGACCCGAAGGTCCTGGTCACGTCTGGCCACCTCGGCGGCCCGTTCCTCCAGGCGCTCGATCTCGCGCAGCCGCTGTTGCTGCTCGCGTTCCAGTGAGCGCAGGGCCTCGCGCGTCGCCTCGAGTTCGGCGCCGGTCTCGACTGCCACGGCAGGGTTGGCAACCAGGACCAGCACGGCCAGAAACCACCCAAGAGGCTGTAAGCGGGGAACTTTCTCCATATCAACCATTGCGCTCGGGGGAATATACGAGTACTTTTGATTGCTTATATTCCGTACGCTACGCATTGCGGCCCATGATCTTCCAAAAATACGGGTGTCTTACCGTGAATCACGAACCAACCTGCTTCGACGAAGCCCTGATGACGAAGGACGAGGACATCGAGCGCGCCTCCCGTTCCCTGAAGGCGATGTCGCACCCGCTGCGCCTGAAGATACTCTGCATCCTCGGGGACCGCGAGATCAGCGTACAGGAGATCGTGGACCAGGTGGGCACCTCGCAGAGCAACATCTCGCAGCATCTCGGCATCCTGCGCGACAAGGGCATCCTGGCCACGCGCAAGGATGCCAACCGCGTGTATTATCGCGTCGGCGACTCCCGCACGCTGCGTCTGATCAGTATGATGCAGGAAGTCTTCTGTCGTTCCTGACCCCCAACGGTTCTCCCTATGCTTGAACGTTTGCCGGAATTCCTGGGCAATCACCCCATTCTCTCGGGTGCCCTGATCGCGATCATCGCGCTGATCCTGTATACCGAGTTCCAGCGCCTGACCCGCAAGTACCGCGCCCTGCCGCCGGCCGAGGCGGTGCGCGTGATGAACCAGGACGGCGCCTTGGTCCTCGACGTGCGCGAGGACAACGAATTCACCGGCGGCCGGATCGGCGGCGCCCGGCACATCCCCCTGGGCGTGCTGAAGCAGCGGGTGAAGGACATCGAGCGCTTCAAGGAATCCCCGGTGGTGGTGTACTGCCGTTCCGGTGCCCGTTCCGCCGTTGCCGCCTCGCAGCTGGTCGCGGCGGGGTTCACCGATGTCACGAATCTGCAGGGCGGCCTGCAGGCCTGGCAGGCCGCCGGGCTTCCGGTAAAGAAGAAATAAGCGGCTGGCGATGCCTTTCCAGATCTATTCCAACGGCTTCTGCCCCTACTGCGGGATGGCGCGCGATCTGCTCGACCGGCTCGGTCACGAGTACGACGAGATCCGTATCGACCTGGAGCCGAAGCAGCGGGAGGTCATGGAGGAGCGCTCGGGGCGCACCTCGGTGCCGCAGATCTTTCTCGGTGACACCCACATCGGCGGCTATGACGAACTCGCTGCGCTGCACCGCTCCGGCCGATTGGCGGAACTGCTTGCGCAGGAGGGCGCTGACCGGGAATGAGCGCGTCCACCGCCGTGCATCGGGTGTGTCCCCACTGCGGTCAGGTGAACCGGGTGCCGGACGCCAATGCCGATGCCGCCCGTTGCGGGTCCTGTCACGAATCCCTGTTCAAGGGTGAACCGGCGGCCGTGGATCTTGCGCGTCTCGAGCGCTGCGTGACCCGCGACCAGCGGCCGATCCTGGTCGATTTCTGGGCGCCCTGGTGTGCGCCCTGCCGCATGATGGCGCCACAGTTCGTCACCGCCGCGCGCCAGCTGGAGCCGGGCATGCGCCTGCTCAAGCTGGACACAGAGGCCCATCCCGATGCCGGGGCCCGCTTCGGCATCCGCGGCATCCCGACGATGATCCTGTTTCAAGGCGGTCGTGAGGCCGCCCGACAGAGCGGCGCGATGTCCGCCGCCGATATCGTCGCCTGGGCGCGGAAGGCCGCGCGCTGAATGTTGCCCCCTGTGGGCGAACCCTTGCCACCCCCTCCCTGAAGACGAGACCACGACATGGCTGAAGAGACCAACACCGGCGGCACCAATTCCGGCACCCCCCCCGCCCAGCAGGGCCCCGAGTTCGCGATCCAGAAGATCTTCATCAAGGATCTGTCCTTCGAATCGCCCGGTGCACCCGGCGTCTTCCTCAAGGAATGGAAGGGCGACACCAACATCCAGCTGAACACCAAGGCGCGGCAGCTGAACGAGCAGGATGGACTGTTCGAGGTCGAGCTGGGTCTGACGGTCACCACCTCCTCCCAGGGCGAGACCGCCTACCTGGTGGAGGTCAAGCAGGCCGGCGTCTTCGTGGCCCGCGGCTTTCCCGCGGACCAGCAGGGACACCTGCTCGGCGCCTATTGCCCGAATCTCCTGTTCCCCTTCGTGCGCGAGGTGGTCGCGGACATGGTGCTGAAGGGCGGCTTTCCGCAACTGCTGCTGCAGCCGATCAACTTCGATGCCCTGTACGCGCAGCATCAGCAAGAGCAGCGCAACAAGCCGGCCGAGGCCGGGGAATCGGACTCGGCGTCGGCCTGAGTTTCCGGCCCCGGGGTGCCGGCCGCCCTCCGGCGACCTGACACCCCGAACCGGATGCCCACACGATGGCCACCTCTCCACCGATCGTCGTCCTTGGTGCCGGATCCTGGGGCACGGCCCTGGCCCTGCAGGCGGCACGGCTGCATCCGGACGTGTTGCTCTGGGCGCGTGACCCGGCACAGGCGGCCCTGCTCGAGGACAGCCGCGAGAACGCCCGCTACCTTCCCGGGGTCCGTTTTCCGGAGCATCTTCGCGTGGTCTCGGAGCGGGATCTCGCGGTGGCTGGCCGCGCCCTGATCCTGGTCGCGGTGCCCACCAGCGGTTTCCGTGAGACCCTGCGCTGGGTCGGCGCGCGCCTGCGCACAGGCCAGCAGATCGCCTGGGCCACGAAGGGCCTGGAGACCAACACCGGGGCCTGGCTGCACGAGGTGCTGGAGGCGGAGCTGCCCGGCCAGCCCCCGGCAGTACTGTCCGGACCGTCCTTCGCGGCCGAGGTCGCGCGCGAGCAGCCCACGGCGCTGACCGTAGCTGCCGCGAACCCCGAACTCGCGGCACTCGTGTCGCAGGCCTTTCACGGGCGTTCCATGCGCATCTACCGCAGTGCCGACGTGCTCGGCGTGGAACTCGGGGGTGCCTTCAAGAACGTGCTCGCCATCGCCGCCGGGATCTCCGATGGCGCCGGATTCGGGGCCAATGCCCGGGCCGCACTGATGACCCGGGGCCTGGCCGAACTGCAGCGCCTCGGTGCCGCGGTGGGTGCCCAGCCGCAGACGCTCACGGGATTGTCCGGCCTCGGGGATCTGGTCCTGACCTGCACCGACGACCAGTCGCGCAACCGGCGACTGGGCCTTTATCTGGGACAGGGCTTCGACCTGGAGACCGCCCGGCGGCGCATCGGCCAGGCGGTCGAGGGCGCGGATACCGCGCGCGTCGCCGTGGCCAAGGCGCAGCAGGCCGGCGTGGAGATGCCGATCTGTGCCGAGGTGCACGCGGTCCTCTACCAGGGCCGCCCGGTCCGCGAGGCCGTCCGCCGCCTCCTGGAACGCGACCCCGTCCCCGAACACCCGTAAGAGGCCAACCCCTGGCCGATGGGCCGGGCTCGGCGCCTACGGGGGTGCCGTGCCGGGATAACCGAGCTGTCGCCAGGCCTCGAAGACCATCACGGCCACGGCGTTGGACAGGTTCAGGCTGCGGCTCTGCGGGCGCATCGGGATGCGCAGCCGCCGCTCCGGCGGCAGGCCGTCCAGCACCGCCTGAGGCAGGCCGCGGGTCTCGGGCCCGAACAGGAAACCGTCGCCGGCGGCGAACGCCGGCGCATCGTGCCGGCGTTGGGCGCGGGTGGTCAGCGCGAACAGGCGTTGGATCGGCGCCGATTCCAGACAGGCCTCCAGGCTGGCATACTCCTGGATACGGGCGAACTCGCGATAGTCGAGGCCGGCCCGGCGCAGGCGCTGCTCATCCAGACTGAACCCCAGCGGGTGCACCAGGTGCAGGTGGGCGCCCGTGTTGGCGGCGAGACGGATGATGTTGCCGGTGTTCGGCGGTATCTCCGGTTCATAGAGGACGATATGCAACATGGCTGAAAATCCCGCTGATCCGCGCCTGCAGATCCAGTTCTGCGGCCTCCCGTTCAACACCCCGCTGGTCCTGCTGTCGGGCTGTGTCGGGTTCGGGGAGGAATATACCCGGGTTGCCGGGTTTTCCAACCGGGACGCCGGCGCGATCTGCCTGAAGGGCACCACCGGCGACGCCCGGCTGGGCAACCAGCCGCACCGCGTCTACGAGACGCCGGAGGGCATGCTGAACGCGATCGGCCTGCAGAATCCCGGCGTGGAGCACGTCGTGGACCGCATCCTGCCGACGCTGGACTTCTCCGAGACGCGCTTCATCGCCAATGTCTCCGGTTCCACCATCGAGGAATACATTGCGGTGACCCGGCGCTTCGACGACTCCCCGATCGACGCCATCGAGATCAACATCTCCTGTCCGAACGTGAAGGAGGGCGGGGTCGCCTTCGGCAACGACCCGGACATGTCGGCACGGGTGGTCGCGGCCTGCCGCGCGGTCACCGGCAAGCCGATCATCACCAAGCTGTCGCCGAACCAGACCGACATCGCCGAGAACGCCCGGCGCTGCATCGAGGCCGGCACCGACGGCTTCGCGGTGATCAATACCCTGATGGGCATGGCCGTCGACGTCGAGCGCCGCGAGGCGGTGATCGGCAACAACCAGGGCGGCCTGTCCGGCCCGGCGATCAAGCCGATCGCGCTGCTGAAGGTGCAGCAGGTCTACCAGGTGGCGGCGCCGCACGGCATCCCCATCATCGGCCAGGGCGGCGTGGTGAACGCGAAGGACGCGCTGGAGTTCATCATCGCCGGGGCCAGCGCCGTGGGCGTGGGCACCGGCCTGTTCTACGATCCCCTGTGCCTGCCGAAGATGCTGGCCGGCATGAGCGACTACCTCGACCGCCACGGCATCGCCCGCATCAGCGACCTGACCGGCACCCTGCGCCTGCACGGCTTCGTCTCCACCTGCGACCTCCCACCCGCCACCGTTTGACCATAAGAGCTGATTCACCGGGAAGCGCGGGAAGACAGGAAGACGATCGATTGGAATGGGCAGGTACGGCCCGGTGGCTCCAGACATGGCCGGATTGCGGGCCTCAGTGCAGCATCGAGGCAACGAATCTGTGCCCAGTTTCGGGAGCAGGGCTCACCATCCAGGGAAGCGCCGACCAAGGTCCTTCGACAGGCTCAGGACGAACGGCAAGTGGCTGATGCCGTTCGTGGTGAGCTTGTCGAACCACGAGCGGAGTCGAATTGTTCAGCGTTTCCCCTCGGTCGGGCCAAAGCCAGGTTGCGGAAGCCCAGAAAGGCCCTTCTTCCTGTCTTCCCGCGCTTCCCGGTGAATCTTTCAAGGCGCATCGGGCCGGTCCAGGCCGAGTTCCTGGATCTTGCGGGTCAGGGTGTTGCGGCCCCAGCCGAGCAGGGCCGCGGCCTGCTGACGATGGCCGTCGGTCATGGCCAGGGCCTCCAGGATCAGGGTGCGCTCGAACTGCGGCTGCACCACGGAGAGCAGGTCACGCGAACCTCCACGCCAGTGTTCGCGTGCCTGTTCCGCGAGGTCGCTGGTCCAGTCCCGGACCGGAGGGGCGGGGCCGTCGGCGCTGGCGGCGGCGCGCGGAGTGTGGCTGCGCAGCTCGGGCGGCAGGTCCTCCAGGTGCACCTCGCGGCCGGAGGCCATCACCGTCAGCCAGCGGCAGGTATTCTCCAGCTGGCGCACGTTGCCGGGCCAGCGCATGGTCTGCAGCTCCGCCATCACCTCCGGTCGCATCAGCTTCACGTCCACGCCCAGATCGCGCGCGGCCTCGCCCATGAAGTGACGGATCAGCAGCGGGATGTCCTCCGGACGCTCGCGCAGGGCCGGCACCTGGATTCGGATCACGTTCAGGCGATGGAACAGGTCTTCCCGGAACAGGCCTGCGGCGACTCGATCCTCCAGGTTCTGATGGGTGGCGGCGATGATGCGCACGTCGACCCGGATCGGGGTGTGGCCGCCGACCCGGTAGAAGGTGCCGTCGGACAGCACCCGCAGCAGCCGCGTCTGCAGGTCGAAGGGCATGTCGCCGATCTCGTCGAGGAACAGGGTGCCGCCGTCCGCCTGCTCGAAGCGGCCCTTGCGCGCCTGGTTCGCCCCGGTGAAGGCACCGCGCTCGTGGCCGAACAGTTCGCTTTCCAGCAGATCCTTGGGGATGGCCGCCGTGTTCAGCGCGATCAGCGGCTGATGCGCGCGCGGTGAGTGCTGGTGCAGCGCCCGCGCCACCAGCTCCTTGCCGGTGCCCGATTCGCCGTTCACCAGCACCGTGATGTTCGAGCGCGAGAGCCGGCCGATCGCCCGGAACAGCTCCTGCATCGCCGGTGCCTCGCCGATGATGGTGGTGGGATGGCCCTCCTCGGCCTTGGCGCCATTCGAGCGGCCATCGCTTCGGGCCTGCAGCGCCCGCTGCACCAGGCCCACCGCCTCGTCCAGATCGAACGGCTTGGGCAGGTATTCGAAGGCTCCGGTCTGGTAGGCCGATACCGCGCTCTCCAGGTCGGAGAAGGCGGTCATGATGATCACCGGCGGCGGGTCCGGCCGTTCGCGCACCCGCGCCAGGAAGTCCAGCCCGTTGAGGCCCGGCATCCGGATGTCGGCGAGGATGGTATCCGGGGCGCCCTCCTCTTCCAGGGCCTTCCAGGCCTGGTCGGCGGACTCGAAGCCGCGGGCCTCGAAACCGGCCCTGCTCAGGGCGCGTTCCAGGACCCAGCGGATGGAGTCATCGTCGTCGATGACCCAGATGGAGTCACTCATGGTTCGCCCTCCAGTGGCAGCAGCACGTCGAAGTCGGTGCGGCCCGGCCGCGAATGGCATTCGACCAGACCATTGTTCAGCTGCATCAGGCTCTGCGCGATGGGCAGGCCGAGCCCCGTCCCCGCCGCTCGACCGGTGACCATCGGGAAGAAGATCCGCTCGCGGATCTCCTCCGGGATGCCCGGCCCGTTGTCGCGCACGCGCAGGCGCGCGACCAGCCGGTGGCGCCTTCCGGAGATGGTGTACTGGCGCAGGATCCGCGATTTCAGCTGGATCTCACCCTGGTCGCCCAGGGCCTGGATCGCGTTCTGCACCAGGTTGAGGATCGCCTGCACCAGCATGTCGCGGTCGGCCATCACCTCCGGGATGCTCGGGTCGTAGTCCGCGCTGATGCGCAGGCCCAGCGGCAGCTGCACGCTGACCAGCCCGCGCACGTGCTCCAGCACCTCATGCACGTTCACGGGTTCGCGCCGGGGCAGGCTGCTTGGCCCGAGCATGCGGTCGACCAGGCTGCGCAGGCGATCCGCCTCGTGGATGATGATCCGGGTGTAGTCGCGCAGCGCCGGGTCTTCCACTTCGCTGGCCAGGAGTTGCGCCGCGCCGCGCAGGCCGCCCAGTGGGTTCTTGATCTCGTGGGCCAGGCCCCTCGTCACCGCCCGGCTGATGGCCTGTTGCTGGCGCAGCTGGTCGTCGCGGCTGATGCGCTGCTGGCGGTCGATCGCGGTGAGCTCCAGCAGCAGCCGCCCCGGGGAGTCCTCGTCGTGCAGCGGCGAGATGACCAGATCGGCCAGGAATTCTGCGCCGCGCAAGGGGCGCAGCGGGCGCGAGCGCAGGGTCGCGGGCTGATCCAGGCGCAGGACCTGCTGCAACTGGCTGGTGAGATTGCGGTCCAGGCGCAGCCAGTGGCCGAGTTGGCCGCCCACCACCCGCTCCCGGCTCAGCCCGAGGAGCACCTCCGCCGCGCTGTTGATCGCGAGCAGCTTCAGGTGCTCGTCGGTCACCAGCACGGCGGTGGAGAGGTCATCCAGCCACAGGCACTCGCTGGGGCTGGGGATGGCCGGCACAGGATTGATTTTCATTGACAGGCCGTAAGCAGGAATTGCGCCAGGAGCCGATGCCCTGGCGGCCCACCGTAATGCCGGGGCTTGGCCGCGTGCGGAACGAAGGGCGGGTGGTCTGGCCCCTAGTGTAGCACCAAATTGGTGCGGATCAGTGACTTATTTGCACCAATATGGTGCCTTGGGCGCACTCGTCGCAGGGGAAACGCCGATTTCATCCGTCATCGCGGGGAGCGCAGCGACGTGGCGATCCATGACGCGTTCATTCAAGCTTGCGCCGTTCGGATGACTCGCTACGCGCTTCGCGCATCGAACAGCCGCCGGCTGGGCCGCGGCACTCGCGTAGCGAGTAATCCAAGCGGCGCACATGGAATGAATGCCTTATGGATCGCCGCGTCGCTTCGCTCCTCGCGATGACGAATTAATCAGCGTCTCCCGTGCGACACGACGTCGCACGCTCATTTATCAAGGAGTCAGATCTGATG
>JAWLFM010000324.1:0-2707 GCA_041685565.1 Thioalkalivibrio sp.
CCTGCACGAGGCGTCGGACCAGGGGCTTTTTCGCCGCGATCTCTTCTATCGCCTGCACGTGGTACCCCTGGAGCTGCCACCGCTGCGCCTGCGCGGGAATGATGTACTGTTGCTGGCCGATCATTTCCTGACGGAACTGGCGGGCACGCATGGCAGGACTGCGCCGCGACTGAGCCGTGCGGCCCGGCGGGCACTGCTTGCCCACCGCTGGCCGGGCAACGTCCGTGAGCTGCGGCATCTGTGCGAGCGCCTCGTGCTTCTGCTTCCAGGGCAGTTGCTCGGGCCCGAGAATCTGGGCCTGGCGACGCGTGCCCCCCTCAACACGGCCGCCGGCGCCGGCCTGCTGCAACTTCCAGCCGAGGGTCTCGAGTTTGAGGCACTGGAGCATGATCTCCTGCGCCAGGCGATGGAGCAGGCCAAGGGCTGCAAGGCCAGGGCGGCGCGGCTGCTGGGGTTGAGCCGGAATACCCTGCTATACCGGCTCAAGAAGCACGCCATCGACTGTTGAGGGCCGGCCGTGTCCCTCTGGCCGCGTCAGCGTAGGCGGCCGGCGTCCAGGTCGCGCAGCAGTTCCGGGGATATCGCATCGAAGCGCAGCATGCGCGTGCCCTGGTGGTCGGCCTTGAACTCGCGGGCATCCTCTATCGTGGCGAGCGGGACCAGTTCGTGTCCCATCGGACCGAGTACCTCCGAGCCGACCACGTACCACGCGGAGCGGGCATCGATCCGGGTCAGCCCGTAGTACTCGGTTACACCCATCGCGACCACGTCCCGGAGCTCCCGGCCCGGCGCATAACGGGACAGGTCGAACAGGTACTTGAACAGGTCCTTGGCGCCGTCAAAGTGATCCGCGTGCCCGTCCTCATACTGTACGGTGGCGATCCACGCCGGGTAACGGGCCACCAGCATGCCGCAGACGGGGCAGGCGTCGCGTGCCTGGGGATCCGGTAGCGCGAAGTCCTCCGTGCCGGTGGCCGCCCCGGAACCCAGGGACACCAGCAGCAGCAACGCTGTTAGCGCGAACCGCGTCCTCGTCGCCTTCCTCTCCTGCGCTCTCGGCGTGCAGTCCCGTGGCGTCATCAGCGCTCCTCCTTCCGCATCCGCGCCCGCCGTTCCGCGCGCCGGCGGCGGATCATCTGCGTATCCCGAGCCATGTCCAGGTAGGCCGCTGTGAGTGCCTGGTCAAAATCCGCGGTCTCGCCGCCGTGGATCGCTCTTGCGGCCTCGGCCCCGGAGCGCGAGGCGAACGCCATCTTGCTGCGCGCTGACATGGTCCCGGGCAGATCGCTTCCGATCAGGTACTGTGCGGTGTCCACGTTCACCAGCGGACGCACCGGTTCCTCGCTGCCGAAATCGGCCGCGTAGATGGCCGCGGGTCCACGGTCGATGTTCAGGCCGAGGCTGAGCGCCGCACAGTGCAGCGAGCAGGTCGCATCCACCCGGTGGTCGTCGTAATGGATCAGGTGACGGCTGTGATGCCATTGCCGGCGGTCCATCCCGCAGTAGGGGCAGCGCGGGTATTTCTCCAATTCATCGCGCAGCGGCTCCGGGTCGGCCGGGGTCTTGGGCATGAACTGCAGGGGGGTCCCGTCCGTGGCGCATTCGGCGGATTCCGCCGCAGCCGCCTTGCCAGCCGCACCGAGCAGCCCGGCGGCGGCCCAGGTCTTCAGCCAATTTCGTCTGTTCATCGTCTTCTCCTTGTTATCGTCCGTCATCAAGGGCCTGCTTCAGTCTCCGAGCAGGCCCTGCATCACCTGGAAATAGCTGACCCCCTGATACAGGGTGCCCACGCCCAGCGCGATCACGCACAGCGCCGCGATCCGCATCAGGCGTGTGCGTGCAGTGCAGCCCAGGCGCCCGATCACGTAGCTCAGCGTGAGCATCGAGGGCAGGGTGCCCAGGCCGAAGGCGAGCATCAGTGCCGCCCCCGGCAGTGCGCCGCCGGCGGTGGTGGCCTGTACGGCCACCGCCAGTGTCAGGGAACAGGGCATGAAGCCGTTGACCGTGCCGCCGATCCAGGCGCCGGTCAGCGGACCGCGCCGGTCGGCGGTGCGCAGCGCGTAGTTCAGCAGCCCCGATGGCAGCACCGTGATGCCGAGGCGGCGCAGTGGGCCGAATCCGAGGATGTCCAGGCCGAGCAGGATCACCACCACCCCGGCGACGATCATCAGCACGCCCTGGGCGAGGCCCAGCGAGCCGGCGGAGATCAGCAGCCCGGCCGCACCCGCTGCCGCCCCGGCCGCCACGTAGACCGATACCCTGGCGCCGTGATAGACGGCATAGGTGGCCGGGTTCTTCGAATGGCGACCCATCTTCAGAAAGAAGGCCGAGACGAGCCCCCCGCACATCCCCACGCAATGCCCGCTTCCCAGCAGCCCGGCCAGGAACGCAATCACCCACGTGTATTCGGGCTGCATCATCGGTCTCGGCGGTACTGGCGGTTGGTCGTGGGATCGGGGCAGGGCGGAGCCGGGGACAGCGGTCCCGGACACGCTCGAGCCATCCATGGGCGCTTGAAGTCGGCCCTCCATGGCCTCCTGCAGTCCGGGACCGCTGCCCCGGGCTTCGCTTTCGGACCACAGTGCAAGCTGTGGGTCCCGGTCCGTTGGATCACGGCATGCCTGTCCGTGCACGGTGCCGGTTTCATTGCAGGACGCGGGGCGGCAGAGGCGGGGCGGGCGGCCTGTCGGCGGGTGGCGGCGGCAGG
>JAWLFM010000325.1:0-2699 GCA_041685565.1 Thioalkalivibrio sp.
TCTTCATGTCATCCATCGGTTGCGTCCATGCTTGATATCCGTGTTCTGCGGCAGGACCTCGTTGGCGCCGCGGCGGCGCTCGCGCGCCGGGGGTTCACCTTCGACAAGGCGCGTTTCCTCGACCTGGAGTCCCGGCGCAAGTCCCTGCAGATGCGCACCCAGGAACTGCAGAACGAGCGAAACACACGGTCCAGGGCCATCGGCCAGGCCAAGGCCCGGGGCGAGGACATCGCGCCGCTGAAGGCCGCAGTGGGTGAACTCGGGGAGGAGCTGAAGCAGTGCGAGCAGGATCTCCAGCAGGTTCAGGGTGAGCTGGAGGATCTGCTGCTGCAGGTCCCGAATCTGCCCCAGGAGGGCGTGCCGGAAGGACCCGACGAATCCGCGAATGTCGAGATGCGGCGGGTCGGTGTGCCGGTCGAACTCGGGTTCGAGCCGCGGGATCACGTGGATCTGGGCATCCCCGGCGGTTGGCTGGACTTCGAGGCGGCCGCGCGCATGTCCGGCGCCCGCTTTGTGGTGATGCGCGGCGAGATGGCCCGGCTGCACCGCGCCCTGACCCAGTTCATGCTCGATCTGCACACCCGCGAGCATGGCTATCAGGAGGTCTACGTCCCGTATCTGGTGAATCCGAGCGCCCTGATGGGCACGGGGCAGCTCCCGAAGTTCGATGCCGACCTGTTTCGGGTGGACAGCGAGCAGGGCTTTCGGCTGATACCGACGGCCGAGGTGCCGGTGACCAATCTGGTCGCCCAGCAGATCCTCGATGCCAGGGACCTGCCGCTGAAGATGGTCGCCCACACCCCCTGTTTCCGTTCCGAGGCGGGTAGCTATGGCCGCGATGTGCGGGGCCTGATCCGGCAGCACCAGTTCGAGAAGGTGGAGCTGGTGCAGATCGCGCGTCCCGAGGACTCCGATGCCGCGCTGGAGGCCTTGCTCGCGGACGCAGAAGCGGTGTTGCAGGCGCTGGAGCTTCCGTATCGGGTCATGTTGCTGAGCACCGGTGACATGGGCTTCTCGGCGGCCCGGACCTATGACATCGAGGTCTGGCTCCCGGGGCAGCAGGCCTACCGCGAGATCTCCTCCTGCTCGAACTTCGGCGATTTCCAGGCCCGGCGCATGCAGGCCCGGTATCGCCCGGAGGCGGGCGCGAAGCCCGAGCTGGTGCATACCCTGAACGGTTCCGGCCTGGCCGTCGGAAGAACCCTGGTGGCGCTGCTGGAGAATGGCCAGCAGGCCGACGGCAGCATCGTGATCCCCAAGCGGCTGCGGCCCCATCTCGGGGGAACAGAACGGCTGGTTCCGCCGTCCAACTAGCTTGAACGCGAGGCGTCCGCGCACCATGGTCCGGCGCCCGCGACTTGTCGGGCAGGATGTCGATGTCCAGCTGCCACGGGGGCGCTGATGCAGGCTCTGTCCGGCGATGTGAGCCTACATCAAAGGAGTCATCGCGGATGGCATCAAGACTTCGCTTCGCGACACCAGGGTGGCTCGGGTCCGTCCTGTTGGCACTCGCGTTGCTGCCGGCCGGGAACCTGGATGCCGCGGAACCAACGGACGCCGTCGACATCGATGACACGCCGCGGCAGATCGGCCTGCATACACCGGAGTGGTTCGAGCCCAGTTTTCTCGACTTCCGGGAGGATCTGGAGCGGGCGCTGGAGCGGGGCAAGAAGGGACTGGCCATCTATTTCGGAATGGATCATTGTCCCTATTGCGAGGCCATGATCGATAACAATCTGGCAGAGCCCGATATCCGGCAGTATTTTTCCGAACACTTCGATGTCATCGCCCTGGATGTCCAGGGTAGCCGCGAGGTCGTGACCATGGACGGCGAGAGGATGAGCGAGCGGAACTTCGCGGTGGAGCGGCGCCTCAACTTCACCCCCGCCTTCACCTTCTTCGATGCCGATGGCGACGAGATTCACCGCATTCGCGGTTACTATCCGCCCTACCGCTTCCGTGCCGCACTCGAATACGTGATCGATCGCCACGATCGGGAGTCGAGCTTCCGCGACTACCTCGAGCGTGCCGATCCGCCGCCGAAATTCGAGACCGATGACATCAATTATCAGGACTTCTTCGAGCGTCCGCCGTACATGCTCGATCGGTCGCGGGTCGCCGCCCAGCGCCCGCTGGTGGTCTTCTTCGAGCGGCGTGCCTGCCACGCCTGCGACGTCCTCCACTCCGAGCCGCTCAATGACCCCACCGTCCTGGAGCAGATCCAGCTGTTCGATGCGGTACAACTGGACCTGGATGCGGAGACCCCCGTAATCACGCCCGACGGCCAGCGGACGACCGCCCGCGCATGGGGTGAACGCCTGGATATCCACTGGGCGCCGACCCTGGTCTTCTTCGACGAAAGGGGCCGGGAGATCATCCGCATCGACTCGGTGGTCGCGTTGAACCGGCTGCGTAACGTGATGGCCTACGTCCTCACCCGCGCCTACGAGGAGTACCCCACCTTCGAACGCTGGCGCGCCGCGCAGGGAAGGATCTCTTCGGCGCGGTAGGCGCCAAGGGTCCCGTATGGCGCACCGGGAAGGTTGCCAACGGTCAGGGTAAAGGCACATCCGGGCATGAAGGGGTCCCGGCGTCGGGCTCCTGGGGTGTAGGACGGAAGAGGCCGCAGGCCGTCATCCGCGGTTCCGGTGCTGGGTCGGCGTGGCCCTAATGCCGGATTTCCCAGCAGCGATGCGGGG
>JAWLFM010000080.1:0-11063 GCA_041685565.1 Thioalkalivibrio sp.
TTCAGTCTGGGATCTGCCGAGACAGCCAATATTATAACTCACGAACAGGATTACAAGAGTCCGCGGGACTTTTGTCAGCCGAAAAGCAGGAACGCATCCTCGAAAAGGTCCACGAACTTTATATTCAATCGGGATCGGAGCGAGAAACCCCCGAGGTATGTTTCAACCTGAGGGGGCGCGCGGCGGGTCAATGGCGAATAACCCGCGGGCGGGAACAGCTCCGGTTCAATCCCCAGGCGTTCGTCCTCGACTGGGACGCCCATTTTCCGGCCACTGTGGCACACGAAGTCGCACACTCCCTCGTGTATCGTGACTATGGAACGCGTGGCGCGCGGCCCCACGGCCCCGAGTGGCAGACGCGCATGCGCGATTTCGGTTGCGAACCCCGGGTCACACATGACACGCCCCTGTCCGGGCGCAATATGAAAACCCACGACTACGCCTGCGACTGCCGGCACCATGCGCTCAGCGCCCGCCGACACCACCTGATTCAACGCAAGCGTTATCGCTATCAGTGCCGAGAGTGTGGTGCGACACTACGACTGCAAAAAGCCCCCGACGGATCGGCTGATTAGTTTCCGTTGCGGCGCGCAGCCCCGAGCCGAGCCACACAGGAAAACGGCAACCAGAATCATCGAACGCTGACGTCATCCCGGCACGCGGACGCTGAAAGATCCTGCGGGAGACGCACTGGAGAGATACCGAAATATCCGAACGTTCA
Source organism: Thioalkalivibrio sp. (assembly GCA_041685565.1). Classification (GTDB taxonomy): domain Bacteria; phylum Pseudomonadota; class Gammaproteobacteria; order Ectothiorhodospirales; family Ectothiorhodospiraceae; genus Thioalkalivibrio. The sequence goes on from JAWLFM010000080.1 coordinate 722, forward strand.
CGCCCGCCGGACCTCTTCGGGGTGGGCGGGGATCAGTGTTTCACTGAACCCGCGCGATCCAGGCAGTGTTCGACCGCGCCAGCCACTTGCGCCACGGCTCCGCGGCCCGAATCGACCACCTGACGACCGGCCTCCCCCATGGCCCGACGTGCATCCGGCACCTTCAGCAGACGCAACATTTCGCGGGCGACCCCCCGGGCGTCCTGCGCCCGGTGCAAGGCCCCGACCGCTTCCATCCGCTCCACGACGGATGCGAAGTGTTCGGTACTTGGCCCTGTCACTACCGGGAGCCCCAGTGCCGCCGGTTCCAGTACGTTCTGCCCCCCAAGCGGAACCAGGCTGCCGCCCACGAACGCGACGTCCGCGGCCCCAAGGTAGAGGCCCACCTCGCCGATAGAATCCCCGATCAGAACATCCACCGGGCCGGTCGGCCGATCGCTTCGCCGCCCGGTCCGAAAGCCGGCGACGCGCGCCGCGTCGAATGCGGGGACGAACCGTTCTCGATGCCGGGGTACCCAGACGAGTACCACGTCCGGGAACTCGACCCGCAAAAGTCGGTGAATCTCCAGCACCGCTTCGTCCTCGCCCTCGCGGGTGCTTACCGCGATCCAGACCGGCGCCGACCCCGCGAACCCTTGCCGGAAGGCCGCGCCCTGTTCATGGCCGGGCGGCAGTCCACGGTCGAACTTGAGATTGCCTCCGACCCGAACGCGCTCAGCCGGAGCCCCGAGATCAAGAAATGCCTGCGCGGCACTCTCGTCCTGGGCAAGCAGGACCTCCAGCCGCGCCAGTGTCTCGGCGACCAGCGGCTGCAGCCGGCGATAACGCCGGGAGGACCGGGGCGACATCCGCGCGCTCGCCAGCAGCAGCGGAACACCGGCGCGCTCGCAGCCACGATAGAGATTGGGCCACAGCTCGGTTTCGAGCATCACCGCCATGGCAGGGCAGGCGCGACGAAGAAAGCGCCGGACCGCCCCTGGAAGATCCAGGGGCAGAAAACGGTGGCTCACACCATCGCCCAGTGCGGCCGTTACCCGCATCGCCCCCTCGGGCGTGGTGGTCGTCACTAGCAGGGGACGTCCCGGATGTCGTTCCTGCAGCGCCCGCGCCAGGGGCAGGGCCGCCTCCACTTCCCCCACCGAGGCCGCATGCAGCCAGATAGCGCCAGGCGGCAGCGACTCGCCAAGCCCCATCCATTCCCGCCAGCGGGTCAACGGCAGGCGGTTGGATCGCGCGCGCCGAACCAGCCGCAGCAACAACACGGGGGCCGCCGTTCGCATCAGGGTCGTGTACAGCGCGTGGCGCATCGAGGCTTACTCCGGGCGCCCCGGGGAGAATTCCGGCAACCCCCTGCTCAGCCGAGCCATGCGATTGCCTCGGGTAGCGCATGGATGCGCGCCACGCCCGGTTCGTCGGGCAAGGCCTCTCGCTCGTCGGGATCGAACAGCAAGCGTGCGCCCACGCCGGCTCGGCGGCCTGCCTCCAGATCGGACGGACGGTCACCGACCAGGACCGAGCCTTCGAGGTCCAGCTCCAGATCGTCGCGCGCGCGCAGGAACATGCCCGGCGCGGGCTTGCGGTCCGCGCAATCCTTACGGTACTGCGGAAGGGCATCGCTCGGGTGGTGAGGGCAGTGATACACAGCGTCGAGCCGCCCCTCGTTTTCGGCAAACCTCCGCTGCATCCATTCGGTCAGGCGCCGGAACGCACCCTCGTCATAATAGCCGCGGCCGATACCGGATTGGTTTGTCACGACTACCACCGGCCATTGGCGCGCGCTTGCAGCAGCGACGAGCCGGAATATGCCCGGAACAAACTCGACCTGCTCGGGGCGATGCACATAGCCGTGATCGACATTGATGACCCCATCGCGATCGAGGAACAGTGCACGAGCCGTCACCGCGAACTCGTGTCGTCCTGGGCCGCCGCCACCAGCGCATCCTCGACGACGCCACAAAGAAGATGGCCGATCAGACCGTGCACTTCCTGCACACGCGCCGTCGCCGGATCCGGCACACGCAACACATGGTCCGCCGTATGGGTATCCGCCAGTCCCATTTCGCCGGTCAGCGCGACCGTCGTCAGGCCACGCTCGGCCGCCATGTCGAACGCGCGCAGCACGTTCGGCGACCGCCCGGAGGTGGTCAGCCCGACAAACACGTCCCCCGGCTGTCCCAGCGCCTCGACCTGACGTGCAAAGACCTGTTCATAACCGAAGTCATTCGCGATCGCGGTCAATACCGAAGTATCCGTGGTCAGCGCGACCGCCGCCGCACCCGACCGCACCGCCCGGTAGCGACAGACGATCTCCGCCGCAATATGCTGCGCATCCGCCGCACTGCCGCCGTTCCCTGCCAGCAGCACCTTGCCCCCGGCCTGGATGCAGCGCAGCCACACCTGCCCCACGCTCTCGACCTCGGCAACAAACGCCTTGTCCGCAGCCAACTGTCCGAACAGGCGACTGGCCACCGTGAGCTCGTCGATGATTCCTTCCTGCACTTGCGCTCTCCGCCAGGGAAACACTCATTGATAAAACACCGGCACGAAATGCGCGGGCCGAAGCCCTGCAAAGTACACCGCGCATCCTCGGGGCGACAAGCAAACCGCACGATCGCGACAGGCCGGGCCCATGTACAATGACGACTTCAGGGTCGCCCCGGATTACCGCCTCTCAAGCTTATGCCTCGCAGCCTTCTCCCACGTTCCGGATGGCATGTGCCGGATACGCGTCCGACCGCCCCCCGACCGTACAGGACACCGTCGTGAGCAAGCGACCCGACGCATCCCCGGCCGTCCTCGTCATCGGCCCGGCCTGGGTCGGCGACATGGTGATGGCGCAGAGTCTGTTCATGACGCTCAGGCAACGTGAGCCCGCCCCCGCCGTGGACGTGGTTGCGCCTGCCTGGAGCCTGCCAATCCTGGAACGCATGCCCGAGGTGCGCCGCGCCATCCCGCTGCCCGTGGGCCACGGCGAACTGGCGTTTGGCCGGCGTTGGCGCCTCGGACGCTCGCTGCGCGAGGCGGGCTATCAACAGGCCATCGTACTGCCGCGCTCGGCCAAGGCGGCCCTGCCGGCGCTCGCCGCCGGGATCCCACGGCGAACCGGCTACCGCGGCGAATACCGCTACGGCCTGCTCAACGACATCCGGCCACTCGATCGACAGCGTTTGTACCGGACGGTCGACCGCTTCGTCGCTCTGGGGCTCGCCCCCGATGCGCCACAACCACCCCCGATTCCGGAACCCGCACTGGCGATTTCCGAGCCTGAGCGGCATGCGGCACGCGCCGCGCTCGGCCTGAACAACCAGGACGCGCCGGTACTGGCCCTGTGCCCCGGCGCGGAATACGGCCCTTCCAAACGCTGGCCCGCCGAGTACTACGCAGAAGTTGCGCGCGCGCGCCAGGCGGTCGGCTGGCAGGTATGGCTGTTCGGCTCGCAAAAGGATCGTCCGGTCACTCGGGCGATCTCCCAAGCCGCCCCCGGATGTGTAGACCTGGCTGGACGCACGCAGCTGGGTCAGGCCATTGACCTGCTGGCGTGCGCGGACCTGGTCATCAGCAACGACTCGGGACTCATGCACATTGCGGCCGCAACCGGGAGCCCGGTGGTGGCTCTCTACGGGTCGTCCGATCCCGGCTACACGCCGCCGCTGACCTCGCGGCGGCGCATCCTGCACCTGGGGCTGGAATGCAGCCCCTGCTTCCAGCGCGAGTGCCCGCTGGGGCACCTGAACTGCCTGCGGCAGATGCCACCCGCGCAGGTCCTTGAGGCCGGCGATGCCCTGCAGACGGAGGGGCGTTGATGCAGCTGGCATTCGTGTTGTTCAAGTATTTTCCGCATGGTGGACTGCAGCGCAACTTCCGGCGGATCACCGAGCTGGCGCTGGAGCGTGGCCACCGGATCGACGTATTCACCCTCGCGTGGGAAGGCTGGGCGCCGCAGCACCCGAACGTGAAGCTGCATGTACTGCGCGTAGCCGGCTGGCGCAATCACACGCGTTACCGCCAGTTCGCCCGCCGCGTTCAGGCCGAGGTCCAGGCCCGGCAGCCCGATCGCGTCGTCGGGTTCAACAAGCTGCCCGGGCTGGATGTCTACTACAACGCCGACCCCTGCTTTATCGAACGGGCGCAGGCCCGGAGCCGGCTTTATCGCCTGTCCGGGCGTTACAGGGTGCATGCGGAACTCGAACGCGCAGTCTTTCGTGCCGATGCGCACAACCGCATCCTGCTCCTGTCCGAGGCCGAAAAGCCTCTGTTCCAGCGCTGGTACGGCACCCCCGATGATCGCTTTCATCCGATGCCGCCCTACGTATCGGCGGACCGCTTCGCCGATGCAGATTCCCCGCGGCAAGGACGCGCGCTGCGCCAGGAACTGGGCCTCGCGGGCGACACACGCATGCTCCTCATGGTCGGCTCCGACTTCCGGCGCAAGGGAGTCGACCGCAGCATCCGCGCGCTGGCTGCACTGCCCGACGAGCTGCGCGCCAAGACACACCTGTATGTTCTGGGGAAGGGTCGCGCCGCCCCGCTGATGCGGCTGGCCCGAAGACTCGGAGTCGACGAGCAGGTGCACGTCATGCAGGGGCGCGACGATGTGGCCAGCTTCCTGTTTGCCGCCGACCTGCTGCTGCACCCCGCCTACCAGGAGAACACCGGCACCGCGATCGTGGAGGCCATCGCCGCCGGCCTGCCCGCGCTGGTCACGGCCAATTGCGGGTACGCCTTCCATGTGGAGCGCGCCGGCTGTGGCGAGGTGATCCCATCCCCGTTCGAACAGGCGGCCATGGACGCGGCCCTCGCGCGCATGCTGCAGGCAGCCACCCCCGAACACTGGCGCGCCGCTGCGCGGGACTACGCCATGCGCACCGAACTGGGCAGCCGGGCCGAACACGCCCTGCGCGTAATCGAGGGGCCGCGCCATGGCGAGGGGGCTACCGGATGATCCCCCGCCCGCGCCACGAATTTCTGATGGACACGGACTTCCGTCAGGCGCTGGAGGCCCGCTTCGGGACCGGCGATCCGTTCGAGCAAGTCATGAACCTGGATGGCGAGATCGTGCGCCACGTGGACGGACGCCGCACCTTCCGGTTTGAGCTGGGGGCGCAGCGCTACTTCGCCAAGGTCCACACCGGTATGCCCTGGCGGCGCATCCTGCGCAAACTGAGCCAGTTCCGCATCCCGGTACTGGGGGCCGAGCCCGAATGGCGCGCGATCCATCGCCTGCAGAAACTCGACATCCCGACCACCCCGCCGGTGGCGTTCGGGCTGCGCCGCGGCCTGAACCCGGCGCGCGAACGCTCGTTTGTGATCACCCGCGACCTCGGCCACACCCGAACCCTGGAACAGGAATGTCTGCGCTGGCCCGAACAGCCGCCGGCCTTCGCCTTTCGCCTGCGGCTGATCCGCGAGGTCGCACGCATTGCCCGTCTCCTGCACGACAACGGCATGAACCACCGCGATTTCTACCTCTGCCACTTCAGGCTGAACCTGAACACAAACGAGGCCGCGATCATGCGCGGGCAGACCCCACCCCAGTTGCACCTGATGGACCTGCACCGTGTTCAGCATCATGCCCGGCTTCCGGGGCGAGCCCGAATCAAGGATCTGGGCGGACTGTATTTTTCGGCGCTGGATATTGGCCTGGGCCGCCGCGACCTGTTGCGCTTCATCCGCGAGTACCGCCAAACCTCCATCCGCGCCACGCTGACCGACGACGCCCGCCTGTGGCAACGCGTCACCCAACGCGCCCGCTGGCAGTACCAACGCGAACACGGCCGCCTCCCCGAGAGGCTACCGCGATGATCCGGCATCGCATTCGGCAGGCCTTGGGATGGGCGCCGCGACACCTGGAAACGTCCGCCCTGGACACGGAATTGAGCGCGATCGCCGGATGCATCGCCCGCGGCCAGGTGCCGAGCGGCTGGAGTGTACTGCAGAGCTCCGCGGCCGCCCGGGTCGCGGCCGGAACCTGGCAGGGGCAAGACACCCACCTGAAGGTCTTTCTGCCACGCGGCCGATCCGAACCCCTGAAGTCGCTGTTCCGCGGCAGCCGGGGCGTGCGCGCGGTCGATCGTTCGATCGAACTGGCCCGAGACGATCTGGCCACGCCCCGGGTTCTGGCGCACGGCTGGGTGCCGGGCGGTCACGAATTCATGCTCACCCGAACCGTCCACGGATCGCCGGTGCTGCATCTGGCCACCAGGCGCTTCGGCGACCCGGCCGATCCCGCCGGAGAACGCTGGGCGCTTCTACGCCGGTGCGGTCGGGAAATCGCACGATTGCATCAGGCGGGCTGGGTACATGGTGACCTGCGCCTGAGCAACATCCTGTTCGGCACCGAGGAACCGGGCACACCGTCGCGCCTGTGGTTCCTAGACAACGAAGGCTGTCGACGCACGAGCAACCCCGACGCCAGGCTGCGCAACCTGGTCCAGATGGCGATGATCGACACCCGGTATCAGGGAAAAACGGATCGCATGCGTCTGTTCTCGGCCTACGCGGACCAGATGGGGCTTTCCCGAATAGAACGGCGGCAACGGATTCAGGACATTCTTGCAGGGCGCAAGCGGCGCTGGAATCAGCGCCTGCGCCGGGGCGGTCCAAAGGCGCGTTACGCACCCGGAGACAAAGGATGATGGACGATGCCCAACCTTCCGCCGCCGCGCTGACCACTCGGGCAGCACGCGAGAATGGATGGCAAGGGTTCGTCCGGCAGCGTGGGGCACTGGACACGGCCTTGCGCGAGGGCCGCTGGCCGCCGCACGAGGCGGACCTGTGCATCCGCAAGGGCCGCGAATCGGCTGTCAGCGGGATTCTTGAGCCGGAAGACGACCCGGAATCGCCCTTGTTCTTCAAGCGATTCCGCTATCGCGGTGCGGGCCTGAAAATCAGGCGATTGTTGAACCGGGAACGCGCGTCGATCAACTGGCACATCAGTTGCGCGCTCTGGCACCACGGCATCGGCACCCCACGGCCCGAAGGCTGGCTATGGCACCGGGGGGAAGCCTGGTTCCTGTGCGCGGCCTGGCCCGACGCCTCCAGTCTGGCCGCTCTTGGCCGTCAGGTTGGGGATCCGGAAAAACTGACCGTGTCCAGCCTGGATTTCGTCACCGAGATCGCGCACATGCACGCCGCGGGGATCCTGCATCGAGACCTGAAATGGGGGAACCTTCTACTGGACCCAGATGGTCGGCGGGCGATCATCGATCTGGATAGCGCTCGCCAATCTTCAGCGGCTGTCCGCGAACGAGCGGCCGCCCGGGACCTGGCCCGCTTCGTGGTCAGTGGACTGGAAGCCGGTTTGCCCGAGCAATGGGTCGATGCAGTGAGTGAACGATACAACGATGCTCGAACGTCACCGATGCCGCACCTGCACCGCCACCTGCGCCCCGCGGTCAACCGCATCAGTCGCGAACATCAGCGTCGTTATGGCCGGGCCGCCGTGACGACCCCAGCCAGCACGGGCAGCAGCATCAAGAAATAACGCCGGGCCCGCCGCATCCCCAACATCATTCCGTCGAGAGCGACAAGCGCGCAGGAACCGATCTCCAGGGGCGCCCGATTGCGGCCCACGCAACGCCCGCAGCGAACTCCCGTTCAAGCAAGCCACGCGTCTCCCGAGCCCGAAGCCAGATCTGGACCGTCTTGTATGGAAACCCTCATACTCGCGCGCATGCCAGCAAAAACCGAACGCCTCGCGCTGATCATGGCGGACCCTCACCTGGGCAACTTCCTGATTGCCTCCGGGGTCATGAAGCCCCTGGTCGGCGCGCTCGAACCAAGCGAGGCACTGATCGTGGTTCACCAGTCCCACCAGCGCCTGCTGGCAAGAATGCCCGGACTGGAACACGTGCCCACGCTAACCGTTGACGGCGGCAAACGCGGCCTTCGCAAAGTGCCCGTGGGTCTGAAGATCGCCATTGGCCTGCGCCGCTTCCGCCCCGACACAGTCGTGTCCTTCGGCGGCAACCGCATCGCGTCCCTGGCAGCGGGCCTGTCCGGCGCGCCACACCGGGTTGGGCGCCCGAGTGACGGCTACCCACGATGGTTCAACGTTCACGCCAGCAACCCTGCGGGAACGGGCCATCATCGTCAGGCCGTCTACGCGGCGATTGCGAATGGCACCGGCCTAGCCTCCATCACGCCTGAGCCTCCCCGCCTGGTACCTCGACCCGGCACGGATACGCAGGCATGGGCATCCGCGAGAGGGCAGATGGGGCTAGACGGCCTTGCCCTGGCCTGCCTGCACGTGGGTGCCGGCAAGGAGTACAAACTCTGGCCCTGCGAACGCTTCGCGGCACTGGCGGATTGGCTGCACGAGCAAGGCCTGCAACCGGTCCTGATCGGAACCGCGGCCGACGCAGCCCGGGCAGAAACGGTTCGCAGCCTGGCGCAGAAGCCCCTGCCTTCGCTGATCTCCAATCTGAGTCGGGACGCCGAGCTGGCCATGCTCGCGGAATGCGGTCTCTTTGTGGGCAATGACAGTGGTCCCATGCACCTGGCTGCCGCCTTGGGAGCCCCGGTCGTCGGGCTGTTCGGGCCCACCGATCCGGTCCGCTGGGGTCCGCTGGGGGAGCGATGCCTCGCCCTTCGAGGAGACGCACCGCTCGAACACCCAATCGAGCGAAAGCAGGTCAAGGGACGCCAGGCGGTCGGTAGCGAACGAAGTCTGGAGAGTCTGCAACTCGAGGCCGTTCAGCAGGCGGTGGGCGACCTCCTGCACCTGCCGGCAACCGCGCGGACAACTGGCCCCGCGAACCACTGAAATCCTGTCAGCTATAGGACTGGTAGGACTTCTCCTCCATCAGCTTCGAGCCCAGGCGCTCATTGATATCGCGCTTGAGCGCTGCCCGCTTGTCGTTGGTGAAGTAGACGGCGCGGGCCAGCTCGATGAAACGGTCACCGAACGCTTTTTCGGCCTCACATTCCCGGATGTCGTCCTCAATGCGCCACAGGGCCTCGTTGACCTCCTTGAGGCTTTCGCGGGCATCCGAGATGTCGGGCGGCGCATCCTCGCCGGCCATCGCCCCCGACCATGTAGCTGTCAGGACATCCAGCTCATGACGAACATTGGCACGTTTCTTCTCGTCGGTTATCTTCGCCAGCTTGATCTCGAGAATGGTAATCTTGTCGATCAACTCGCCCGGCGAGATCGGGACACTAATGGTCTTCATGGTTGCGGTTTGTCTCCGGATTAAAGGCTGATGTCCGCACACGTCGCGAGCCCGAGCCAACGGGCGACCGTGCGGGGCGGATACATTAACATCGGCCCGTGCGCTCGCGCGCGGGCCGGCCTGCACACCAGACAGCGCATCGGATCACAGCCCCTCGGCGTAGTGCTTTCGTCCAACCAACACCGGCTTGCCCCCGATGCTCCTTGAAACCGTCCCGTGGAATCTCAGCAGCAAACGCGCCCTGTTCCGCGGGCGCGACTGCCTGATCGTGTCCATTCCCAAGTCCGGGCGGACCTGGTTGCGGGTCCTGCTGCACACCTACTACTCCACGCTTCAGGGCAGCGATGAACCCATCAACAGTCAGGACCGGTTTGGGGATGGACGTCCGTCTTACTACTTCACCCACGACCTGTACGAACACCAGACCATTGCCAGTGCCTGGAACCGCCTGCGCGGCCGGTTCCTGATCCCGCCGGCAGAACGCCGCAAACGCATCCTGTTGCTCGCTCGCGACCCGCGCGACGTCATGGTATCCCTGTACTTTCAGAACACGCGCCGCGAAAAGGCTTCCCGGCGCTACAAGGGCGACATCAGCACAATGCTGGACGACCCGATACTGGGGGTCGATCGGGTGATCCAGGTCATGAATCACTGGATGCAGGAATGGGGCAACCGCGAGGAAGGCTTTCTCCTGGCACGCTACGAGGACTGGCAGACCGACCCATGGCGTCACTTCGAGGACGCCATCCGCTTCATCGGCCGCGCCGAGCCCGATGCCACCGCCCTGGAAAACGCGATCGGCGAGAGCCGCTTCGACCGCATGCAGGCCCGGGAACGAGAAACCGGGGAAGGCCCCAGGGCGGTCCGCCCCGGCAACCCATCCGACCCGGACTCCTACAAGGCCCGCCGCGGCAAGGTGGGCGGCTATGGCGATTACCTTTCCGACGCGGACGTCCGCCGTATCGAAAAGGCAATGGCTAACCTTGACCCTAGCTACGGATACCGTCTGTGAGCACCGAGCACGTCAAAAACCCCGACTCCATGCCTCTGACCGGACGCCGGATCACCTATGTCCTCGAAAACGGTGATCAGGTAGGTGAAAACATCCGGCAACAGATGCGCGCCGCACGCGACCTGGGCGCACACGTTACCGCCTGCTGCCTGTCCGG
>JAWLFM010000326.1:0-2673 GCA_041685565.1 Thioalkalivibrio sp.
GGATATTGGTAGGCGGTGCCGTCGTAGGATTGCAGAACACGCGAGTGACCGGGGCGGATGGGTTCCGCTTCGGCGGCAGGCTCCTGTTGGCGGGATTGTGGTACAGGCTTCTTGTCCGGTGCCTCCGGGGCACAGGCTGTGGCCGCCACCAAGGTAATGCTCGTCAGTAGAGTCAGAAGACAGGACGGCTTCGTGGCTTTCAATCGGAATCCCTCTGGCTATCACGTTTCTTGGCCCGGAAACTACCGGAAACTAGGGCGATCCTTGGGAGACTTTCCATGCCAACCCAGCCGCGTTCGATACTTCCGGTCAGGATACCGTCATTGGCGCTGGTCGCGTTCGTCGGAATCACCTTCCTGATCACCTGGGAGCTGATCGGGGTCTACATCGTCTTTCCCGATACCGCTGCGGCCTGGTTCGGCGAGATCAGCGGATCCCATCCGTTCTTCTTCCTCGCGACGTGGTCGCCCGGGATCGCCGCCTTCGTGATCGTGTTCCTCTACTCGGGCGTGTCTGGCATCCGGGCCTTCCTGTTCCGGCTTTTGCTCTGGCGATGCCCGGCGGGGTCGGTGGTCTTCATTCTGGTCGGCCCGCCGCTCGTGTTTGTCGCGGGATCGCTGCTCAAGGGGGGGCGATCCTGGCGCCGCTACCGCCAGAAGGCATTGGGGTCGCCGTGGCGGTCATCGTCGTGTGGTGGAACCGTGACACGATGTTCCGTCGCGAGGGAGCCGTGACCGAGGTCGTTCCGACGAGCCGGGACTTAGCAGCCAGGCCGGCGGAGTAGTTGCATGCGCGCCCTCCTCATGGCCGTCTGCATCATCGCCGGCCTGGCTGCGATGGCTCCCGCGGGGGCAGGGGACGGCGCCGATCTCTCGGCAGACCTGGCAGAGACGCTCGAGGACTTCCGTGTGCGCTATGAATTCCCGGGCGCCACGGCGGCCATCGCGCTGCCCGACGGCACGGTCGTCATGGCTGCCACCGGCCTGGCCGATGTCGAATTCGCGCGTGGAATGACGCCCGAGACGCCCATGCTGGCCGCGAGCATTGGCAAGACCTTCGTCGCGGCAACGGTGCTGGCGCTTGAGAGCGAGGGTCGTCTGAGGCAAGCCGACCTGCTGGCCGATCATCTCGGCGACCGCCCGTGGTTCGAGGGCCTGCCGGACGCCGAGAGCATCACCATCGATCAACTGCTCCGCCACCGTGCGGGCCTGCCGGATCACGTGCACCTGCCGGAATTTCAGGCCGCCTGGTCCCGCATCGCGGGCGGCGAAGGCGCGTTTTCGCCCGAGGACCTGGTGGGTTTCGTGATCGGGCGGGAACCATTGTTCGAGGCCGGGACCGGCTGGGCCTACAGCGACACCGGTTATGTCCTTCTGGGACTGGTGATCGAGGCGGTGACGGGCCGGCGCTACCATGAGGTCGTGCGCGAGCGTTTTCTTGCGCCCCTGGCGCTGACCGGCACCTTCCCTTCGGACCACCGGAGCCTCCCCGGTCTCGCCGTCGGCTATACGGTCGCCGACAACCCCTTCGGTCTGCCCGCCCGCACCGCCGACGCCGACGGCCGGCTCCTCTGGAATCCGGCCGTGGAATGGACCGGCGGCGGGTTGGCCTCGACGTCGCACGACCTCGCGCGCTGGGGGCACCTCCTGTTTGGTGGCAAGGTGTTCGCCAACCCCTACCTCGATCGGATGCTCGACGGGGCGCCGGTGGCGCCGGATACCCCCGGCATCCTCTACGGTGCCGGCGTTGCGATCTACGCCGACACGCCGCGCGGACCGGTCTACGGTCATGGTGGCTGGATCCCGGGTTATGTCTCGAGCCTGCGCCACTATGCCGACCATGGCATCACCGTCGCCTTCCAGATCAACACGGATGCGGGTGTCCTTGACGACACGAGCGACCTTGTGCCGGCCCTTGAGGGAACGCTCGCTGATCTGGCGATTCCCGCGGATACCCTGCCACTGGCCGACCGTCTCACGAAGTCCATCCCTGCGCGCATGGCCGCGGACGGGGTGCCGGGTGCGGTCGTCATGCTGATCGAGAAGGGCCAGCCGACATGGACCGAGGCGTTCGGTCTCGCCGATCCAGCGGCAGGGCGGACCATGACCGAAGCGCTCGCCGCGCGGATGCCCGTGGCCCACGGACTCCGGGGCCAGCGTATCGCGCCGCACGTCTATCCCGGGCGGGCATCGGGCGGGTTGCTGGCTGATATCAGGGATGTCGCCGCCTTCGTGCGCGCAGGCATGGGCGCACCCCACAAGGACGCCCGCGCAGGCCGGCACTGCAGCACGCATGGCCATCGCCCTTTCTGTGGGAGGGGCGGCGCTGGCGCTCTGGGTCGCAGTTCAGGGCCGCCCCCGTCGTCGCGTCGCCCGGAGCGGCGCGGGAGGGGTCGCTTTGGCCTTGATCGCCTGGCCGCTCTGAGCGGGGGCGCAGGATTACTTGTTTCTGTACTCGATCCTGCCCGGTCTCTGGACTTGGCTTGCGGCCGCTTCCGGGCTAACGGGTCTGAGCCGCGCGACCTCTTCGACGGGCAGCCGGGAGGACAGGGGCGAATCGGCGAGGATGTCCGTTTGCAAACGCTCGACGTCGTGATCCGTGAGCGCGCTCAATTCCTGCACAAGCTCGGGATGCCGGGCGGCCCAGGGCAGGATGGGATGCTGAAACGGCAGG
>JAWLFM010000327.1:0-2671 GCA_041685565.1 Thioalkalivibrio sp.
TCCAGATCCTCGCGCCCGAAGTGGCCGTAGGCGGCCGTGGGACGGTACATCGGGCGCTCCAGATCCAGCATCTTCAGGATGCCGTAGGGACGCAGATCGAAGTGCTTGCGTACCAGGGCGGTGAGTTGGCCCTCATCCACCTTGCCGGTGCCGAAGGTCTCGACCGCGATCGAGGTCGGCTCGGCCACGCCGATGGCATAGGAGACCTGCACCTCGCAGCGGTCGGCCAGGCCGGCGGCGACGATATTCTTGGCCACGTAGCGGCAGGCATAGGCCGCCGAGCGGTCCACCTTGGACGGATCCTTGCCGGAAAAGGCGCCGCCGCCGTGGCGCGCCATGCCGCCGTAGGTATCGACGATGATCTTGCGCCCGGTCAGGCCACAGTCGCCCATCGGGCCACCGGTGACGAAACGCCCGGTCGGGTTGATGTGGAAGCGGGTGTCCTTGTGCAGCCATTCCTGTCCCAGCACCGGCTTGATGATCTCCTCCATCACCGCCTCGACCAGCGTCTTCTGCTCGATCTCCGGCGCGTGCTGGGTGGACAGCACCACGGCGTCGGCGGCCACGGCCCGGTTGTTCTCGTAGCGGAAGCTGATCTGGCTCTTCGCATCGGGGCGCAGCCACGGCAGGGTGCCGTTCTTGCGCACCTCCGCCTGGCGCCGCACCAGGCGGTGGGCGAAGTGGATCGGTGCCGGCATCAGCACCTCGGTCTCGTTGCAGGCGTAGCCGAACATCAGTCCCTGGTCACCCGCGCCCTGCTCTTCCGGACGCTGGCGGTCGACACCCTGGTTGATGTCCGCCGACTGCTTGCCCAGGGTGACCGCGACCGAACAGGTCGCGTAGTCGAAGCCCTTGTCCGAGCTGTCGTAACCGATGTCCTTGACCACGTCACGGACGATGTCCTCGATCTCGATCCGCGCACTGGACTTGACCTCGCCGCCGACCAGCACCAGGCCGGTGGTGGTGAAGGTCTCGGCGGCGACACGGGCCTTCGGATCCTCGGCCAGGTAGGCATCGAGAATGGCGTCGGACACCTGGTCGCACATCTTGTCCGGATGGCCCTCGGACACGGATTCGGAGGTAAACAGGTAACGTTTGCTCATGGAGGTGGGACTCCTCTTCTGGATTCGTGATGGGGTTACTGTCTCAGTGGGCCGTGGCGGGATGGCTCACGACGCCGGGACGATTCTGTATTGCCGGGTTCTGGCCCTGCTGCTGGCAGCGCATCGAGCCGCGCTGGCGCCGGAACGATCGGCGGACGCCTTCGAAGGCGTCGGTTCCGCCGCTCCCATTCACCCTGTGACAGCCTCGGGCCGACGGGACCGGCGGTGTTCGGCTAGGCCGCCTTGCGGAAGCGGAAGATGCCCCAGGCCAGGTGCCCGGCCTCGCCGCCGTCCACCCAGTGACCCAGACCCTTCTTCATCCGCGTGATGTAATCCGGCGAGATCGAGCCGGCGAGATCCGGTTCACGCGCCTCCAGTTCCTCCCGGACCCGTGCGTAATGGCGCGGCAACTGGTGGGTATGGTCCTCGAACCCGATGGATTCCAGACCGAGATCGGCGGCCGCCGCCTGATAGAAGCCGGGTGAACCCAGGCTGTCGAGATGGATGCGCTCCAGGATCGGATCGAGCACCCCCTCGGGACAGGCGTCATGCGCCATCGGGTCGGTGAAGATCAGCACCCCACCGGGCTTCAGCACCCGTGCGGCCTCGCTCAGCACCTTCTCGCGCTCACCGCTGTGCAGGAAGGCATCCTGCGACCACACCACATCGTAGGTGTCGCTGGGGCCGGGCACGCTCTCGAAGCTGCCATCCACGACCTCGATCAATCCGTCCAGGCCGCGCGACGTATTGATCGCCCGGTTGCGCTGGTTCTCCACCTCGCTGAGGTTCAGCGCGGTCACCCGGCAGCCATGGTTCTCGGCCAGGTAGCGCGCGGAGCCGCCATAACCGGCGCCCATGTCCAGCACCCGCCATTCCGGCTGGGGCTCGCCCAGCAGGTCCGCCATGTGGGCAACGGTACGGCGGCTGGCATCGACGATCGGCTCGCGCTCGTGCTCATAAAGGCCGATGTGGATGTCTTCGCCGCCCCAGATGCTGTGGTAGAAGTGATCGGCATCCGGGCTGTTGTAGTAGTCGCGCGCGGTGGCGACGGGGCTCGAATAGTTCTGCATCAGCGGACCTCCTCGACGTATTTCTTGTCGGCAACGTGGATGAAGAAATCGGGCTCGGTTTCGTGATAGGTCTCCTTGAAGTCGCCATAGGTATCGATGGTCTGAAACCCGACCTCGCGCATCAGTCGCCGCACGTAGGCCTTGCGCAGGGGAAACATGTTCAGGTGGTAGGTCGACTTGTCCGGAAAGGCGTACTGGAAACGGGCGAGTCCCTCGTCGACGTGCTCCGGCGCTACCGAGACGTTGTCGCCGCAGTAGTAGTAGGTGTGGGCGCTGGAGTAGCCGTGATCCAGGATTGCGTCGTAATTGCGCTGGTCCAGGAGTAGAACGCCGTCGTGGTTCAGGGCGGAATAGAACTCGGCCAGGGCCTTGCGCCGGTCGTTCTCCCGGAACAGGTGGGTGAAGGAATTCCCCAGGCAGACGACCGCGTCATAACGGCCGTAGATGTCCCGGTTCAGCCAGCGCCAGTCGGCCTGGGTGGTGCGCAGGATGTGGCCG
>JAWLFM010000328.1:0-2666 GCA_041685565.1 Thioalkalivibrio sp.
GTGGTCTTGTCCTTGCCCGGTGTGGCGTCGACATAGCGCTGGTGTTCGTTGTCGTGGCAGTAGATGCACAACAGTTCCCAGTTGCTGCCGTCCAGCGGATTGTTGTCGTGGTTATGGTCGCGGTGATGCACGGTCAGTTCACGCAGGTTGGCGCCGCTGAACTCCCGCCCGCAGCGCCCGCACACCCAGGGATAGAGCTTCAGGGCGCGCTCCCGATAGCCCAGTTCGCGCTCGGCCTTGTCGCGCTGCGAACGCGCCACCAGCGCATCCAGACGGCTGGGATCTTTCTGACTCATGGTTCCACTCCACGTTGACCTGATAGCAGGGTAGGCAATGCCAACGCAAATGGGAATGGCGGGATGCGCAGAAACGCGCTGCCCCGCCCTGCGTTGGGGCAAACCCGTGGTGCATTGCATCCTCCCGGTGCGCGCGCAAACACTCTCCGCGAGGGCTCCTGCGCATCCGCAGCGGCGGGACCCACTCAGGATGAAATGGCACACTCGACGGCCAGCTGCGCATCCTGCTGCCTGTCGAACCGGCTTTCGGCGAACAGGATGACCAGCAGCGCCACCGTCGTTCCGATGATCGTAGCCTCGATGATGACCCTCGTCCTCTTCCAGCGCCACCTGCGTCGTTTCATGGCCCACCTCCGCGCGCCGTCCACGAACCAGCCTGCATCGCCGAGATTTCAGCAATATTTATTCCGGGCCTGATGGCGGGCCTGACGGGACGAGGGGGACCGATGGTTACATGCCACGGGCCCGCCAGCTGCCGCTCGGTGGATCGGCAATGGCCACTGCAGAACGTAGACGGGGGAGGGGGAAATCCGGCTACTGGAAGGAACCGCCGATGATGCGCTCCTCTGCGTCGAGATCCGCGAAGAACCGGCTGTTGTCGGTACGGAACTCGCGCGTGGCAACCTCCCCGGGAAGGATCAGCATGACGTCGGGGTAGACCTCGCGGAACGCCTCCGGCCTCGGCGCCTGGGCAATGAATGCCTCGAAGGCCGCGAGATCGCTGACCACGCCCGAACGCGGTTCGGGCAGTTCCCGGGTCTCAGTCATGCTGCAGGCCGGGACTGCCAGCGCGAACAGCAGCCCCATCAGGGCCCATACCGAAGACCGGAGCTTCCGCCTCATTCAAGACCTCCTCACACCTGGACCCATGCAAGGCCATCAGGGCCCGCGACGGCGGCAATCCGGCAGACCGCGGAGCCGCTGGATCCTCCGGCATCAGACCTCGAGCCCGTGCTCGCGCGTCGAATGGAACTGCACCTCCGGCCACTTCTCCATCGCCATCTGGAGATTCACCCGGGTGGGCGCGATGTACACCAGGTCCCCGCCATGATCCACGGCCAGGTTGGTCGCCGCCTTGTCGCGGAACTCGTCGAAACGCTTGGCGTTGTCCGAGCTGACCCAGCGCGCGGTCTGCACGTTCACCCTTTCGAAGCGACAGTCGACCTTGTACTCGGTCTTGAGCCGCTCGGCGACCACATCGAACTGCAGCACACCGACGGCCCCAAGGATCAGATCGTTGTTGGTCAGGGGACGATAGAGCTGCGTCGCGCCCTCCTCACAGAGCTCCTGCAGTCCCTTGGCGAGTTGTTTCATCTTCAACGGATCCCGCAGTTGCGCACGCCGGAACAGTTCGGGCGCGAAGTTGGGGATACCGGTGAAGGCGAGATCCTCACCCTCGGTGAAGGTGTCCCCGATGCGGATGGTCCCGTGGTTGTGGATGCCGATGATGTCGCCGGGGTAGGCCGTCTCCACGTGCTCCCGATCCGAGGCCATGAAGGTCAGCGCATCCGGGATCTTCACGTCCCGCCCGATGCGCACATGGCGCAGCTTCGCGCCCTTGCTGAAGGTGCCGGAACAGATGCGCAGGAAGGCGATGCGGTCGCGGTGGTTCGGGTCCATGTTCGCCTGGATCTTGAATACGAAGCCGGTGAACGCCGTCTCGGAGGGATCCACCGTGCGCGTCTGCGTCGGCCGCGGCAACGGCGCCGGCGCATACGCCACGAAGTCGTCCAGCAGCTCCTGCACGCCGAAGTTGTTGATGGCGGATCCGAAGAACACCGGCGTCAGCCGCCCCGCGAGATAGGCCTCGCGGTCGAAGGCGTGCGAGGCGCCCTGCACCAGTTCCAGCTCCTCGCGCAGTTCCTCCGCCTGCGCTCCCAGCACCGCGTCCAGGCGCGGATTGTCGAGCCCCTGGATCACCTCGCCCTCCTGGATCTTGCCGCCGTGGGTCGGCGAATACAGGTGCACCGCGTCCCGCGCCAGGTGATAGACACCCTTGAAGCGCTTGCCCATGCCGATGGGCCAGGTCACCGGCGCGCACTGAATCTTCAGCACCTCCTCGACCTCGTCCAGCAACTCGATCGGCTCGCGGCCCTCGCGGTCGAGCTTGTTGATGAAGGTCATGATCGGCGTGTCGCGCAGCCGGCAGACCTCCATCAGCTTGATGGTGCGTTCCTCGACGCCCTTCGCCGCGTCGATGACCATCAGCGCGGAGTCCACGGCCGTGAGCGTGCGGTAGGTGTCCTCGGAGAAGTCCTCGTGTCCCGGGGTGTCGAGCAGGTTCACGATCCTCCCGCGGTAGGGGAACTGCATCACCGACGAGGTCACCGAGATCCCGCGCTGCTTCTCCATCTCCATCCAGTCGGAGGT
>JAWLFM010000329.1:0-2664 GCA_041685565.1 Thioalkalivibrio sp.
TCGAACCCTCGAGAGGCTCGCGCCTCTGCCGGTTTTCAAGACCGGTGCATTCAACCGCTCTGCCACTTCTCCGAGCCGCGCATTCTCCCGGAACCCGTACCCACCTGACAACTCCGCGGCCATCGATCCGCGCCCGGACGGGCGCGGGAGAAGGAGGGATGGATTCGGGCTGCCCCCTCACCCTGCGGCGCGCGGATGAACCATGAGCGGCCGCCCCAGATGCCAGCAGTGCTGGAACCTGGGGGATAAACCGCAATCAAACGCAGGCAGGCTGCACGTCCCCGCGCCTGCAGGTACACTGCGCAGCATTCAACCCTTCAACAGGAGGAGCCAGCCGTGGCAGAAGAACGCCTTGCCCGAGCCCGCACGGGCCACACCACCGTCGCGGAGACCATCCGCACCAACCAGGTCATTCGCAACACCTACCTGCTCCTGTCACTGACGCTCGCCTTCAGCGCCGTGATGGCCTTCACGGCCATGGCCATCAACGCCCCGCCCGTGCACTGGATCCTGATGATCGCGGTGCTGATCGGCGGTCCGTTCGCGATCCACGCCGCCCGCAATTCCATCTGGGGCCTGGTGCTGACCTTCGCCTTCACCGGCATACTCGGGTTCTTCCTCGGACCCATCCTCAGCATGTATCTGGGCCTGCCGAACGGCCCGCAGATCGTGGGCAATGCCTTTGGCACCACGGCGGTGGCCTTCGTTGCGCTGTCCGGCTATGCACTGACCACCAAGAAGGACTTCAGCTTCCTCGGCGGCTTCCTGATCGTCGGCCTGGTGCTGGCACTGGTCGCCATCGTGGCCAACATCTTCCTGGCCATTCCCGCCCTGTCGCTGACCATCTCGGCCGCCGTCGTCCTGCTGCTGTCCGCGGCCATCCTGTACGACACCAGCCGCATGATTCACGACCGCGAGGCCAACTACATCGTGATGACGGTGTCCCTGTACGCCAACCTCTACGTGATGTTCCTGCATCTGCTGAACCTGTTCCATGCCCTCACCGGCGAAGGCTGACCCTTGGGGGAAGGCCCGAAACAAGCCCCGCCTGTCGGGGCTTGTTTCATTCTGGGCCCGGGAATACCTTAGGCCCTTTGCATCCAGGGCGGTGGGATGAGGGGCGTCTTTCTCGATCTGAACACGGTGGACCGCGGGGACCTCGATCTGCAACCGCTACGGCAGGCCCTGCCGCACTGGGATCTCTTCCAGCGCACCGCCCCGGAGGAGATCGCAGAGCGGATCCGGGATGCGGAGGTCCTCGTTACAAACAAGGTCTGCCTCGGCCCCGACGCCATCGCGGCGGCCCCGCGCCTGAAGTTGATCTGCACGGCGGCGACCGGCACCAACAACATCGACCTCGCTGCCACGTCGGAGCGCGGCATACCGGTCTGCAACGCGCGCAACTACGCGACCGACTCCGTGGTCCAGCACGTGTTCGCCCTGCTGCTGACACTGGTGACGCGCATGGACGCCTACCGGGCCGACATCCGCGCGGGGCGCTGGAGCGAGTCCGACCAGTTCTGTCTGCTGGATCACCCGATCCGCACCCTGGCCGGCATGCACCTTGGCATCGTCGGTTACGGCGTGCTGGGCCAGGCCACCGGCAGGATGGCCGAGGCCTTCGGGATGCGGGTCACGGTAGCGGGCAGCCTCCGCCCCGATGCCGCCGGCGCCGACGACCGCCCGGCCCTGGACGACCTCCTGCCCGAACTCGACGTGCTCAGCCTGCACTGCCCGCTCACCGAACGGACCCAGCATCTGATCGACGCCCGACGCCTCGCCAAGCTGTCGGCCGACAGCCTGCTGATCAACACCGCCCGCGGCGGCCTCGTCGAACCCAGCGCACTCGCGCAGGCCCTGCGCTCAGGTCATCTCGGCGGCGCCGGCATCGACGTGGTGGATCCCGAGCCTCCACCCGCCGACCACCCGCTGCTGGCACCGGACATCCCCAACCTGGTGCTGACACCGCACACGGCATGGGCCGCCCGGAGCGCGCGCCAGAACGTGCTCGAAGAGGTGCGCGCCAACATCGAGGCCTTCGTTGCCGGGGCTCCGCGCAACATCGTGGCGTCATGAACCCTTCTGAAGGACAGTCCACGATGGAGCTCGAGCACCGCATCGAGGAACTGGAGATCCGCATCGCGCATCAGGAGTACGCGCTGCAGAGCCAGGGTGAGGAACTGCTGCGCCTGCAACAGGCCAACACCCGGCTTACCCGCCAGCTCCTGGAACTCTCGGAACGCGTGCAGGCGCTGGCAGCGCAGCCGGCCAGCGACCCCGCCGATGAACCACCCCCACCGCATTACTGAGGTGCCCACCCGCAACCCGGGGGCGGTCCCCACTGCTCGCGACGCGCCCATGCCTGTGACCTTCCAGCCTGCCTGGGACTGTCCCGAGCCCTCGCGAGGCATCGCTGAGGCATTGATCGCGCGCGGTCTGGCCTCGAGGGAGGGACCGGACCCAAGTGGCCTGGTGCTGACCTGCGGGCCGGATGGGCTGGCCCTCACTGCCCGGGAAGGAGATCAGGCCCTGTCCCTGCACCTCGATTTGGTCCGCGGCCCGCAGGGCTACCGCCTCGCGCATGCCGGGCAGGCCCGGGAGGATCTGATCCGCGCCCTGGGCCGGCTGCCCAGGGGCAGCACGGTCCTCGACGCCTCCACCGGG
>JAWLFM010000081.1:0-10998 GCA_041685565.1 Thioalkalivibrio sp.
GTCGGTTGGTCGCTCGGTGGCCTGGTGGCGCTTGCCGCGGCGGCGCAGTGGCTGGGTCCGCAGCGGCTGGCCCTGATCTGCGCGACGCCCCGGTTCACGATGGGACCCGGCTGGACCTGCGCGCTGGATGCGGCGACGCTGGCGGCATTCGGCGAGGAACTGGAGCGGGATCGTGCCGCGTTGCAGCGTCGCTTCGTCGCCCGCTGCGCGCAGGGTGGGGATGCGCCGGCGGGCCTCCGGCGTCGACTGCTCGCCCTGATGGCGCGGCATCCGGCCTCGGAAGCGGGTCTGCGTGCGGGTCTGCAGGCGCTGGCGAGTGCGGACCTGCGGGCGGTCTGGACCGGACTGGACATCCCGATGGCGGCCTGGCTCGCCGACGACGATCCGCTGGTTCCCCGGGGCGTCGCTGCCGGGCTTGCGGCAATGCGACCGGACGCGCGGCTGCGGGTGGTGTCCGGCGGGCACGTGTCATGGCTGGAGGATCCGGCCGGTCTTGCCGGTTTTCTTCGCGAGGTGATGGCTTGATGGACGGGTTCGAGATCGACAAGCGCAGGGTTCGGGCGGCGTTCGACGCGGCCGCCCCGGGCTACGACGAGCACGCGCTGCTGCAGCGGGAGGTGCAGCAGCGGTTGCTGGAGCGGCTGGACTGGATCCGTCTGGCGCCGCGCCGGGTGATCGACCTCGGCTGCGGCCCCGGCAGCGCACTGGGGCCCCTGGCCAAGCGCTACCGCGGCGCCCGGGTGGCAGGGCTGGATCTTGCCCCGGCGATGGCCGTGCGCGCCCGGGGACAGGGCCGTTGGCTGCGTCGGCCCTGGGCCGTCTGCGGCGACATGGAGCGCCTGCCGTTGGCGGACCGGAGCTTCGACCTCGCGGTCTCCGCGGCGGCCCTGCAGTGGGTGAACGATCTCGACCAGGTCTTTGCCGAGGTGCGCCGGGTGCTGGCCCCGGGTGGGCTATGGCTGTTCGCGACCTTCGGCCCGGATACGCTGAAGGAGTTGCGCGCGGCCTTTGCGGCGGTGGATGGCGGCGATGCCGCGCACGTGAACGCCTTCATCGACATGCACGACATCGGCGATGCGCTGGTCCGCGCCGGTTTCGCCGATCCGGTGATGGACCAGGAGACCCTGACCCTGACCTATCCGGACTTCCGTTCGCTGCTGCGCGACCTGCGCGGCATCGGCGTGCGCAACGCACTCGCCGGGCGCCCGCGGGGCCTGCTCGGGCCACGCCGCCTGCGCGCCGTGGAAGAGGTCTACGCATCCCGCTACAGTGAGCAGGGGCGCCTGCCGGCCACCTGGGAAGTGGTCTACGGCCATGCCTGGGTGCCCGATGCGCCGCCGCCATCGCGGGTGTCCGGGCCGGTCATCCCGATACGACCCGCACGCTGAGCGGCACGGCGCCCGCACGGGGAAGACACGCACTGCGCGCAGAGGATTTCCTTTTTTCTGATGGATTCTTGGGGTACAGTTCACCTCCCGGCGAGCCGGGCAGACCGTGTTCCCTGCAGTCAAGGTGGATAATCGACATGTCGGAAAACGCAGCAACCGCCGGTTCCGTTCCGGCCTCGACGGCTGTTCCGTCGGAACAGTACAACTACGAAATCGTCAAGAAATTCTCGATCGCCGCGGTCATCTGGGGCGTGCTCGGGATGGCTGCAGGGGTCTGGATCGCCTCGCAGCTGGCCTGGCCGTTCCTGAACTTCGACATTGCGCAGATCACCTTCGGGCGCTTCCGACCGGTGCACACCACGCTGGTGATCTTCGGCTTCGGCGGCAACGCCCTGTTCGCAACGTCCTATTACATCATCCAGCGCACCTGCCAGACGCGGCTCTACAGCGACCGGCTGTCGCTCTTCACCTTCTACGGCTGGAACCTCGCGCTGATCCTCGGCGTGATCACCTACGTGTCCGGCATCACCCAGGGCCGCGAGTACGCCGAGTTCAACTGGCAGATCGACATCCTGATCGCCGTGACCTGGGTGATCTACTTCTGGATCTTCCTGATGACCCTCCTGCGCCGGACCCAGCCGCACATCTACGTGGCGAACTGGTTCTTCATGGCCTTCATCCTGGCCACCGCGCTGCTGCACATCTTCAACAACATCCAGGTGCCGGTCAGTCTGACCAGCCCGTACTCCTACTCGCTGTTCTCCGGCGTGCAGGACGCGATGACCCAGTGGTGGTACGGTCACAACGCGGTGGGCTTCTTCCTCACCGCGGCCTTCCTCGGCATGATGTACTACTTCGTGCCCAAGCAGGCCGGGCGCCCCATCTACTCCTACAAGCTCTCGATCATCCACTTCTGGGCGATCATCTTCCTGTACATGTGGGTGGGCGCGCACCACCTGCACTGGACCGCGCTGCCCGACTGGGTGTCCACGCTGGCCGCGACCTTCTCCATCCTGCTCTTGCTGCCCTCCTGGGGCGGCATGATCAACGGGATCATGACCCTGTCCGGGGCCTGGGACAAACTGCGCACCGACCCGATCATGCTGTTCCTGATCACCGCACTGTCGTTCTACGGCATGTCCACCTTCGAGGGGCCGATGATGTCCCTGAAGAGCGTGAACGCGCTGTCGCACTACACCGACTGGACCGTCGGCCATGTACACTCCGGCGCGCTCGGCTGGGTGGCGATGATCACCTTCGGCTCGCTGTATCACCTGATCCCGCGGCTGTGGAACACGAAGATCTACAGCCTGCGCCTGATCTACATCCACTTCTTCCTGGCGACCATCGGCATCGTGCTGTACATCGTCTCCATGTGGGTGGCCGGGATCGGCCAGGGCCTGATGCTCCGCGCCTTCGACGAGTACGGCAACCTCGCCTACACCTTCACCGAGTCGGTGGTGTTCCTGCACAAGCCCTACATGGTGCGGGCGATCGGCGGCGGATTCTTCCTGCTCGGCATGCTCATCATGGCCTTCAACGTTGCCATGACCATCCTTACCGCGAAGCGCCCGGTCCCGGTGGCGGATGAATCCCGCGCCACCGCCGCCTCCGCGTCCTGAGTTGGAGTTTCCAGACCATGAAGCATGAAAGCGTCGAGACCAATGCCGGCCTGCTGATCATCCTGACCCTGGCGGTGATCAGCGTTGGCGGCCTGGTCGAAATCGTGCCGCTGTTCTACATCAACGACACCATCGAGGAAGTGGAGGGCGTGCGGCCATACACGCCCCTGGAGCAGCGTGGCCGCGACATCTACCTGCGCGAGGGCTGCTACACCTGCCATTCGCAGATGGTGCGCCCCTTCCGTGACGAAATGCTGCGCTACGGGCACTACTCGCTGGCGGCCGAGTCGCAGTACGACCATCCCTTCCAGTGGGGCTCCAAACGCACCGGGCCGGACCTGGCCCGCGTCGGCGGGAAGTACTCCAACGAGTGGCAGGTGCAGCACCTGATCCAGCCGACGTCGCTGGTGCCCGAGTCGATCATGCCGGGTTATCCCTGGCTGGCGACGACACCGCTGGACTATTCCGACATCGAGCAGCGGATGACCGCACTCAAGCGGGTCGGGGTCCCCTATTCGCTCAATCGGGCCGACTTCGAGGCCAACGTGGAGCGCTTCGGCGAAGAGACCGCGATGATGCTCGACATCAACCGGGCCGAGGACAACCTGATCGCTCAGGCGCAGCAGGGCAACTTCGACGGTGACCGCTCCTTCATCTCCGAGATGGATGCGATCGTTGCCTACCTGCAGGTGCTGGGCACCATGGTGGACTTCAACCAGTACTCCGAGGGCTACTTTGCCGAGTTCCGCTGAGGGGCCGGCAGGGAAGGAGAGGCGTCGGAATGGCTGAGATCTGGAACTGGATCACCGATCTGGGCAACAGCAAGATCGTCGCGCTGCTGCTGTTCATGAGCACCTTCATCGCGATCGTGATCTACCTGTTTTCCAACCGTCGCCGTTCCACCCGCTTCGAGTCATACCGCTACATCCCGCTGGACGACGAGGATTCCGATCTGGATCCGAACGTCGCATCCGGCGACCGCAACAAGGGCGAAAGGTCATGAGCACGAACGAAAAGCCGAGCAAGAAGCCGGGTGAGGTCGAGACCACCGGTCATGTCTGGGACTCGAACCTGCAGGAGTACAACAACCCGCTGCCGCGCTGGTGGCTATGGGGCTTTTACGCGACCGTTGTCTTCGCCGTGGTGTACTGGATCCTGTTCCCGGCGTGGCCTGTCGGCGGCAGCTTCACCAAGGGCCTGAACTCCATCACCTTCATGGAAGACGGCGAGGAGGTGACCACGCACTGGAACACCCGATCCCTGCTTGCAAGGGACATGCAGAGCGGCCGGCATGCGGTGCGCCAGCGCGAGATGCTGGAACGGGTCGGTGACATGGAATACGACGAGATCCTCGGCGATGTGGACGCCATGAGCTTCGTCAACGCCTACGCCAAGGGCAGCTTCGGTACCTGGTGCGCGGCCTGTCACCAGACGGGCGGTGCCGGCGTGATCACTCAGTACCCGAACCTGCGGGACGATCACTGGCTTTGGGGCGGCACGGTGGACCAAATCGAGGAGACGCTGGTGCTGGGCCGCAATGGCTACATGCCTGCCTTCCGCGAATCCCTCGACAGCGAGCAGCTCGATCAGGTCGCCTCCTACGTGTTGTCGATGAACGGCTACGACCTGGATGCCGATGCCGTGGCTGCGGGCGCCGAGATCTTCAATGGCTATCTCGGCGGCTGCTACCAGTGCCACGGCGGGGATGCACAGGGCCTGGCCTCACAGGGGGCCCCGAACCTGAGTGACAACATCTGGGGTCTCGTCGACGTACCCGGAGCCGCCAACGACGAGGAACGCGTCAGCCGAGTCGCCGCCTTCGTGCACGATGGCGTGCAGCGTGTGATGCCGGCCTTCGCCGACCGGCTGTCGGAGACCGAGATCAAGGTGCTGACCGCCTACGTCCACTCGCTGGGCGGCGGGCAGTAAGGGCGATTCCGGGAGCGTTCCGAGGCAACCGTTCGGCCCGAGTGTTTCGCCCCCTGCGGTGAGGTCGCCGGTCCGGGCGGCTTCCACAGGCTTGTGGTGCCTTCTGGGCCTTGCCACTGGATGGGGCGTTACAATCCGGGGAGTGGCGGGCGACGGCCCTTCTCCCCGACGTGATCCCCCGGGGCTGTTCCGCGCCAAAGAGTTCCAGCCCCCGTCGTGCGCCGGCCGTTGCCGGCCGGTGAGTGCACCATGTCCCAGTCGTTGTTCGAGGCCCGTGTTCCGATCCATCCGCGGTCGGTCTCGGGCCGCTTTCGCAATCTGAAGACCGGCATCCTGTTACTGGCCTACGGGGTGTTCTTCCTGTTGCCCTGGCTGCGCTGGGAGCGCGAGACCGGTCCCTCGCAGGCCGTTCTGTTCGACATTCCGCACCGGCAGTTCTACCTCTTCGACCTGGTCGTCTTTCCGCAGGACATCTTCTGGCTTGCGGGCCTGCTGATGATCGCCGCCCTGCTGCTGTTCTTCGTCACCGGCCTGGCCGGGCGCGTCTTCTGCGGGTATTTCTGTTTCCAGACGCTGTGGACCGATGTCTACATGTTCCTGGAGCGGCGCATCCAGGGCGAGCGCCCGGCCCGCCTGCGCCTGGCGAAGCAGCCCTGGAACGCGGAGAAGATCCTGAAGCTCGGCGCCACCCACGCCGCCTGGCTGCTGGTGGCCTTCGCCACCGGTCTGGGCTTCGTACTGTATTGGGGCGATGCGCCGAGCCTGGTCGTGGCCTTCTTCTCGGGCGAGGCACCGAACGCCGCCTACATCACCGCCGGCCTGTTGACGCTGACGACCTACACCTTCGCCGGGCTGGCGCGGGAGCAGGTCTGCACCTACATGTGCCCCTACGCGCGTTTTCAGGCGGTGATGTTCGATCGCGACACCCTGATCGTCTCCTACGACCGGGAACGCGGCGAGGGTTCCGCCGGGCGCGCCAAGCCGTCCCGGGATCTGAAGACGCGCGAGCAGCGGCAGCAGGCGGGAGTGGGCGACTGCATCGATTGCGGCTACTGCGTGCAGGTCTGTCCCACCGGGATCGACATCCGCGACGGGCTGCAGATCCAGTGCATCCACTGCGCGCTGTGCATCGATGCCTGTGACCAGATCATGGACAAGCAGGGCTGGCCGCGTGGACTGATCCGGTACACCTCCGAGAGTGCGCTGGAGGGGAAGAAGACCCGCTTCCTGAAGCTGAAGACCGTCGGTTACGGGGCGGCGATCCTGGTCGTCACCGCGCTGCTGGCACTGAGTATCGCCAACCGCCCGGACCTGGATGCCAGTGTCAGCCAGGTGCGGCAGCCGCTGTTCGTGCAGATGGCCGACGGCAGCACCCAGAACAGCTACGAGATCGCGCTGAACAACAAGACGCAGCATCAGCTGGATCTGGAGATCGATGTGGTCGGGCTGGAGGGCGCGACGCTGGACCTCGGCCGGGTTGAGGAAATCGTGCTGGATCCGTCCCAGCGCAGCACGGTGCTGGCCCGCGTGCGCTATGATGCCGGCCCCGACGCCCCTCCGCGGCTACCGATCGGGTTCGAGATCCGCGACCGCGAAGGGCTGATGGATCCCCTGCGCATCGACTCCCAACTGAGCCTGCGACCGTGACTGCCCGGCCCGGCCCGGCGCGCAGCGACTCTCGAGTGCGGCGGCCTGCCGCCGCTGTGGGGGGTGGGCCCGGGTTTCTGCGCCCGCGCTGCACCGGCCTTCCCGGGGCTGGACCGGGTCCGGGAGGGATCCTGATGTTACTGGAAACCGGGGCGTGCCCCCGGTAACTTGAAGGTTCATTGCTGTCACTGATGGTCGCCATGGAAAATCTTGTCGTAAGTCTTGGGCTCGGGGTGGCGTTGATCACCGCCCTGTTCTTTCTCATCTACCGCCTGACCCGGTTGCATGGCTACCAGACCGCCGTGCTGGTGTTCGCGATCACGCTGCTGGTCTTCATTCCGTTCTCGGTGCTCAACTGGGCGGGGGCCGATGTCTTCGCCATCCACCTGGCCCTGTATGTGATCGTGCCCTATGGATTGGGCATCATCACCTCGCAGCAGGAGGGGGAGCACGGCACCAAGGCCCGGAGCGGCAGGCTGCATTGGGCACCGATCACCATCCTGATCTTCTTCGGCATCGTGGCGACGGCCAACGCGATCCTGCTGTCCTTGGCGACGCACGGCATGCCCAGCCAGTTCATCGGTGTGCTGCTGCCGCAACCGCAAAGCCAGGCCACCGAGATCACCTCCGGCTTTCCCGGGACGGTGGCGCGCATCAGCGAGCGCAAGGAGGCGCTTGCGACCGGCTACTTCGATTCGATGCGGGAGCAGCGGGGTCTGGGCTGGCAGGTGCGTCAGGGCTGGCGGTCACGGCCCGAGGTGGGGCAGCCGGCGGTATTCCAGGTCCGGGTGCTGGACCGCGAGGGTCGGCCGATCTCGGACGCGGTCATCGAGGGTGAGTTCATGCGCGTGTCGGACTTCAATCTCGACCAGGTCTTCGCGATGCGTCCGGTGGGTGGCGGCCTGTATCAGGCCGAGGTGACCCTGCCCGCCCCGGGACGCTGGGATCTCCTCTTCCACGTCCGTCACGGCGAGCACACGCACGAGCAGCAGGCCAGCACGCGGGTGCGCGAGAGCCGCGGCTAGGCCTGCATGCCTGCGCTCTTGAGGGCAAGGGCGGGTTGCACCGGGAAGAACGGGAAGACCGGGAAGGGTGATTGGGGTGGAGTGACTCGGGTGGGTGCCGTGGATTGCCCGGGGCGTTGGGGCGTGGCGGCCGGGAGGGCAAGGGCGTTTTGCACCACGAAGATCACGAAGGCACGAAGGGTGATTGGGGTGGGGGTGGTTCGGGTGTGTGTCGTCCTGTGCCGCGGGTAGCGGGGGATGACGGTTGGGGTATCAAGGGCGGTTTGCACCGGGAAGGTCGGGGAGATCGGGAAGGGTGATTGGGTTGATGAGGATCGGGACGGGTGTAGAGCTGCGGACCGGCGCGGGGATGTGCGGTTGGGTTGCGCGGGGTGTCCCGGTAGCGCCGGGACGCGGCGCGTTCGTGGGTGTCCATGGCTGCGGTTGAACCGTCATCGGAACCGGGGGCTGCGACGGCACCGGAGGCCGCGGACGCCGGCTGTTTCCATTGCGGCCTGCCGGTTCCGCGCGGGGCGCATTATCCCGTGCAGTTCGAGGGGCAGGCCCGGGAAACCTGCTGCGGCGGCTGCCAGGCGGTCGCCAATGCCATCATCGAGAATGGCCTGGGCGGGTACTACCATCACCGGACTGCGCCCGCAGGCAGCCCCGGCGAACCGCTGATTCCGGACGAGCTGCGCGAGCTCAGGCTCTTCGATCAACCGGAGGTACAGCGGCAGTTCGTCACCGACGAGACCGATCGCGCCTCCGGCAAGGTGCTGCGGGAGGCCTCGCTGATCCTCGAGGGCATCACCTGCGCCGCCTGTGTCTGGCTGAACGAGCGCCATGTACGCGCGCTGCCGGGCGTCAACGACTTCACGGTAAACTACTCCACGCACCGGGCGCGGGTGCGCTGGGATCCCGAGCGCCTGGCGCTGTCCGACATCCTGCAGGCGATCCGGGGTATCGGTTACCGCGCCCACCCCTACGACCCTGGAACCCGCGACAAGGCCTTTCAGCGCGAGCGCCACGTCGCGCTGCGCCGCCTGGCGGTCGCGGGGCTGGGCATGATGCAGGTGATGATGCTTGCCGTGGCGCTGTGGCTGGGCGCCGGCGACGAGGCCTACGCCAATCTGCTGCAGTTCATGCGCTGGGTCGCCGCAGGCCTGACCACCCCGGTGGTCTTCTATGCCGCCCTGCCGTTCTTCAGGAGCGCCTGGCGCGACCTGGAGCATCGGCAGCTGGGCATGGACGTCCCGGTCAGCATCGCCATCCTCAGTACCTACTTCGCCAGCCTGTATTCGGTGGCACTGGGGACCGGCGAGCATGTCTATTTCGAGTCCGTGGCCATGTTCGTCTTCTTCCTCCTGACCAGCCGCTACCTGGAGTTGATGGCGCGGCAACGCTCCAGCCAGGCCATCGACCGCCTGGACCGCCTGATTCCCGCGCTGGCCACGCGTGTCGCGGCCGACGGCAGCGACGAACAGGTGCCGGTGGCCGAGCTGGCGCCCGGCGACCGGGTGCGCGTGCGTCCCGGTGAGCCGTTGCCCGCAGACGGGCTGGTGGAGGCCGGCGAGTCCACGGTGAACCAGGCCCTGCTCACCGGCGAGCCCGAACCCTGCCTGCGCCAGGCCGGCGATGCGGTGACCGGCGGCACCGTGAACGTGGACAGCCCGCTGGTGGTGCGGGTGACCCGCGTCGGCGCGGAGACCACGCTGGCCGCGATCCAGCGCCTGCTGGACCGTGCACAGACGGACAAGCCGCGGCTGGCGCGGATGGCCGAAAGGGGCACCGGGCACTTCACCGCGGCGGTGCTGCTCCTGACCGCCGTGGTGGGCATGGTCTGGTATCTCTGGATCGCGCCGGACCGGGCCTTCTGGGTGGTGGTCGCGATGCTGGTGGCAACCTGTCCCTGCGCACTCGCCCTGGCCACGCCGGTGGCGATCACCACGACCACCGGTGTGCTGTCGCGTATCGGCCTGCTGCTGACCCGCGGGCAGGCGGTGGAGGACATGGCCCGAACCAGCGTCGTCTGCTTCGACAAGACCGGGACCCTCACCGTGGGCCGGCCGGAATGGGTGGCCACGCGGGTCCTGGCGCCGGGTTACGACGAACGCGAACTGCTGGAGATGGCGGCCGCGCTCGAGCGCCACTCGGAGCATCCGCTGGCCAAGGCCCTGGTGCAGGCCGCGGGCGCGGTTCCGGCACGGCCGCTGGAGCACGTGCGCAACGTCGCCGGACGGGGTCTGTCCGGGGTGCTGGACGGCGTGGAGATCCGGGTCGGAACCCCGGGGTTCGTCGGGCTGGAGCAGGTCCCCGAGGACGTCCGGCCGCCCGGCACCCATGCGCAGGCGACCGCGGTGTGGCTCGCGCGCGCGGACGAGGTGGTGGGGGTGTTCTGGCTGGCCGATCAGCCCCGTCCGCGCGTGCGCGAGACGGTGGCGGAATTGCAGGAACTCGGGCTCGAGGTCGTACTGCTCTCGGGCGACCGACCGGAATCGGTCGGGATCTTCGCGGCGAATGCCGGGATCGCCGAGGCACGCGGCGGCATGACGCCTGAGGACAAGGTGGCGTACGTGCGTCGGCGCCAGGCCGACGGCGAGATCGTGCTGATGGCGGGCGAGGGCATCAATGATGCCCCGGTGCTGGCCGGTGCCGATGTGTCGCTGGCGATGGGCAGCGGTACCCGCATTGCACAGACCCAGGCCGACCTGGTCCTGATGTCCGATCGCCTGGATGCGATCCCGGCCGCGATCCGGCAATCGCGCGAGACCCTGCGCATCATCCGGCAGAACCTCATCTGGGCCATCGGCTACAACGGTGTCGCCCTCCCCGTGGCTGCCACCGGACTCCTGACGCCCTGGCTGGCCGCGCTCGGCATGTCGCTCAGTTCCCTGATCGTGGTCGGCAATGCCCTGCGTCTGCGGCGTGAGAATGAGGCGATCCTCGCGGATGCGAAGGGCAAGGCGCCCTTGCCCGCAAGCGCGATCCGCCCGGTGCGCAACGGCTGATCCGCTCGCGGGCACCGGGCTGTTACACTCCGTGTATGGAAGTCCTCTACCTGCTCATCCCCATCGCGCTCGTGCTGGTGCTGATCATCGGCATCGCCTTTTTCTGGGCGATCCGGTCCGGGCAGTACGAGGACATGGAGGGGCCGGCACACCGGATCCTGATGGACGACGACGACCCGCTGATCCCCGGCAACGAGGACCGCGCCCGTGAGCGGACATCGGAGGATGGGGAGCGCAACGAGGACCACAAGCCCTGAGGCGCCGGCCCAGCACGCAGTGCCGGTGGCGTGCCGCGGCTGCTGCCATTGGGGCGGAGCCGGTATCCCCGAAGGCGGGAGCAAGTTCCCGCGGTCCATGAGCTCGCGGGTTGTCCTTGCGTCGGGGCGGCCTTCGGCATACC
>JAWLFM010000082.1:0-10978 GCA_041685565.1 Thioalkalivibrio sp.
GCCGAACTCCTGCATGGCAGCCTTCCGCCCGCCGTCATGGCGGCCTACCGGGAGGCGGTGGGGCGGTCGCGTGGGCGCGGCGATGTGCAGCAAATCGAATACGAGTGCCGGGTCAACGGAGGCCGGAACCGATACTACGAGAGCCGGATCGTAGCGATCGATGACCAGGAGGCGCTGTGTCTGGTACGGGATATCACCGAGCGCAAACAGGCGGAAAGGGCCTTGCGGGAAAATGCCACCCGGCTGCGGCAGGCCCAGACGGTTGCCAATCTGGGCAGTTGGTATCTTGATCTGGAGAGCGATCGACTGGAGTGGTCGGCGGAGACCTACCGCATGTTTGGGATCGCGCCCGGCACGCCGGTGGACCATCCCCGCTTTCTGAGCTGTGTGCATCCGGATGACCGGGCGGCCGTGGCCGAGGCATGGCAGGCCGCCCTGGGCGGCGCGACGTATCAAACGGAGCACCGGATTGTCGTCGCCGAGGAAGTCCGCTGGGTCCTGGAGCAGGCCGAGCTGGAATACTCCGACGATGGGGCCCCCCTGCACGCGATCGGCACCGTTCAGGACGTCACCCAGAGAAAGTTGCAGGAACTTGAGATCCTGGCAGCACAGGCCCAGTTGCAGGCGACGCTGGATGCCATTCCCGATCTGCTCTTCGAGGTCGATCATGAGGGGCGATATACCAGCTGCCGCTGCCGCGAGGATGACTTGCTGGCCTTCGCTCCCGACGATGTCCTGGGCCGGACCCTCAGCGAGGTGCTGCCGGCGGAGACCGCACGGATCTGCATGTCGGCCATGCAGGAGGCGAAGACAAAGGGATTCTCAGCGGGCAAACAGGTTGCGCTGGAAACTCACGGCGGCAGCCGCTGGTTCGAGCTTTCAGTCTCGCGCAAGACCGGCTCGGATGATGAGGCGCCGCATTTCATCTTCCTTTCCCGCGATGTTACCGAGCGCAAGGAGGCGACCGACAAGATCTTCCAGCTTGCCTACTTCGACATGCTCACCGGGCTGTTCAACCGGCAGTCCCTGCTCGAACGGCTGAGCCGCGAAATCGAGCGCACCAGCATGGGCGCTGGAAGACTGGGCGTGCTGTTGCTGGATCTGGATGGCTTCAAGCACATCAACGACACCCTGGGCCATGGGACGGGCGATCAACTGCTGCAGTGGACCGCGGATCGCCTGCGCTGGGGGGTACGCCCTGCTGACGTGGTGTCGCGGCCGTCGACGCAGTCGTTCAAGGCGCCGAAGATCGAATTGGCTCGTCCCGGGGGCGATGAGTTCATCATCATGATTCCGGGGATGGTGCATGGCGAGGATGCGCTGACGGTGGCGGATCGCATCCGCGAGACGATGCAGCGGCCCTTCAAGGTGGGCGAACGCGACGTGGTCCTGACGACAAGCATCGGGATCGCGGTGTACCCGGATGACGGGGAGGATGCCGACACCCTGCTCAAACATGCGGACACGGCCATGTACCACGCCAAGGAAAAGGGCCGCAACAACTGCCAGTTCTACAGTAGGGGACTGACGCAGAAGGCCATGCGGCGGCTGAATCTCGAAAGCAATCTGCGTCTGGCGCTCGAACGGGAAGAGTTCTTCCTGGTCTACCAACCGCAACTGGACGTGCAGTCGGGCGCTATCCACTCCCTGGAGGCGCTGATCCGCTGGAATCACCCCCAACAGGGGCTGATCTCTCCGCTGGATTTCATTCCCCTGGCGGAAGAGACGGGATTGATCCTGCCCATCGGGGAGTGGGTGCTGCGCACTGCCTGCGCGCAGGTGGCGCAGTGGCTGTCCCGCGGACATCAGCTGCGGGTTGCCGTGAATCTCTCGCCGGTGCAATTCCGCAGCAAGCTGCTGGTCGACAGCGTGACCCGCATCCTGGCCGAGGCCAGCCTGGCGCCGGAATGTCTGGAACTGGAGGTGACCGAGGGCGCCCTCATGGAGGAGGGCGTCGACACCCTGAACGTCCTCAACGCCCTGCGCGCCACTGGCCTGCATTTCTCCCTGGATGACTTCGGGACGGGGTATTCCTCCATGAGCTATCTCAAACGCCTGCCCCTGAGCAATCTCAAGGTGGATCAGAGTTTTGTGCGCGGGCTTCCCGATGACAAGGACAGTCTCGCCATCGTCAGGGCGATCACTTCCCTGGCCACGCATCTCGGTTTTACCATTACGGCCGAGGGTGTCGAGACACATGCGCAGGCGATGATCCTCAAGGACATGGACTGCGATATGCTGCAAGGGTATTACTTCGCGAAACCGCTGGTTGCGGCCGACATCGATGGTGTCCTCGACAAACGCTGGTATCTCGGCAGGCCGCCCGAGGCCGTCGGCATGCGGTGATCAGGTACTTCGCGGCCGTTCCCGGCCGATCCGGTTCGCCGCGAAGCCAGCCATCAGCGGCGGCCTTGCCGGTCGCCCGGCCCCTGTCTGGATGCCGTTCCCGACCTTGCGGCACCGGCGCCGCTTTGGTATAGTCTCGCTCCTCGGATGCGGGGTGGAGCAGTCTGGCAGCTCGTCGGGCTCATAACCCGAAGGTCGCAGGTTCAAATCCTGCCCCCGCTACCAACGCAAGTCACGTCGAACCCGCGCCCTGCTCCGGCGCGGGTTTTTTCCTTTCTGGAACCGGGCATTGGGGCCGCGCCGCACCTGCCGCGTGGGCCCTCCCGCGTAGCAGGTCAGCCCTCTCGCCCATCCGGCAGCATCGGACGACCCACCCGGCTGAGTCACGTGATCCATCAGGGACCGGACCGGGTGCGGGCGTGGTTCCGAGGCGGGGCATCCCGGGTCGGGATCCTCGGTTTGCCGACCACCCACCGAACATCGGCAGTGGCATGGCATTACAATGCGGCTTCCACGAAGGCGGCATTGGATCCGGTAGATGGAAATTGCGTATGTCCTCGCGGCGTTTCTCGGTGGCCTGGGCGCGATGCTGCTGCGTCTTCCACCGCTGGTGGGTTTCCTGGTCGCGGGGTTCGCGCTCAATCTCCTCGGCTATGAGCTCACGCCGACGCTGGAGACGCTGGCGAACCTCGGTGTGACGCTGCTGCTGTTCACCATCGGCCTGAAGCTCAACATTCATACCCTGTTGCGCGGCGAGGTCTGGGCGGGAGCCACCCTGCACATGGTGGCCTCCAGTGGATTGCTGATCCTGCTGCTGTCGCTGCTCAAGTTCACCGGCATCGCCCTGTTGCAGGACAGCGACTGGCAGACATTGCTGCTGCTTTCGTTCGCGCTGTCGTTTTCGAGCACGGTCTTCGCGGTCAAGATCCTGGAGGAACGCAGCGAATCGCAGTCGTTTTACGGCCGCCTGGCCATCGGCGTGCTGATCATGCAGGACATCTTCGCGGTGCTGTTCCTGACCGCCTCGACCGGTGCAATCCCCAGTCCCTGGGCGGTATTGCTGTTCCTGCTCCTGCCCGCGGCCCCGTTGCTGCGGATTCTGCTGGACCGGGTCGGGCACGGCGAGATGCAGATCCTGTACGGAATCCTGCTGGCGCTGGTCCTGGGCTATGGCCTCTTCGAGGCAGTCGGGGTCAAGGGCGATCTGGGGGCCCTGATCATTGGCATGCTGCTCGCGCCGCACGCCGCCTCACATCATCTGGCCCGCTCACTGTTCCACATGAAGGAGCTCTTCCTGGTCGCATTCTTCCTGTCCATCGGACTGCTTGCGCTCCCAACCTGGGACTTGGTCGGGCTTTCGCTGTTGTTGCTGTTGCTGGTGCCGGTCAAGAGCGTCCTGTTCCTGCTCATTTTCAGCGGCTTTCGCCTGCGTACCCGGACATCGGCCCTTGCCACCCTGAGTCTGACCAACTACTCGGAGTTCGGCCTGATCGTGGCGGCACTCGCCGTCAGCCAGGGCTGGTTCGCGCCGGAGTGGCTGGTGGTGCTGTCGCTTACGGTAGCGATCAGTTTTGTCCTGGCCTCTCCACTCAACGCAACCAGCGAGAGGATCTATCACTGGCTGGACCGTTTCCTGCCGAGCGTCCCGCCGGAGCGACTGCATCCCGCCGACCGTCCGATCGAGATCGGCGATGCCCAGGCCGTGGTGATGGGCATGGGCAAGATCGGACGGGGTGCCTATCAACGGTTGCAGGATGAATACGGTCTCCGGGTCTTGGGCATGGACAACGACGCGGCCAAGGTGAATCGCCTGCGCTCCGCAGGCTACGAGGTCATCGCCGGCGATGCAGTGGATTCCGACTTCTGGGAAAAGATGATCACCTGCGCGCAGGTCAGGATCGTCCTGCTGGCGATGCCGAGCCACCACGGGAATCTTTATGCCCTGGAGCAGTTTCGAGACCGGAAATTCCCGGGGAAGATCGCGGCGATTGTGGAGTATCCGGATGAAATCCCGATCCTGCGCGAGCACGGTGCCGATGTCGTCTTCCATGTGTACGAGGAGGCCGGACTCGGTTTGGCCGACAGTGCCGCCGAGGCGGCCGGCCTGCGGCGCTAGTGGGCCCTGCAGCATGGTCTGCAAGGATGGCCCTGTTGGCCTCCGCGCCCGTACGCCAGGCACGCGGCTGCGCCGTCCGCGAGGACAGGCCTCGGGCGCCTTGCTCAACGCTGCCCACCCTTTACGCGGAGTGTGTTCCTGGGGTATAGTGCGCCTCCCGTGTGAGAGGGCTCTGGTCGGCCACGCGGGGCCCTTGGTGGCAGGATTGCCTCGGTGGCGGTCCTCCTGAGGGGCTGATACGGAATCAGCTGGTCGTTGCGCCCTGGCAAGACTCGCGTCTTGCTTGGGGCCGCCGCCAAGTGCCTGAAGGCCCCGATTGGGGCCTTTATTGTTAGGTCCGCGGTCTCTGCTCCGTATGCCGAGGCCAGGATGGGAAGGTCTGGCGGACGCGGATGCGGCCGCAGGCCGTATCGGGGGCGGAGGTTCGCCCCTTTTTTGTTGCCGCCCGAACGTTCAGTGGTGGTCGGCCGGTGGGTCCCGGCCGCCGCATGGAGTGGGATGTCGTTGGACAAGTCGGAACAGATCAGTGAGATGCTCGCACCGGCGGTGCAGGCTCTCGGTTTTGAGTTGTGGGGCGTGGAACACCACTCGGGTTCGACCCCGGTGCTGCTGCGCATCTACATCGACCATCCCGACGGCATCACAGTGGACGATTGCAGTGCGGTCAGTGACCAGGTCAGCGCCGTGCTCGATGTCGAGGAGCCGATCCGGGGTGAATATACCCTGGAGGTCTCCAGCCCGGGCATCGAACGTCCGCTGTTCACGCCTGAGCAGTACCGCCAGTACCTCGGCAGCGAGGTGAAGGTGCGTCTGTCCTGGCCTGAACATGGCCGTCGCAACTTCCGGGGGCGCCTGCTTTCGGCCTCCGAGGCCGGGATTGAAGTGGACGTCGACGGGACCGTTTACCCGTTGCCGTTTGGCGCCATCGCGAGAACCCGGCTGCTGGAGCCGACCGAACCCAGTCGTTGATTAACCATCGGTGGCAGCCCGCCGAAGTCGTGGAGAGGCATTGAATGAACAAGGAGATCCTGCTGGTCGTCGACGCCGTTTCGAACGAAAAGGGTGTGGACAAGGGCGTCATCTTCGAGGCGCTGGAATCGGCGCTGGCCATGGCGACGCGCAAGCGTCACGGCGGCAAGATGGACGTGCGGGTGAAGATCGACCGGAACTCCGGTGATTACGAGGCCTTCCGCCGCTGGGTGGTGCTGGACGACGACGATCCCGAGTTCGAGTCGCCGGACCACCAGATCCTGCTCTCCTACGCGCGTCAGAAGCACCCCGAGATCGAGGTCGGCGAGGTGATCGAGGAGCCGGTGCCGGCGGTGGATTTCGGTCGCATCGCCGCCCAGACGGCGAAGCAGGTGATCGTGCAGAAGGTGCGTGAGGCGGAGCGCGCGAAGGTCATCGAGGAATACCAGGCCCGGGTCGGCGGGCTGGTCATGGGCATCGTGAAGCGCACCGATCGCAATGGCGTATACCTGGACCTGGGCGCCAATGCCGAGGCCCTGATCCCGCGTGAGCACATGATTCCCCGTGAATCCGTGCGCAACAATGACCGGCTGCGCGGTTACCTGCGCGAGATCCGGCCCGAGGCGCGCGGGCCGCAGCTCTTCGTCAGCCGCACGGTGCCGGAATTCCTGATCGAGCTGTTCAAGCTGGAGGTTCCCGAGGTGGGGCAGAACATCATCGAGATCATGGGAGCGGCGCGCGATCCCGGCATGCGCGCAAAGATTGCGGTGCGCTCCAATGATCCGCGGCTCGATCCCGTGGGCGCCTGCGTGGGCATGCGTGGATCCCGCGTCCAGTCGGTCTCCAACGAGTTGGCCGGCGAGCGCATCGACATCATCGTCTGGAACGAGAATCCGGCCCAGTTCGTGATCAACGCGATGTCCCCGGCCGAGGTGCTGTCGATCGTTGTCGACGAAGACAAGCAGAGCATGGATATCGCGGTGGCCGAGGACAAGCTTTCCCTGGCGATCGGGCGCGGGGGTCAGAACATCCGGCTTGCGTCCCAGCTTACGGGCTGGGAACTGAACGTGATGACCGAGGCGCAGGCCGCGGAAAAGAGCGACGCCGAGGCCCAGCACGTCCAGCAGCAGTTCATGGACTCGCTGGATGTGGACGAGGAGGTCGCAGCCATCCTGGTGCAGGAGGGGTTCACGACGCTCGACGAGGTGGCCTATGTCGATGAAGAGGAACTCCTGGCCATCGAGGAGTTCGATGCCGACATGGTTGCGGAGCTGCGCTCGCGTGCGAGCGACGCGCTGCTGACCCGGGCGATCGCCGCCGAGGAACAGCTCGAGGGCGCACAGCCCGCCGAAGATCTGTTGGGCATGGAAGGCATGACCCTGGCCCTGGCCAACAAGCTGGCGGCGCACGGCATCGCCAGCATGGAAGATCTGGCCGAACAGGCGGTGGACGATGTGGTGGAGGCGACCGGAATCGATCCGGAGACGGCCGCGGAGCTGATCATGACGGCCCGGGCTCCCTGGTTTGCAGCAGACGCTTGAACGCGGCATCGGGTCGTGGCCATGCCGCGGTGTGCAAGCGGTTAGAATTGGATAGGAGGTAGGCGCAATGTCGCAGATGACAGTACAGCAGTTCGCGGAATCGGTGGGTACGCCGGTGGACCGTCTCATTGGTCAGCTGAAGGAAGCGGGCGTTGAGGTGGAGGGCCCGGCGGCCAAGGTGACCGATGCGGAGAAGCTGCGCCTGCTCGAGCATCTTCGCCAGGCCCACGGGGTTGGTGACAAGAGCGAAGCGGGACGCATGACGCTGAAGCGCCGTGCCACCACGCAGACCCTGAAGGTAACTGCGGGCCAGGGCCGGACCAAGACCGTAAATGTGGAGGTGCGCAAGCGCCGCCAGATCGTGCGCAAGGCCCCCGAACCCGAGGTGGCTCCGGAACCGGTGACCGCGCGCGCGGAGCCGGTGCCGGAGACCCCCCCGGCCCCGGCGCCGGAGATCCCGGCTCCGGAGGCGGCACCGGAAGCGCCTGCCGTCGAGCAGGCGCCCGAACCCGTGGTCGAGCCCGCTGCCGCACCGGAGCCTGAGCCGGCCCCTGAGCCGGAGCCCGTCGCGGCGGAAGCCGAACCCGAACCCTCCGAAGAGCCGACCGCCAAGGCAGCTCCGAAGGCAAGGACCAAGCCCCTCAGCCGCACCGAGCAACTGGCACGCCAGGTCGAGGTCGAGCGTGAGGCGATGCGCCGCGCAGTGGAGTTGCGTCAGCAGGAGCAGGAAGAGCGCAAGCAGCGCCAGGAACTCAAGCAACGCGAGGAGGCGGAGGCCGTGTTGGCCAAGGCCGAGGAAAAGGCGCGCCTGGAGCGCAAGGAAGAGGCCCAGCGGCTGCTGGCCGAAAAGGAGGCCAAGGCGCGTGCGGAGGCACCGGCCAAGGCCGCCGAGCCCGCCCGCAAGAAGGGTCGCCGTGGCGGCCGCGAGGGGGAGGGCGGGCGCAAGGAGCTGCACGTGGCGGGCGAGCGCCGCGGCCGGCGCGAGAAGGGCAAGAGCCGGGTCGCGCAGACCGCCGCAGCCGCGGCCGTGGCGAGCAAGCATGGCTTCGAGCGCCCGACCGCGCCGGTGGTGCGCGAGGTCGAGATACCCGAGACCATCACGGTCGGTGAGTTGGCCCAGGCCATGGCCATCAAGGCGCCGCAGCTGATCAAGGCGCTGATGGGCATGGGCGTGATGGCGACCATCAACCAGACCATCGACCAGGATACGGCGATGCTGGTTGTCGAGGAAATGGGGCACAAGGCCGTCGTGGCAGAGGCCCGGAGCATCGAGGACGAGATCACCGTCGACATCTACCAGACCGGCGACGCCAAACCGCGTCCCCCGGTGGTCACCGTAATGGGCCATGTCGATCACGGCAAGACCTCGCTGCTCGACTTCATCCGCAAGACCAAGGTGGCCTCCGGGGAGGCCGGTGGCATTACCCAGCACATCGGCGCCTACCATGTGCCCAATTCCAAGGACGGGATCACCTTCCTGGACACCCCCGGTCACGCCGCCTTCACGGCAATGCGCGCACGGGGCGCGAAGGCCACCGATATCGTGATCCTGGTGGTGGCCGCCGATGACGGCGTGATGCCCCAGACCATCGAGGCGGTGGAGCATGCCAAGGCGGGCGGCGTGCCGCTGGTCGTTGCGGTCAACAAGATCGACAAGCCGGCCGCCGACCCGGAACGGGTGATGAACGAGCTCTCCCAGCGTGGCGTCATGCCGGAGAGCTGGGGCGGCGACACGCAGTTCGTTCCGGTGTCCGCGCTGACCGGCCAGGGGATCGACGAACTGCTGGAGGCCGTCGGCCTGCAGGCCGAAGTGATGGAGCTCAAGGCCCCGGATCAAGGTGCCGCGCGTGGTGTGGTGATCGAATCGCGCCTGGACAAGGGTCGCGGGCCGGTGGCCACGGTACTGGTGCAGGCCGGACGCCTGCAGCATGGCGATGTCATGCTGAGCGGCCAGGAGTACGGCCGGGTGCGGGCGATGTTCGATGACACCGGTGCCGCGGTGAAGTCGGTTGGGCCTTCGATGCCGGTGGAGGTCCTCGGCCTCTCCGGCGTGCCCAATGCCGGCGACGAGGTGCTTGTGGTCGCGGACGAGAAGACCGCGCGGGAGGTGGCGGCCCATCGTGAGACCCGTCAGCGCGAGCACAAGCTCGCCGCTCAGCAGGCCTCCAAGCTCGAGAACATCTTCAACCAGATGCAGGACGGACAGATTGCCACGGTCAACATCCTGTTGAAGACCGACGTGCAGGGCTCCGCGGAGGCGCTGCGGGATGCGCTGATCAAACTCTCCACTGACGAAGTGCGGGTCAAGGTCGTGTCCACCGGCGTGGGCGGGATCTCGGAGTCGGACATCAACCTGGCCATGGCCAGTCAGGCGATCATTATCGCCTTCAACGTCCGTGCCGATGCCGGCGCCCGGCGTCTTGCCGCGGAGAACGAGATCGATCTGCGTTACTACTCGGTCATCTACGAGGCGATCGAGGACGTGAAGCAGGCGCTGACCGGGCTGTTGTCGCCGGAGATGCGGGAGGAGATCGTCGGTCTTGCCGAGGTGCGCGACGTCTTCAAGGCCTCGGGCTTCGGCGCCGTCGCCGGCTGCCTGGTGGTGGAGGGTACGGTCAAGCGCGGGAATCCGATTCGCGTGCTGCGCGACAACGTGGTCATCTACGAGGGCGAACTCGAGAGCCTGCGGCGCTTCAAGGATGACGTCAACGAGGTCAAGACCGGTACCGAGTGCGGCATCGCGGTCAAGAACTACAATGACGTGCGTCCCGGCGACCAGATCGAGGTCTACCAGCGGGTGGAAGTGGCCCGGACCCTCTGATGACCGCAAAACGGGATTACCAGCGCAGCGACCGGGTCGGCGACCAGATGCAGCGGGAACTGGCCGACCTGATTCGGCTCGAGGTCAAGGATCCGCGTGTCGGGATGGTGACCCTCTCCGGGGTCGAGGTGACCCGCGATCTCGCCCATGCCAAGGTCTTCTTCACCCAACTGGGCGGGGAGGAAAAGGGGCTGGAGGCGGAGCAGGGGCTGAACCATGCGGCCGGCTACCTGCGCCGGATCCTCGGCACCCGGCTGCGTCTGCGCAGCGTGCCGACCCTGCGTTTCATCTATGACGATACCCCCGAGCGGGGGGCCCGCATCTCCGCCCTGATCGATTCCGCGATCGCCGAGGATGAGGCCAGGCATCCCGACGACGGCCCGTCGGAGGATGCCGATGGCGAACCGGGCGCCGAGCCCCGCAACTGAAGCCCTCCGGGCCCTGGTCCGGACAACGAGCGCGATCCACCGCCATGCCGATCCAGCGTCGCGACGTCGACGGTATCATCCTCCTCGACAAGCCCATGGGGCTGAGTTCGAATCAGGCCCTGGGGCGGGTCAAGTACCTGCTTGCGGCGCGCAAGGCGGGACACACCGGGAGCCTGGATCCGTTGGCAACGGGCCTCCTGCCCCTTTGCTTCGGACAGGCCACGAAGGTCTCCGGGTGGCTTCTCGACG
This sequence comes from Thioalkalivibrio sp., assembly GCA_041685565.1. Taxonomy (GTDB): domain Bacteria; phylum Pseudomonadota; class Gammaproteobacteria; order Ectothiorhodospirales; family Ectothiorhodospiraceae; genus Thioalkalivibrio. The sequence goes on from JAWLFM010000082.1 coordinate 10,471, forward strand.
CCGACAAGCACTATCTGGCCGTCGCCCGGCTTGGGGTGGAAACCGCCACGGGCGATCTGGAGGGCGAGGTCCTGCGCCAACTGCCGGTGCCGGAACTGTCGGATGCGGACATCGAAGCGGCCTGCGCGGGGCTGCGGGGGCGGATTCAGCAGACTCCGCCCATGTACTCGGCCCTGAAACACAAGGGTCAGCGCCTCTACGACCTGGCGCGCAGGGGTGTCGAGGTGGATCGTCCCGCGCGCGAGGTGACGATTCACTCCCTGCGGGTCGAACGGCTGGCGCCGGATCGCCTGCGACTCGAGGTGCATTGCAGCAAGGGCACCTACATCCGGACCCTGGTGCAGGACCTCGGCCGGGCCCTGGGCTGCGGGGCGACGGTGGCTGAGTTGCGCCGTACCGGGCACGGCGCCTTCGATGCGGCGGACATGGTCAGTATGGCGACGCTGGAGGCGGCCGCCGCCAAGGGCGGCCCTGAGGCGATCGAGTGCTGGCTCCTGCCCGCAGACCG
>JAWLFM010000083.1:0-5893 GCA_041685565.1 Thioalkalivibrio sp.
TCCTGCAGCACGCCCATCTCCTCGGCCAGTGTCGGCTGGTAACCCACCGCCGACGGCATGCGCCCGAGCAGCGCCGAGACCTCGGTGCCCGCCAGGGTGTAGCGGTAGATGTTGTCGATGAACATCAGCACGTCGCGGCCCTCGTCGCGGAAGAACTCGGCCATGGTCAGCCCGGTCAGCGCAACGCGCAGGCGGTTGCCCGGGGGCTCGTTCATCTGGCCGTAGACCAGCGCCACCTTGTCGAGGACGTTGGACTCCTTCATCTCGTGATAGAAGTCGTTGCCCTCGCGGGTCCGCTCCCCGACCCCGGCGAACACCGAGTAGCCGCTGTGCTCGATCGCGATGTTGCGGATCAGCTCCATCATGTTCACGGTCTTGCCGACACCGGCACCGCCGAACAGGCCGACCTTGCCCCCCTTGGCGAAGGGGCAGAGCAGATCGATGACCTTGATCCCGGTCTCCAGCAGTTCCGTGGAACCTGCCTGTTCATCGAAGGCGGGCGCCGAACGATGGATCGACCAGTGCTCGGGGGCCTCGACCGGCCCGGCGTTGTCGATGGGCTTGCCCAGAACATCCATCACCCGTCCCAGGGTTGCGGTGCCCACCGGAACCTGGATCGCCTTGCCGGTGGAGGTCACCTCCATCTGGCGCTTCAGCCCATCGGTGGTTCCCATCGCGATGGTGCGCACGATGCCGTCCCCGAGCTGCTGCTGAACCTCCAGCGTCAGATCGGTCTCGGCCAGGTGCAGGGCATCGTAGATCTTCGGCACGGCGTTGCGCGGGAACTCCACGTCGACCACGGCGCCGATGATTTCGACAATCTTTCCAGAACTCATGTGTGCAATCCTCTAAGTCGGTAATTCTTGCCTGGGCGCGGGGCCAATGCCGGGGGCGCGGAGTGGGCCGCGCCGCCGCACGACGCTGCTAGCGGGCCACGCGGAAGGTTCGGTACCAGATCGCTTCGCCAGAAGCGCCGAACTTCCCGCATGGCCCACTAGACGGCGGCCGCCCCACCGACGATCTCCGAGATCTCCTGGGTGATCGCGGCCTGACGGGCCTTGTTGTAGATCAGCTGCAGTTCCTTGATCAGCGAGCCGGCGTTGTCGGAGGCCGACTTCATGGCCACCATGCGCGCCGCCATCTCGCAGGCCACGTTCTCGACCACGGCCTGGTAGATCATGGACTCCACGTAGCGTTCGAGCAGGGTGTCGAGCACGGGATGGGTATCGGGCTCGTAGATGTAGTCCCAGTGGTGCTTCAGTTCCTGCTCCTGGCTGGGGGCCGTGGGCAGCATCTGGGATACCACGGGTTGCTGGGTCATGGTGTTGATGAACTTGTTCTCCACCAGCAGCACCTTGTCGATGCGGCCTTCGCGGAAGCCGTCCAGCACCACCTTGATGCCGCCGACGAGATCCGTCATGCGCGGGCGGTCGCCCAGATGGGTCGCCTCGGCGATGATGTTGCCGCCCAGGCGCTTGAAGAAGCCCAGCGCCTTGTTGCCGAAGAGGCACAGATCCACCTCGACGCCCTCGTCGCGGAAGCGCTTCATCTCGCCCACGGCCTTCTTGAACAGGTTCACGTTCAGGCCGCCGCAGAGGCCGCGGTCGGTGGAGACGATGATCAGGGCCACGCGCCGGACCTCGCGCTCGATCATGAACGGGTGCCTGTACTCTGCGTTGGCCATCGCGACGTGACCGATGGTGCTGTGGATCTTCCGGGCATAGGGACGCGATTCCTCCATGCGCTCCTGTGCGCGCCGCATCTTCGACGCGGCCACCATCTCCATGGCCTTGGTGATCTTCTGAGTACTCTTGATACTCTTGATCTGAGTCCGGATTTCCTTTGTGCCCGCCATTGCGTGCCCCCGTTACCAGCTGTGTTTGGCCTTGAACTCTTCCAGGGCCTTGCGCATCGCCGCCTCGATCTCGGCGTCGTAGTCGCCGGAGTCGTTGATCCTGTCCAGCAGCGCCTTCTGCGACGAACGCAGGTAGTCCAGCAGGGCGCGCTCGAAGCTCACGACCTTGTCCGTATCCACGTCGTCCAGGAAGCCCTCGTTGGCCGCGAACAGCGAGAAGCCCATCTCGCCGATGGACATCGGGGAGTACTGCCCCTGTTTCATCAGTTCGGTCACGCGCTTGCCGCGGTCGAGCTGCCTGCGGGTCAGTTCGTCGAGGTCGGAGGCGAACTGCGAGAAGGCGGCCAGCTCGCGGTACTGCGCCAGCGCCAGGCGCACGCCGCCGCCGAGCTTCTTGATGATCTTGGTCTGCGCCGCGCCGCCGACGCGGGAGACCGAAAGACCGGCGTTGATCGCCGGCCGGATGCCGGCGTTGAACAGGTCGGTCTCGAGGAAGATCTGGCCGTCGGTGATGGAGATGACGTTGGTCGGCACGAAGGCCGAGACGTCGCCGGCCTGGGTCTCGATGATCGGCAGCGCGGTCAGCGAGCCGGTCTGGCCGGTGACCTCGCCATTGGTGAACTTCTCGACGTACTCGACATTGACCCGCGAGGCCCGTTCCAGCAGGCGCGAGTGCAGGTAGAAGACGTCGCCCGGATAGGCCTCGCGGCCCGGCGGCCGGCGCAGCAGCAGCGACACCTGGCGGTAGGCCCAGGCCTGTTTGGTCAGGTCGTCGTAGACGATCAGGGCATCCTCGCCGCGGTCGCGGAAGTACTCGCCCATGGTGCAGCCGGAGTAGGGGGCGATGAACTGCATCGCCGCGGACTCGGAGGCGTTCGCGGCGACGATGATGGTGTGCTCCATCGCGCCGGCGTCCTCCAGCCGACGCACCACGTTGGCCACCGAGGAGGCCTTCTGGCCCACGGCCACGTAGATGCACTTCACACCGCTGCCGATCTGGTTGATGATCGCGTCCACCGCCACCGCGGTCTTGCCGGTCTGGCGGTCGCCGATGATCAGCTCGCGCTGGCCGCGGCCGATCGGCACCATGGCATCGATGGCCTTCAGGCCGGTCTGCAGCGGCTGGGACACCGACTGGCGCTCGATGACGCCGGGCGCGATCTTCTCGATCGGCGCGGTCATGTCGGAGTCCACCGGGCCCTTGCCGTCGATCGGCCGGCCCAGGGCGTCGACCACGCGGCCGAGCAGGCCCGGACCCACCGGCACCTCGAGGATGCGGCCGGTGCAGCGCACGGTGTCGCCCTCGGTAATGTGCTTGTAGTCGCCCAGGACCACCGCGCCCACCGAGTTCCGCTCCAGGTTCAGCGCCATGCCGAAGGTGTCGCCGGGGAACTCGATCATCTCGCCCTGCATCACGTCGCCGAGACCGTGGATGCGGGAGATGCCGTCGGTCAGGCTGACCACGGTGCCCTCGGTCCGGGCCTCCGAGCCCACCTCGAATTTCTCGATGCGCTGCTTGATGAGATCACTGATCTCGGAAGGATTCAGTTGCATTGCTTGTTTCCTCTTAGCGACTCAAATTGGCGGCAAGGCGGTTCAGCTGACCCCGCACCGACCCATCGATGACCAGGTCGCCGGCGCGGACCACGACCCCGCCGAGCAGGGACTCATCGACCGAGCAGTCCAGTTCGACCTCACAGCCAAGGCGCTCGCGCAGGGCCTCGAGCAGCTGCCTTTCCTGGGTCTGGGTCACCTTCCGATAGGACACGACCTGCGCGACGACCCGCTTCTCGGTCTCCGCCTTCAGCGCCGCGAATTCGGTCCGGACGGCGGGCAGGCTCGGCAGGCGGCCGTTCTCGGCCAGCAGCTGCACGAGGTTGGCCACCGCATCGCTCAGGCGACCCTCGGCGATGTCGAGTACCAGGCCGGACTTGGCGGCACGGTCGACACGGGGGTCCGCCAGCACGGTGCGCACGCGGGCATCGTCGGCGATGGCGGCCAGCAGGGCCAGTTCGTCGTCCCAGGCCTGCAGGGTATCCTGCGCCCGGGCCAGCTCGAAGGCCGCGCGGGCGTAGGGTCGGGCGACCTGCGTCATGTCGGACATGCGGTCTCCTTACAGCCTTTTGGCGAGGTCTTTCAGGAGGTTGCCGTGCGCCTTGGCATCGATCTCCTTGCCCAGGATCTGCTCGGCGCCCTGGACCACCAGCGTGGCCAGCTGCTTGCGCAGTTGCTCGCGGGCGCGGTTGACCTCCTGCTCGATGTCGGCGTGCGCGGCCTCCTTGATGCGCTCGCCCTCCTCGCGCGCAGTGGTCTTGCTCTCCTCGACCATGTCGTTGGAGCGCTTCTGCGCCGCGGCGACGATCTCCGCCGCCTGCTGCTTGGCCTGCTTGATGACCTCCTTGGCGCGTTCCTCGGCCAGACGCTGCTCGTTCTGGCCCCGCTCGGCGGCCGCGAGGCCTTCGGCGATCTTCTTGCGCCGGGTCTCCAGGGCATCGGAAAGCGGCGGCCAGACGAAGCGCATGGTGAACCACACGAATACGCTGAACGCGAGCAATTGCCCGATGATGGTGAGATTGATATTCATCCTGGTACCTCAGGTTGACGAGTAGTGAGGGATCCTCGGGACCCGGTCAGCCTCTTAGCCACCCAGAGCGAACAGGACGTACAGGCCGATACCCACGCCGATCATCGGGACCGCATCGGTCAGGCCCATCACGATGAAGAACTGGGTACGCAGCATCGGGATCAGTTCGGGCTGACGGGCCGCGCCTTCGAGGAAGCGACCGCCGAGGGTCCCCACGCCGATCGCGGCACCGACGGCGGCCAGACCCAGAAGCAGGGAGCCAGCCAGAACGATCAGAGCGTTTGCCATTTCCATTTTGAATCTCCAGTCGAGTTTGAATCAGTCAGTTGATGATAAGGGGATCGAAACCTAGTGCTCTTCGCTGTACGCCATGTCGATGTACACGACCGTCAGGACCATGAAGATGAAGGCCTGCAGCGGCACGACAAGGATATGGAAGATGGCCCAGCCCACGTGCAGCACGCCACCGACCAGACCGAGCACGAGGCCGGCCGAGTACATCACCCCGATCAGGATGAAGATCATCTCCGCGGCGTAGAGGTTGCCGAAGAGTCGCAGGGCGAGCGAAACGGGCTTGGCGATCAGGTTGATCGTTTCCAGTACGAAGTTGATCACCCAGAAGATCGGCTTGATCACGGTGATGCTGGTCTGGAACGGGATGCCGGTCAGCTCCTTGATGAAGCCGACCGGACCCTTGATCTTGAGGCTGTAGTAGATGATCAGGATGAAGACCCCGAGCGCGAGACCCACGGTCACGTTCACATCGGTGGTCGGCACGATCTTCATGTACGGGACGCCGGCGAGATAGAACAGGTGCGGGATCAGATCCACAGGCACCAGATCCATCAGATTGAGCAGGAAGACCCAGACGAAGATCGTCAGCGCCAGCGGCGCGACCATGTCGTTCTTGTGCTTGAAGGAACCGCGGACGTTCTCGTCCACGAAGTCCATGATCCACTCGACGAAGTTCTGCCAGCCGCCGGGAACGTCGGCGGTCACGCGCCTGGCGGCGGCGCGGAAGCTGAGGATGAAGAGAATGCCCAGGCCGATGGACCAGAGCATGGAATCGACGTGGATGGCCCAGAAGCCCATCTCGGTCGCCTCGCTGCTGCTCATTGCGAAGCCCAGCCCGTTCTCGGGGTGGTAACCGAAGGTGAGGTTGGTCAGATGGTGAGCGATGTGCTCTTCCATGGTGGGCAGTTCGTTTCCTGAAGCCATGCCGTTATCTCTTCATTGCTTGATCAGAAACCCGGTGCATCCACCACACCGGCAGGAGGTGCACCACCAGGAAGGAGCCGAAAAGGACGAGCACGGCCGGATCCTTCACGTTCACGAAGACCAGGCCGAAGCCTACCGCCACCAACACCAGGCGCGCGAGTTCAGCGCCCATCATCCGCGTGGCCAGACCACCGGGCTCCGCGGCCCGGTAGCGCCGGAAGACCAGCGCGACCACG
>JAWLFM010000083.1:5993-10920 GCA_041685565.1 Thioalkalivibrio sp.
GCCACCAACACCAGGCGCGCGAGTTCAGCGCCCATCATCCGCGTGGCCAGACCACCGGGCTCCGCGGCCCGGTAGCGCCGGAAGACCAGCGCGACCACGGCGAGATTTCCCGCGATGGCGATGGCGCCACCGAGCAGCGCGGCAAGGGACGCGGCAGCGCTGAACGGCAGAAGAACCGCCGACGCAGACAGGGTCAATCCCAGCTGCAGACCCAGCGACTGCAACGCGGGAGTGGAGGTCTGTTGCGTCATTCGACGGGCGCGGCCATCGGTCCGCCCCTCCCCAGGAAAGTGCGCGAAGTATAAGAGTGGCCTTATGTTCAGGTCAAACCGCGCCAATGGCTGCCCAACGTTTTCGCGGCTTACAGAATGGCGTCCGGAGAGGGTTCTTTGGGGGTGTTGCGTTTCCGGACACGCTCCAGCCATCCATGGGCGCTCGACGGCGGACATCCCTGTCCGCCGACGGTCCGGAATGGCTACACCCCCAAAGGACCTCCAGCGCCCGGGTCGGTCACCCGAACTGCCAACCGAGAAGAGGCTGAAGGCCTGTTGTTGGTGAGCCGTGTCAGGACCGTTGGCGGCCATGGATGGCCGCCATCGAGCGCCCAGGGACGGCTTGAGCGTGTCCTGACACGGCTCACCAACAACAGGCCCGGCCACCGACCCTCGCGAGCGATGAAGACGCGGCCGATCACTGAATGTGGGCGAGGATGCCATCGAGTTCGTCCAGGCTGTTGTATTCGATGACCAGGCGGCCCTTGCCGGTACGGTTGTAGCGGACCTGGACTGCCGCCCCGAGGGTGTCGGACAGTCGGCTCTCGAGCTGGCGGATCTCCGGGAGCGGTCGCGGCGGGGGCAGGGGTACGGCCGGCTCGGCGAGCATCCGGCGCACCAGGCGCTCGGCATCGCGCACCGACAGGCCGCGTTTCACGATCACGTCGGCGGCCTGCGGCTGGCGTTCCGGCGGCAGCGCCAGGAGGCAGCGGGCGTGGCCCATCTCGAGCTCGCGCGCATTCACCCGATCCTTGACCGCCTCGTGCAGCTCCAGCAGTCGCAGCAGGTTGGTCACCGCGGTGCGCGACCGGCCCACGGCGGTGGCCGCATCCTGGTGCGTCATCTCGAATTCGCCGATCAGCCGGCGGATGGCCTGGGCCTCCTCCAGCGGATTCAGGTTCTCGCGCTGGATGTTCTCGATCAGGGCCATGGCCGCGGCGGCCTGGTCCGGGATGTCCCGCACCACCGCGGGGACGGTCTCCAGCCCCGCCATCTGCGCGGCCCGCCAGCGGCGTTCACCGGCAATCAGTTCGTAGCCTTCTCCCGCCCGGCGTACCACAATCGGCTGCACGATGCCCTGGGACCGGATCGAGTTCGCCAGTTCCTCCAGCGCCTCGGCGGCCATGTGCACCCGCGGCTGATACTTGCCGCGCTGGATGAGCTCGATCGGCAGATTTTCCAGCGAGTCCTCTTCGGACCGTTCGGCGCCGCTGAGCAGTGCTTCAAGGCCCCGCCCGAGACTACCTCTCCGTTTGACCATTGCGTCTATTCCCAACGGGCGGCGCAGGCACGCCGACCTGATGAACCAATTGTCTCCCGCGCTCGGCCCGCGCCGCTGCCGACGCGCCGGATCACAGGCCTGCGTTCGGCGCCGCCGTGGCGCCCGGGCGGCGGAGCATCTCCCCGGCCAGGGCCAGGTAGGCAACCGCGCCCCGCGAGCTGGCATCATACAGCAAGGCCGGCTGGCCGAAGCTCGGGGCCTCGGCGAGGCGCACATTGCGGGGCACGATGGTGCGGAACACGCGCTCTCCGAAATGCCCCAGCAACTGGTCCGACACCTCCCCGGACAGGCGGTTGCGCGGGTCGAACATGGTGCGCAGCAGACCGGCGATGCGCAGCTTCGGGTTCGGGCCGCGCTGGATGCTCTCGATGGTGCCCATCAGGGCGGTAAGGCCCTCCAGTGCGTAGTACTCGCACTGCATCGGGATCAGCACGCCGTCGGCCGCGACCAGCGCGTTCACGGTCAGCAGGTTCAGCGAGGGCGGGCAGTCGATGAGGATGTGCTGGTAGTCGGATACGGACGCGCTCAGGACCTCGCGCAGGCGGTACTCGCGGCGCTCCATCGCCATCAGGCGAACCTCGGCCAGCGTGAGATCACCGTTTGCGGGGACCAGGTCGAAGCCGGACTCGACCCGATGCGCGCAGGCCGCCAGCGGCGCCTCCCCGAGCAGCAGCTCACAGCTGGTGGGGCTGCGTGCGTGCTTGTCGTAGCCGCTACCCGTGGTCGCATTGCCCTGGGGATCGAGATCGATGACCAGCACCCGGCGCCCCAGGCGCACCAGGGAGGCGGCGAGGTTGACGCAGGTGGTCGTCTTGCCGACCCCGCCCTTCTGGTTGGTGATGGCCAATGTCTGTGTCACGCGGCTTCTCTCTCGATAACGGCAATGTGCCGGCTGGCGGATGACCCGGGAATCCGCACCGGCTCGACCCGGCGATAGGACCATCCCGCAGGCAGGGCGGCATCGGCGGCCTCGGCCTGGCCCAGCATCGCCAGCATGCGCCCGTCCGGGGCGACGCAGTGCCCGGCCCGGCGCACGAACTCCGGCGGCGCCGCGAAGGCCCGCGACACCACGGTAGCAAAACCCGGCGTCGGCCGCAGGTCCTCGACCCGGGCGTGGGTGGCCATCACGTGCGTCAGACCGAGTTCCGCGATCGCCGCGCGCAGGAAGCGCACGCGCTTGGCCGCCGCGTCCAGCAGCAGGTATTCGCGGGCCGGGTCGGCCAGGGCCAGTATCAGTCCCGGCAGTCCGGCGCCGCTGCCGACGTCCAGCACCCGGTCTCCATGCAGCCACGGGAGCACGCTCAGGCTGTCCACCACGTGGCGGTCCAGCATCGCCTCGGCCCCGGTCACGGCGGTCAGGTTGTGAACCCGGTTCCAGCGCTCCAGGAGTTCCAGGTAGCGCACCACCTCGGGGATCAGCGCCGGGTCCAGGCCCCGGGCGGCGCAGGCCGCGGACAGCCCCGCGGCCGCCGATTCAGGCATTGGCCGCGCGCTGTTTCAGGTGAATGACCAGCGCCGACAGGGCCGCCGGCGTCACCCCTGGGATCCGTTGCGCCTGGCCCAGGGTATGCGGCCGGAAGCTGCCCAGCTTCTGCCGGATCTCGGTGGACAGGCCGTGGACCCGGTCGTAGTCCAGGTCCTGCGGCAGCGCCGTGGCCTCGTCGCGGCTGTGACGGCCAATCTCCAGCCGCTGGCGCTCGATGTACCCGGCATATTTGGCCTGGATCTCCACCTGCTCCGCAACGGAGTCCGGCAGGTCCACGGCCAGTTCCGGCAGCCGTGCCATCAGGCCGGCGTAGTCCACCTGGGGGCGACGGAGCAGATCCATCAGGGTGGCGTCGGACTCGGGCCTGCCCCCGAGATAGGCCGCCAGCGCCGCGTCCTCGCGGCGGGCGCGGTCCAGGCGCAGCGAGGCCAGGCGCGCCTGTTCCTCCTCGATGGCCTGCGCCCGCGCGCTGAAGGCCTGCCAGCGCCGGTCTTCGACCAGCCCCAGTTCGCGGCCGCGCGGGGTCAGGCGCAGGTCGGCATTGTCCTCGCGCAGCAACAGCCGGTACTCGGCGCGGGAGGTGAACATCCGGTAGGGCTCATTGGTGCCGCGGGTGACCAGGTCATCGATCAGCACGCCGATATATCCCTCTGCGCGGCTTGGGGTCCAGGGCGCCTCGTCGCGGGTCCAGCGCGCCGCGTTCAGGCCGGCGATCAGGCCCTGCGCGGCGGCCTCCTCATAACCGGTGGTGCCGTTGATCTGGCCGGCGAAGAACAGGTTGGCGACCGCGCGCGTGGCCAGCGACGGCAGCAGGCCGCGGGGGTCGAAGTAGTCGTACTCGATGGCGTAGCCGGGCCGGGTGATGTGGGCCTTCTCGAAGCCCTGCAGGCTCTGCACCAGCTGCAGCTGTACCGCGTACGGCAGGCTGGTGGAGATGCCGTTGGGGTAGAGTTCCTCGGTATCCAGCCCCTCCGGCTCGATGAAGATCTGGTGGCTGTCCTTGTCCGCGAAGCGCACCACCTTGTCCTCGATGGACGGACAGTAGCGCGGCCCGGTGCCCTCGATCTGGCCCGAGTACATCGGGGCCTGGTGCAGGTTGGCGCGGATCAGGTCGTGGGTGTGGCCGTTGGTGCGCGCGATGTGGCACAGCCGCTGCTCGGGGTGATGCTCGTGGCGCCCCAGGAAGGAGAAGATCGGGCGGGGTTCGTCGCCGGGCTGGGGTTCCAGCCGCGCGAAGTCCACGGAGCGGCCATCGACACGTGGCGGTGTGCCGGTCTTCAGACGGCCGACCGCGAAGGCCATCTCGCGCAGGCGCGCCGCCAGCCTCAGGCTGGGCGGATCCCCGGCCCGGCCGCCCGGATGCTGCTCCGGCCCGATGTGGATCCTGCCGTTCAGGAAGGTGCCCACGGTCAGCACCACCGACCGGGCCGCGAATTCCAGGCCGGTCTCGGTCAGCACGCCGGTGACGCGGTCGCCCTGCATGCGGATGTCCGCCACCGGCTGCTGGAATATGCTCAGATTGGCCTGACCCTCCACGAGCCGCCGGATCGCCCGGCGGTAGCGGTAGCGATCCGCCTGCGCCCGGGTCGCGCGCACGGCCGGGCCCTTGCGCCGGTTCAGCACCCGGAAGTGAATGCCGGCCCGGTCCGCCGCCTCGGCCATCGCGCCGCCGAGTGCGTCGATCTCGCGCACCAGGTGGCCCTTGCCGATGCCGCCGATCGCGGGATTGCAGCTCATCTGCCCGATGGTGTCGATGTTGTGCGTGAGCAGCAGGGTGCGGGCGCCGGTCCGGGCGGCCGCCAGCGCGGCCTCGGTCCCGGCGTGCCCGCCGCCGATCACGATCACGTCGTAGAGATTGCTCATGGCGCTTCACAAATCGTCGTTGAT
>JAWLFM010000330.1:0-2637 GCA_041685565.1 Thioalkalivibrio sp.
CAGGAACGGCAGGAACACCGAGCGCGCCAGGCGGCAGAACCGTTCGTTGATCATGCGCAGACCGTAGTAATCCCCCATGATCGACAGGTTGTCGCTGCCAAACTTGTAGCGTTTGACCTTGTCCTGCGCGCCACCGCCATCGTTTTCCATGTCGAGCAGGCCATCGACCAGGGCCGCGACCTCGTTGGAGCTGAGCTTGTGAGCGCCGTTCTGATTGGGGTTCGTCGTGTTCTTCGTCATTGCAATACAAATGTCCGGAAAAAGACGTCTTCGATACCGCCAAAGCCTTCGAGGCTGATCAGGCGGGCATTGATGGCCTCCAGAAGGCGCTCCGACAGACGTTCGCGCCCGCCCTCGGCCTCGACCTCTTCTTCGGTAAAGCTGCTGATCACCACCAGCATGTCCGAGCGCAGCGCCATCGTGTGGCGTTCGACATTTTCAATCACCTTGGTGTCATATTGCGTCGACAGCCCGACCCCCACTTGCAGAAAGCGGCGCGATCCCTTGAGGTTCGTCGTCAGAGAGTCGGGGAATTCGTAATAGCTGGTTTCGAACTGCGTGGTCTGCGGAACTTCGCGCGGAACACGCTGCGGGCCAGCGGCCGCGTCATCCTTGGTCGCGTCTTTTTCGATCAGCCTCAGCACTTCCTGCGATGGCGACAGCGGGTCCCCGGCATAATAGAACCCGGCGCCGAAACCGATGCCGGACAAAACGACAGCGGCAAGCAGCCAGATGATCAGCTTTTTGATGCGTCCGCCCTTTGGGCGGCCATCAAGATCGGGCAGGGCGGCATCGGACATCGTGAACCTCAGGCAACAACATCAACGGTGGATCGGGACGACAGATATGCGGACCCACCCTGCGGCGCACCCGTCTCGGGGGCTGCCTCCGGGTTCGATTCTGCCGGCAAGTCTTGTAGAGTGGCCGGCTGGCCCGAACGGTCGTTCTGCTGCGACCCCTCGCCGGTGGTGGCCGACTGGTTTCCCAGGTCGACCCCGGCGCGCGACATCAGGTCGGCCAGCCGGGGTTGGGCATCGGTCAGCAGGCGCGCAGCCTCGGGGGTCTCGGCAACGAAATGAACATGGGTCTGGCCGTCCTGCATCTCGAGCCGCACCTGCAAGGTGCCAAGACGCTCCGGCGTCAGCGTCAGGGTCAGCGTGTCACCGCGCCCCATCGGATGCAGCGAAACATCCTCGACCAGTTTATCGGGCCAGGTCGCCTGTGACAGGTCCAGAGCGGGCGTCGGCTGCGCCAAGGAGTGCGTTTGGGCGGTCGCCGAGCCGGACTGGGTCGTCTGGGCGGCGGGCGACACGGTCGCGGGCGCAACCGATACCTCTGTCAGTACCCGCGAAGTCGTCCCGTCAGAGGCAGGCTGTTCGCCAGCCGGTGCCCAGAAAGCTGCATCGCCTGCAGCGTACTCCGCCGGAGAAACCGGGTCGATCAAGGATCCGGCAGAGGCAAGGGCTGCGGTAGGGTCTGCGGGGTCCTGCACGGTCGTGGCGGACGGATGCTCTGCGCCGGCGGTCTCGGCCTGCTCGTCCCAGGGTCGTGTCCCGGACTCCGGCTGCGGGAGACCACCGTCCTCCGGGATATCGGCCTGCGACAGGGCACTTCCCGCGACCGTCCCCTGATCCAAACCTGCAATTTCCAGATCAGGGTCCGTGTCGGGTGATGCCCCCTGCGGGCCGGGCATTCCAGGATTGGTCTGATCCGCACCCATACCAGACGACGCCCCTTGCGCCGCGGACCGCTCCGCCATCGGCATGGACGCGGGCAGGGCGCGCACACCCCCTGTCGGCGGCGCGCCGGGTGATGTGCCGTCGCCCGCAGCCTCGGCCGTGACCGTCGGGACGGACCCTTCCGCTGCCCGGGGCATCCCGCTCCGGGCCTGACCCAGGTGACTTTGAAAGTCGGCTTTGACGGCACCGGGCGCGGCCATAAGGCCATCGGGGGCGCGTGTCCCCTTCGCGCCCGATGCGACCGCTGTTTCTGTCGCCTGCAGTCCAAACACTCTTTCTAGGCCCCTTTGCCCTGCTGTGCCGTTCCGCTTCCTCTCTGCAAATCCGGTGCCAACTCCGCGCCACAGCCTGATCGTCCGGGCAATGCGTCAGTCCCGCACCACCAACGGATCACTGTCCCGTCGCGTCTGATCGATCCGGTCATTCAGAACGCGCCTGCGCTGGTGGTGATGGTTCAGATCAGCCTCCACCTCTTGCCGCTGCACCCGGGTCTCGGCCATCTTGCCGCGTATGTCTTCCAATTGCTGAGCAAGCGTGCTGCCGATGAAATGCCGGGTCTTCAACTGGCCGGGGGTCATCGCCTCTTGTAGCGGGGTGCCGGCATGTTCAAGAATCTGGTTCAGCCGGTCCACCGTGTCGAATTGCTGCATTTCGCGGGTTTTCAGATCCCCCAGTTGCTCGGCAAGCTGGCCGACCTGGCGCTGCTCCTGCTTCGCCATAAGGGACATGATGCGGGTCTTGCGGGCGGTCATGCGGTGCCTCCTGTCAGGGTCATCAAGTCGGTGATGCTGTCGGTCAGGGATGCCGGTTCGTGGATATCCTGCCCGATGAAGGCCTCGATCCGGGGCCAAAGCTCCACGGCTTCGTCGAGGGCCGGGTCCTGACCCTTCGAGTAGGC
>JAWLFM010000331.1:0-2608 GCA_041685565.1 Thioalkalivibrio sp.
ATCAGCGCCGGATGGCGCAACTGGCTCTCCTGTACCGGACCCCAGTGCACGCAGCAGGCATCGACGCGATGTCCCTGCAACAGTTCCAGACCCAGTCGGGTGACGATCGGCGTGAAGCTGACCAGCGCCCGGGAGCGCATGCGGTCGGCCAGCCTCGGGATGACGCGGTGGAGCAGGGGGTCGTCGCTGCCCGCGACGATCAGGCGGTCGGTCAGCAGGCCGCCGTGGCTGGATTCCAGCATCCACTTGTCGACCAGTTCGCGCGGGAACAGCCATTTTCCGGTGATCTTGGTGCCGGGGATCTTGCCCTCGCTGACCAGCGCATAGACCTTCTTTTCGTGGAGATTCAGGTATTCCGCCACCTGCTTCACGCTCAGGAAGCGGGGAGGCTCCGTGACTGCGTTCATGACCTATTCCGTCCCATCTGCGGCCGCACGCCGGCGCGGCTCCGGTCGTACCTCGGGTCGTGCCTCGGGAATGGCGTCGAAGATCAGGCTCTGCGCGCCGTGGTAGACGAGGAAATGGCGGCCCTTCGCGCGAGCGATCAGGGTCACCCCGATCCGTCGGGCAAGGTCCATCCCCTGCGAGGTGACCCCCGAACGTGACACCAGGATCGGGATGCCCATCAGGGCCACCTTGATCACCATCTCGCTGGTCAGACGGCCGGTGGTGTAGAAGATCCGTCCCGTACCCGGGAGACCCTGGAGCCACATGTGTCCGGAGATGGCGTCCGCTGCGTTGTGGCGGCCCACGTCTTCCACGAAGATCTCGATGTCGTCTCCATGACACAGGGCACAGCCGTGGACGGCGCCGGCACGGCGGTAGACCTCGTTGTATTCGTTGACCCGCTGCAGGGTTCGGTAGATCTCCGATTGGCGCAGCAGCACCGGGGGCAGCCGGATCTGTTCGAGCTTGTCCATCAGGTTCCCGAAGACGGTCCCCTGGCCGCAGCCCGTGGTCACCGTGCGATGCGCGAGCTTCTGCTCCCAGTCATCGACCCCGTTCAGGGTGGTGACCGCAGCCGAGTCCGTCTCCCAGTCCACCTGGACCGAGCGGATGGACTCCAGCGACTGCAGGAAACCCTGATTGCGGATATACCCCAGGACCAGCAGCTCCGGAGCGCTGCCCAGGGTCATCAGGGTCACGATCTCGCGCTTGTCGACATAGAGGGTCAGCGGGCGCTCGCCGGCGACATGCACGTCGCGCGGCAGGCCGTACTCATCCACGACTTCGACGGGATGGGATGGCGACAGACCCGCCGCCGTCAGGACGGGCCGATAGGGAGGGCCTTCTGCAGATGAACTCATGACACGGAGGTATCCTGGACTGGCCGGGTCGAAGCCGTACTCGCCGGTGAACTGAAGCAAAATCCATTCCCCTGCGAATCACGGTGACATAGGCCGCGCCGAAGACCCTGATGGGACAGAATGTCGCAGCCAGGTGTGTCGAAATGTCCTTGTTCACGCAGTACGCCGGGGCCGTGTCCGGGATCTTCGGGTTGCAATTCAGCATGACTCGGAGCGACGCCCTGCGTGGTACGCGTCTTGCGTGGCATGGGTGGGCAGCACAGCACACGGCACGCATCCGACGAGTGGCACATGACTGAATCGACATCCGGTCCGAACCCCGGGCCAATCCCCGTACAGGCCACCGATTCCACCCTCCCCGACCGCTTCCAGGTCGGGGTGCTGATGGAGCGGCGCGATCGGCCGGATTCACGCTGGCTGCGGGAAAGCTGGCATCTTCTCGGCGTGGTGCTCGACAGCGACCCCGCTGCCACTGCCGGCCGTCGCTGTATACGACGATCGGACCAGGCTGAGCAGTACCTCTGGTCGGGCTTCCCAGTGCGGCTGCATCGCGACGAACTGGAGAGCTACTATCACAACCTGATGTCTCCGGAGCCGAAGATCTTCGTGATCACACACACGGGCCCGGCGGCGGCCCCGGAACCGTTTCTCGTATCGCTCAGCTACGACGAGGCCAATGCCTACGAGACCGGGGGGGAGATGGTCTATAGCGCTGCTCTGCCACCGGTCCTGTACGCCTGGGTCGAACAATACGTGCTGGAGAACTATGCTCCTGAACGCCGGATCAAGCGCAAGCGGGATCGTCCCGGCAAGGGAGGCAAGTGCGAGTGACTGCGTCAAGGCTGAAGATTCGGGTGCCGGGATGACGGCGTCCGATGGGAAGACGTCGCGGGACGATGTGCAGGGGCGCGAAGAGGAGGGCTTCCTGCGTCGCTGGGTCAAACGCAAGGCCGAGGCGCGTAGTGGCGATCCGGACGCTGCCGAGGCCTCGACAGCAACGGATCCGGGCGAGGTGGATTCCGCCGAGGCTCCCGAATCGGTGCGGCCCAACGAGACCGAGGCGCCTGCCCAGGCGGCGCGGCGCGAGGCTCCGGAGCCTTCGGACGCGGACATGCCGCCATTGGACTCCCTCGACCAGGATTCCGACTACAGCCCCTTTCTGTCCCGCAGCGTAAGCCCCGAACTGCGTCAGACCGCCTTGCGCCAGTTGTTCCGACAGCCGAAGTTCAATGTCGAGACCTGCCTGGACGACTTTCAGGACGACTTCCTGAATTTCCAGCCCCTTGGGGACATCGTCACCG